>NZ_JAFBBR010000001.1:2863080-3181200 GCF_016907295.1 Microbacterium dextranolyticum
CCGGCGCGCCCGTGCCGGGCGACGACGGAACCCTGCCGCTCCCGGGGGATCGCTTCGCGCGCACACCTCCGGAAAGCGGTCGTCAGGAGCGGCGGGTGGCGAGCGCGGCTCCGGCCGCGTGCAGCCAGCGAGCCGGCTCGTCGAGAGCGCCGCGCGCGCTGCCGGCGAACGCCGTGAGCGAGAGCGCCGCGGCGAAGCCGCTCGTGTCGGCATCGGGGGCGATGCGGCCGGCGACCAGAGCGATCGGCACCCCGGCGCCGGCGGCGAGCGCCGCGACGTGTGCGGGAGCCTTGCCCGCGGCGGACTGCCCGTCGTAGGCCCCCTCCCCCGTCACGACGAGGTCGGCGCCCGCGATCGCCTCGGCGAGTCCGATGAGTCGGGCTACCTCCGCGGCCCCCGGAACGAGGAGCGCGCCCCACGCCCGCAAGGCGAGGCCCGCGCCGCCCGCAGCGCCGGCGCCCGGCGCGTCCGGATCGACGGCTGTACCGACGGAGGGGTCTGCGGCCAGGTGCGCAGCATAGCCCCGAAGGTCGGCGTCGACGGATGCCACGGCGCACGCGTCCAGTCCCTTCTGAGGCCCGAACACCGCCGCCGCGCCCCGCGGGCCGAGGAGCGGATTCGTCACGTCGGTGAGCACCGTCGCGCCGCCCGCAGGCACGGGCCGCAGCCCCGACAGGTCGACGGAGGCGATCTCGCCCAGGCCGCGCGCCCCCGGCGCGACGGGCCGCCCCGCGGCATCCCGGAATCGTCCGCCCAGGGCGGAGAGCATGCCGGCGCCGCCGTCGGTGGACGCGCTCGAACCGATGCCCAGCACAAGGCGACCGACGCCGTGGTCGAGGGCCGCCGCGATGGCCTGGCCGAATCCTCGGGTGTCGGCGTCCCAGGGGCGCAGCCGCCCGCGGAGGAGCTCGATCCCGCTCGTCGAGGCCAGGTCGACGACGCCGGTGCCGTCCGGCAGGAGCAGCCACTGCGCCGCGTGGTCGCGCCCGTCCGGTCCCGCGACGACGACGGGCATCCTCCGCGCACCGGGCACCGCGGCGGCGAAGGCGTCGAGCGTGCCCTCTCCGCCGTCGGCCATCGGCCGCCGTACGACCTCGTCACGGGGCCGCACCGACAACCACCCCTGGCGGAGTGCGTCCGCGGCGTCTCGAGCGACGATCGATCCCTTGAAACTGTCGGGCGCAACGACGACGCGGGTCATGGTCGCGATGCTACGCGCTCGGTCCCGCGTGGCATCGCGGGCAGTCGCCGATCGGGCAGGATGGAGTCATGACGTGGCTTGTGACAGGCGGAGCAGGATACATCGGAGCGCACGTGGTGCGCGCACTCCAGGCATCGGGCATCGCCCCGGTCGTCGTGGACGACCTCTCGAGCGGCCACGCGTCGTTCGTCCCCGACGGCGTGCCGTTCGTGGAGGGGACGATCCTCGACCGGGATCTGCTCGCCGACGCGATGCGCACCCACGGGGTGACCGGCGTCATCCACGTCGCCGGCTTCAAGTACGCGGGGGTCTCGGTGCAGCGCCCCCTGCACACGTACGAGCAGAACGTCGAGGGCACCCGCGTCGTGCTGGCCGCGATGGCGGATGCCGGTGTCCCCAACATCGTGTTCTCGTCGTCGGCCGCCGTCTACGGCACCCCCGACGTGCCGCTGGTCACGGAGGACCTGCCCAAGCGCCCGGCGTCGCCCTACGGCGAGTCGAAGCTCATCGGCGAGTGGCTGCTGCGCGATCAGGGCGTCGCCACGGCATCCGACGAACACCCGCTGCGGCACACGTCGCTGCGCTACTTCAACGTCGTCGGCTCGGCTGACCCGTCGGTCTACGACACGAGCCCGCACAACCTCTTCCCGATCGTGTTCGAGAAGCTGCTGGCCGGCGAGACCCCGCAGATCAACGGTGAGGACTACGACACTCCCGACGGCACCAACGTCCGCGACTACGTCCACGTCGGCGACATCGCGGCGGCCCACGTCGTGGCCGCCCAGCGACTCGAGTCGGGTGAGCCCATCGAGGCCGCCTACAACCTCGGCTCGCAGAACGGCCTGAGCGTGCGCGAGATCATGGATGCCATGGCCCGCGTCACGGGGATCGACTTCACCCCGAAGATCGGCCCGCGCCGCCCCGGCGACCCCGACCGCATCGTCGCGACGGGCGAGCTCGCCGCGCGCGACCTCGAGTGGCAGAACCGGTACACGGTCGACGAGATGGTCCGAACGGGCTGGGAGGCGCGCCGCGCCGCGCGCTGACGCCCCCGAGCTCACCCGCGAGAAACCATGTTCGGCGCGAGAAACACCCCGTGGGGTGGTTTCTCGCGCCGATTGTGGTTTCTCACCCGACCGATGGGCAGTTCTCCCCATAGGCGCGGCGAAATGCCTGCACGTAAGCTCGCATCGACATCAGGAGGCGACCCGCAGTGAGCGACATCCAGCTGGACACGGCCACACTCTCCGACTCGCGCTCGCGGGTCGACACCGCCGTGAGCACGTTTCAGGGCGCACAACGATTCGGCGACGACATCGCGGACCTGACGGGCGAGGATCGTCTCGCGGGCAAGGTGCGAGACTTCGCGGGCAACTGGGATGCTCATCGTGCCGCCCTCGAGAAGCAGCTCATGTTCATCCGCGACGCGCTCGGCGCTGTCGTCGACGTCATGACCGATCTCGACGTGAAGCTCGCCGACTCGCTGAACAAGAACATGGTCGACGCCGTGATCCCGGGGGGCGAACGATGACCATCATCGAGGCGGACTACGCCGACATCTTCGCGGGGAAGCCGGATCAGCTGGGCGCGCGCACGCAGGATCTCGGTGCCGCCGCCGACGCCATCGCGGAAGCCACGAATGCCCTGAACGATCTCGTCGACGGGCAGAAGAGCGACGCCATCGACGCCATCTCCTCCGTCGCGGTCGAGACCCGCTCCGCGCTCACCGGGGCGGAGAGGAGATATCGGGGAACGGCGGCGGCTCTGAAGGAGTTCGCGATCGCCCTCGCACCGATCCAGGCGACCGCGCGTCGAGCCATCGAATCGGCCCAGTACTACGAGAAGCAGACCTACAGCATCCAGTCGGGCCTCTCCAAGAACCAGAACGACACCACTCGAGCCGAAGCCCTCGGGCAGCCGACGGACGATCTGCGGGACGAGTATCTGCAGCTCAACCGGCGTCTCGGCACAGCCATGCAGTCCGTGGAGGATGCCCGCAAGACGCTGCACACGGCTCGTGACGACATCCGGACCGCCGCGGATCGAGCGATCGCCGCGATCGAGACGGCGATCGCGGACGGCGCAGACTCTTTCGCCGACAACTGGAACCAGTTCTGGGGCGGCGTCGGCGACGTGTTCGCCGCGATCGGGAAATGGGTCGGCGAGGTCCTCACCGTCGTCGTCTCGAAGCTGATCGACATCATCGCCGCGGTGCTGGGCGTGTTGCTCGTCGTCCTGATGCTCGTCTTCGCGATCGTCGCCGCCATCGCACTGATCGGTGTGCTGCTCGTCGCGCCGGAGCTGCTCATCCCGATGCTTCTCTCCGTGGCCGCCGTGGTCGCGCTGTTCGTCGCGACGCTCGTGGCGATCCGCGTCGCCAGCGACGTCCAGAAGCTCACGCCGACGGTGCGCCCGTACAAGCCCGATCACGTGGTCGAGGCCAGTGGCTTAGACGGAGTGTTCAACGAGGCGGGCTCCGTCGACGTCGAAGGCGGTGCCGACAAGACCGTTGTCAAGATCGAGAAGATTGTCCAGGCCGACGGAACGGTGTCGTGGCGGGTCGTGCTCCCCAGCACGCAGGACTGGCAGGCGCTGGCATCCACGATGTCCGGCAAGGACTTCGAGCTCTTCCAGGCAATGAAGGACTCCGGGGCGGTCAACGACGTCGACAGCAACATGGCGCTTGTCCTGTTTCCGAGTCTGCGCACCCAGTACGAGCGCGCCACGCTCGAGGCGATGGACCAGGCCGGGATCAAGGGCGGGCCGAACGGCGACCCCGTCATGCTCGTCGGGTTCAGTCAGGGCGGCATCCTCGCCGGTCACCTCGCCGCCTACCGCTCGAACGACTACAACTTCGGCGCCGTCGTCGTCTGCGGCGCGCCGATCGACAACATGCCGATCCCGGACCGTACGCGCGTGATCTCCGTGCAGCACGAGGGCGACCCCGTCCCGCAACTCGACTTCTTCACGCCTCCTCCCACCCGCCCGAACTGGCAAACGATCACAGACACGGCTCCCGGGAATCCGACCGATGTCGCCCAGATCCATCAAATCGATCAGTACGACGGGACACTGGAAAAACACCTGCCGGATCTTGGAGATGTGCACGACCTGGACCACTTCTTCGGCGGTTCGACGTCCTATACGGAAACGGAGTACTACGCGTGGCAAGAATGAGGCGTGCATGGGTGGCTGTGGTGGCGTCAGCCGCCGCGTTGGTGTTGTGTACGGCATGTTCAGGTTCGTCGAGCGATTCCGACGAGGCGCGGGCATCGAAGGTCGTCGCCGGTGTCACCGCAGCAGACTCGCGAGTGGTGAGCGCGTCCGCAAAGCAGAGCGTCAGCGGATTCTCGTTCGGATGGCTCATCGACCTGGTCCTGTCCGGCGATGCTCCTGTCAGCTCGAAGGAGCTCTCCGCAGTGCTGCTGGCTGCACGGCATGCCGGCGACCCCGACCCCGGTCATCTCTACCTCTACGCGACCGATGAAGCCGGCGCGTCACTCGATCTCAGCACCGCAGCGAGTGAGCTGGGCATCCGGTACAGCACGATGGGCGATGGAATCGGCGTCGTCCGCGACGCGATCGACGACGCTCTCGGCACAGGTCGATGACGGACACCGACACGGCGACGACGCCGATGCTCCGCTTTCGGCTGGCCGGCGCGTGGCATCCGGTGCTGTGGAACGAGCTCAGTTCTTCGGAGCTCATCGCCGAGTTCGTCACGTCGGTGGTCGGCACGCGCGATATCGATGCGACCGTGCGGGCCAGGATGCGCCGCGACCTCGCCGAGGCCATCGCCACGGCGAAAGAGGGCCACGCGCAGGCGATGTTCATCGCCACCGAGATCAGGCCGGGGCTGCCGATGCCGGTGACGCTGACCATCTACTCCCCACCCGATCTGCGGATGAGCCCGGCCCTCGGGACGGCTCCCGACGAGGTCATCGACGTGCTGCAGAAGTCGTTCGCGGAGAGCGGTCAGCCGCACCACGAGACGGCGCGGCGGCTCTCCATCGACGGCTCCGAGATCCTGCGTCTCCACCATGTCGACCACCAGATGCTGCCCGAACAGCCCGAGGCGCATGCCGTCACCCTCACTGCGGACTACTGGTACACGGTCCCCGCATCCAAGCAGGTCATGGTCGCGACCTTCTCCACCCCGCTCGGCGACATCGCGAACATCATGCTCAGCTTCTTCGACGGCCTCGTGGCCGCCTCCTCCTGGGACGACGCGGCCGCCTGACGTGCCGCGCGCCCCGAGTCGCGCGCCCGCGAGAAACCACATTCGGCACGAGAAACACCCGCTGCGGTGGTTTCTCGCGGCGGATGTGGTTCCTCACGCGGGAGAAACATCTTGGAGATGTGAACGACCTGGACCACTTCTTCGGCGGATCGACGTCATGTACCGAAACGGAGTACTACTCATGGCAGGAATGAGACGCGGGTGGACGGTCGCGGCCGCTTTTGCGGCGGCGACCGTGTTGTGCACGGCGTGCTCGCCGTCGTCGGGACAAGGCGGGGATGCTGACGCTTCGGCTGTCGTCAGCGCCGTGGAAGCGGCCGATTCTCGCGTCGCGAGCGCAACGGTCGAGCAGGGGCTGAGTGGTTTCTCCTCGGGCTGGATCGTGGAGGTCGTCATGTCCGGTGAAGACCCCGTCACCTCCGATGAACTCTCTGCATTCCTGCGGGCCGCGCGCCACGCGGGCAGCCGCGAGCCCGGTCACATCGATCTCTTCACGAAGAGTCAGTCGGGCGCCTCGCTCGACCTCACCGCCGCAGCCGACCAGCTGGGCATTCTCTACAGCAAGATCGGTGATGGGATCGACGTCAGCAGCGACGCGATCGACGACGCTCTCGGCACAGGTCGATGACGGACACCGACACGGCGACGACGCCGATGCTCCGCTTTCGACTCGCCGGCGCGTGGCCGCAGGACTGACCCTCAGGCCGACACGCGGCGCACGAGTTCGGGTGCGATCACGACCGGATCGGCCGCGTCGCCCGCCATGCGCGCGATGAGCGAGTCCATCGCCGCCACCCCGAGCGCGTCGAAGTCCTGACGCAGCGTCGTCAGCGGCGGGCGGTACTCCGCGGCATCCGCGATGCCGTCGAAGCCCACCACCGCGACATCGCCGGGAACGTTCCGCCCTTGTTCGGCGAGGGCACGCAGGGCGCCGAGCGCCATCTGGTCGTTCGCGGCGAACAGCGCCGTCGCGTCGTGACTCAACGCGCGCGCGGCGGCGTGGCCCGAGGCCGCGGTCCAGTCCCCCCGCAGGACATCGGGAACGCCCCGCCCAGCGTCCTCGAGGACCTCGCGCCACGCGCGTTCACGCGCCGCGGCCGCGAACGACGCGACCGGCCCCGCGATGTGATGGACGGTGTCGTGCCCGAGGCTCAGCAGGTGACGGGTCGCCGTGCGTGCGCCCGCGGCATGATCGGTCTGCACGACCGCGAAGCGGTCGTCGGGCAGCGAGTCCACGACCACGAGGGCGAGTCCCTCGGGAACATCGAGCCCTCGTGCCAGCGCCGTCGCCTCGTTGAGGACGACGGCCCCGTCCACGCCCTGGTCGCGCAGTCGCGCGAACCCGTCGGCGACGGCGTCGCGCCCCGTCGCGGTGACGACGGTCAAGGCGAGACCGCGCGCCGCGGCCGCGTCGGCGAGCGCCTGCAGCATGCGGGAGTTGCCGACGGATGCCAGCGTCGACACGATCACGCCGACGGTGTCCGTGCGCCCCGTCCGCAGTGCCCGGGCCGCACGGTGGATGCGGTACCCGAGATCGGCCATTGCCGCTTCGACGCGGGCCCGGGTGACCGGGTCGACACGCGGGCTGTCGTTGACGACGCGAGAGACGGTCTGGGAAGACACCCCCGCCATCGCGGCGACGTCCGCCATCGACACTCTGCGCTGCATTCCGTCCGGCCCCCTGCTCTCGGCGATGAGCCTATCCCGCGTCACACCGAGTGTTGCTGAGGACATTCACTCGATGTACCGTGTGATCGTGAACATGCAGGACTTCGAACCGACGCCGACGGTGGATGCCGCGACGCTCGGTGCGGGTGTCGTCAAACGCCCCACGCGACTGGCCGACGGACGCGATCTCATCTACTTCGACGACCCCGGAACGACGCTCGGGCCCGAGCGGGCGGTCGACGCCCGCCTTCTCGACCCACGCCCCGGCACGGCGACGATGCGCCAGGACGTCCTCACCGGCGACTGGATCTCGATCGCCGCCGCGCGGCAGAATCGCGCGTTCCTGCCTCCGGCCGAGCTCGATCCCCTCGCCCCGCAGTCGTCGACGAACCCGTCCGAGATCCCGTCGACGTACGACGTCGCGGTGTTCGAGAACCGTTCGCCGTCGTTCGGCCCCGCCCTCGCCGCCGGAGACGATACCCCCCTCGCCCCCGATGCTCCGCGCGGGCTCGACGACCTCGACCATCTCGGACTCGGCCGCACGCGCACGAGTGTCGGTCGATGCGAGGTCGTGTGCTTCTCGCCCGAGCGCACGGGATCGTTCGGCACCCAGAGCGTCGTTCGTGCGCGCACGGTGATCGAGGCCTGGGCCGACCGTACGGCGGCGCTGTCCGCTCTCCCCGGCGTCGAGCAGGTCTTCCCGTTCGAGAACCGCGGAGAGGCGATCGGCGTCACCCTTCACCACCCGCACGGTCAGATCTACGCCTATCCCTACATCACGCCGCGCACGCAACGGCTGCTCGATGCGGTCGATCGCACCGCACCCGACCTGTTCCAGCGCATCCTCGAGCACGAACAGGCAGGGCCGCGCGTCGTGCTCCGAGGAGAGCACTGGACAGCGTTCGTGCCGTTCGCCGCGAGATGGCCGATCGAGCTGCACGTGCTGCCCCATCGCCACGTCCCCGATCTCGCGGCGCTCACCGATGCCGAGCGCGACGAGCTCGCTCCCTTCTACCTGCGTCTGTTGCGCGGTGTCGACGCGCTGTACCCGGACCCGACTCCGTACATCGCCGCCTGGCACCAGGCACCCGTGCACGTCGGACGGGGCGCCGTGCGCCTCAACCTGCAGCTGACCAGCCCGCGCCGGGCCGCGGACAAGCTGAAGTACCTCGCCGGCTCAGAAGCGGCCATGGGCGCGTGGATCGGTGACATCCCACCCGAAGAGGCCGCCGACCGGCTTCGCGACGCGATCGAAGGGGTGCAGCTGTGAGCGCTCCGGCCGCGGCGCCGGCGCAGACGGCGCACGCCCTGTTCATCCAACTCACCGGCGCCGAGCCGGACGGTCTCTGGTCGGCGCCCGGGCGCGCGAACCTCATCGGCGAGCACACCGACTACAACGACGGGTTCGTGCTGCCGTTCGCGATCGACAGCCGGACCACCGCAGCCGTCCGGCGACGCGGCGATGGCCGGATCCGCGTCGCGTCGACCTTCGACGGCACCGTAGTCGACTTGGCCTTAGCCGATCTCGACGGGTTGTTCCCCGCCCGCCGCGACGAGATCGTCGAGTGGGCACGCTACCCGCTCGGCGTGGCGTGGGCCCTGCGTGCCGCAGCGTGCGCCGCAGGCCTCGACGCCACGGCGTTCGCGGGCGTCGACATCGCCGTCGCCTCGGACGTCCCGGTCGGGGCGGGCTTGTCCTCATCCGCCGCGATCGAGGGCGCGACGGCATCGGCGCTGAACGACGTGTGGGCGGCGGGGCTCTCCCCGGTCGACCTCGCGCAGATCGGCCGTCGTGCCGAGAACGAGGCCGTCGGTGCCCCCACCGGGATCATGGACCAGATGGCATCGATGCTCGGCAAGCGCGACGCCGCGATCTTCCTCGACTGCCGGAGCCTCGAGACGCAGATCGTGGATCTCGGGTTCGACGCCGCGGGCCTGTCGCTCCTGGTCATGGACACGGGCGTCACGCACGCGCACTCGACCGGCGGGTACGGCGAGCGCCGCGCCGCCTGCGAGCGCGGCGCGCAGATCCTCGGCGTAGCGGCTCTGCGCGACGTCGCCGTCACCGACCTGCCTCGTGCGCGCGAGCTGATGGACGACGTGACCTTCCGCCGCGTGCGCCATATCGTGACCGAGAATCAGCGCGTGCTCGACACCGTCCAGGCCCTCCGCACGGACGGTCCCCGCGCGATCGGACCGTTGCTGGATGCCTCGCACGTGTCGATGCGCGACGACTTCGAGATCTCGGTGCCCGAGCTCGATCTCGCCGTCGAGACGGCGCGGGCCGCAGGCGCGGTCGGCGCACGGATGACCGGTGGGGGTTTCGGCGGCGCCGCGATCGCGCTCATCGACAACGACCGCGTCGAGGCGACGGCCGAGTCCGTCACGGAGGCGTTCGCGGAAGCCGGCTTCGCGGAGCCGCACATCTTCACCGTCCGCGCCTCCGACGGAGCCCACCGCGACAGCTGACCGGGGAGAGACCCGCGCGAACGCTCTCGACTCGCACGCACGGCGGCGGGCGCAGGTGAACGCCTGTCGAAGAATCCGAGGCCCCCTGGCATCCGCCCGCGGACGTCCGTAGCGTCGATGACAGGCGTCGGCATCGGGCCGCCGCCGGAAGGAGTCACCGTGGCCTACATCACCGTCGCGACCGAGAACTCGACCGACGTCGAGATCTTCTACACCGACCAGGGACCGATGGATGCCCAGCCGGTCGTCCTGATCCACGGCTTCCCGCTGAACGGCGAGTCGTGGGACCTGCAGCAGCGCGCACTGCTCGCGGCGGGCTTCCGCGTCGTCGCCTACGACCGGCGCGGGTTCGGGGCGTCGTCGAAGACGGCGTCGGGCTCTGACTACGACACCTTCGCGGCCGACCTGCACGCCCTGATCGAAGACCTCGACCTGACGGATGCCGTGCTCGTCGGCTTCTCGATGGGCACCGGCGAGATCGCGCGCTACCTCTCCCGCTACGGCGCGGGACGCGTCGCGAAAGCGGCCTTCCTGGGGTCGCTCGAGCCGTACCTGCTGATCACCGACGACAACCCGGACGGCGCGGGCGACCAGGCGTTCTTCGACGGCACCGCGGCGGCGGTCGCCGAGGACCGGCACGCGTTCCTCACCGGGTTCTTCCGCGACTTCTACAACCTCGACGAGTTCCTCGGCGAGCGCATCTCGCAGGAGGCCGTCGACGCGTCGGTGCAGGTCGCGCACCAGGCCGGGAACGCCGCCATCGCCGCCGCGCCGCTGACCTGGCCGACCGACTTCCGAGCGGACATCCCGGCGATCACGGTGCCGACGCTGATCCTGCACGGCACGGCCGACAACGTCCTGCCGATCGACAAGACGGCGCGGCGGTTCAAGGATGCGATCCCCGACGGCACGCCCCTGACCTACGTCGAGATCGAGGGCGCGCCGCACGGGCTGCTGCGCACGCACGGCGTCGAGGTCAATGCGGCGCTGCTCGCCTTCCTCGGCGAGGGATCCGAGCACGCCGACGACACCCAGGACATCCAGGACTGACCCGGCACGGCGCCCCGCGCCGCGCTCGGGGGACCGTACTCTCGAGGAATGGTCGCGCGCAGGGGTCGGATGCCGGGGCGCCGGCGCGCCGCGGCATCCGCCCTGGCCGTGGTCGCCGGGCTCGGGTGCGCCCTGCTCGTCTGGGGTGAGGTGCAGGCCGCGAACGTCGCCCGCGCCGACTACCCGGACACGGATATGCGCCTCGAGGGGCCGCCCGATGGCCGCGACGTGGTGCTGGTGCTCGGCTTCCGGTCGCGCACGGACGGGCGCCGGAACGCCGTGCAGGTGTGGCGCACCCGGATCGCGGTGCGCTCCGCGCCGCGCTCGCACGCATCATCGGCCGGCACGCTCTTCGTCTTCTCGGGCGGGGCCGTGCGCGGGTCGGTGCCCGAGGCCGACCTCATGGCGCGCTACGCCGTTGCCCATCTCGGTGTCGCCGCGGCGGACGTCGCGATCGAGCGCCACGCGACCTCGACGCGCGAGAATCTGACACTGTCGCTCCCGTGGCTGAGCGGCGCCCGCACGATCCGGATCGCGTCGAACACCGCGCACGCGCGACGGGCGCGCCGCTACCTGCGCGAGCTGGACCCGGAGCTGTGGCGGCGACTGCGACGCACCCGCGACTTCATGCCTCTCGAGCTCGGTCCGCTGCGGCTCGCCCTCACGTTCTACGACTTCGTGGCGGGGCGCAAGGCCGCACGGGACGACGCCGACGCGAGCCGCGACGCCGTCCGCTGAGGCTTCTCAGCGCAGAGCCGCATCCGGCATCCGGCGGCGCATGACGGCGATCGCCTCGGGATTGTCGTCGACGAGCACGGCGTCCCGGCCGAGGGCGGCGGCGACGGCACCGGTCGTGCCGCTTCCAGCGAAGAGGTCGAGCACACGGTCGCCGGGGCGCGTCGAGGCCTGCACGATGCGGCGCAGGATGCCCTCGGGCTTCTGGGTCGGGTAGCCGGTCTTCTCGCGGCCGCTCGTGGGCACGATCGTGTGCCACCAGACATCCGTCGGCAGCTTTCCCCGGGCGGCTTTCTCGGGCGTCACGAGGCCGGGCGCCATATACGGCTCGCGATCGACGGCCTCCGAGTCGAACCAGTACGCGCGGGGGTTCTTCACGTAGACGAGGATCGTGTCGTGCTTGGTCGGCCACCGGCGCCGGCTCTTCGCCCCGTAGTCGTAGGCCCAGATGAGCTCGTTGAGGAAGCAGTCCCGTCCGAAGACGGCATCCATCAGCACCTTGGCGTAGTGCGCCTCGCGATAGTCGAGGTGCAGGTACAGGGTGCCGTCGTCGGCGAGTAGCCGCCACGCCTCGCGCAGGCGCGGCTCGAGGAACTCCCAGTAGTCGTCGAAGCTGTCGTCATAGACCCTCAGCCGCCCGCGGACGCGGGCGTAGTCCGTGCCGCGGAACCCCGCCTTGACCGGAGCACGGTCGTAACGCCTCCGATCCGACGCGGATTCCGCCGGATCGGGGGGCTCCGCAGAGTCCGCGTGCGAGATCGGAGGAGTGAGGACCGCCGACTCGATGGCTCTGCTCTGTCGCCGACCCGTGTTGAACGGCGGATCGAGGTACACGAGCGTGAACGAGGCGTCCGGCAGCGTGCGCGCGACGGAGAGGTTGTCACCCTGGACGATCTCGACGCGGCCCGCGGCAGGTGCGTCGTCCGGCACGGCCGGCGTCACGGAACGCGGTGCAGCCACGCGTCGGTGGCGAACTTGGATGCCACGAGGGCTTCCGCCTCGGCGTACTCCTCAGCGGTGATGCGCCCGGGGGCGGCACCGTAGAGGGTCGCGAAGGTGTCCTTCAGCCGCTCGATGATCGCCTCGCGCGGAAGGCCGGTCTGACTGCGGAGCGGGTCGACACGCTTGGCGGCGGAGGTCGTGCCCTTGTCGCTCAGCTTCTCGCGCCCGATCCGCAGCACCTCGGTCATCACCTGACCGTCCATGTCGTACGACATCGTCGCGTGGTGCAGCACGCCGCCGCCGGCGAGACGCTTCTGCGCGGCGCCCCCGATCTTGCCCTTCGGCGAGGCGATGTCGTTGAGGGGCTGGTAGGTCGCGTCGACGCCGAGAGACCGCAGCGCCTGCAGCACCCAGTCGTCGAGGAAGGCGTACGAGTCCGCGAAGGTCATGCCGGCGACGAAGGATGCCGGGACGTACAGCGAGTACGTGACGATCGAGTCGGCGCCCATCATCATCGCGCCGCCGCCCGAGATCCGACGCACGACGTCGTAGCCGTGCCGGGCGGCGCCCTCGGGGTCGACCTCGTTGCGGTAGGACTGGAACGATCCGATGACGACGGCGGACTGATCCCACTCCCAGATGCGGAGGGTGGGGTTGCGCAGGCCCGCACCGACCCGGGCGGTGAGCACTTCGTCGAGGGCAAGGTTCATCCGCGGCGAGACGGCACGGTCGTGGACGATCTCCCAGGTGAAGTCCTTCCAGCCCGGCGCCGTGATGAGGGCCCGCCGCACGGCGGTGCCCACGGACTCCGGCGTGAACCCGAGCAGCTGGGCTCCCTCGGGGAGCGCTGCACGCACCGCCGCGGCGATCGCCGAGGCATCCGTCTCCACCGGCAGCCCCGTGACGGCGGCGTCGATCGCGCCGAGCGCCTCGTCCGGTTCGAGAAAGAAGTCCCCTGCCAGGTGGAAGGCGGCGATGCGTCCGTCCTCCACATCGAGATCGACGACGACGAGCTTGCCGCCCGGAACCTTGTACTCCCCGTGCATGCTCCCCAGCCTACGAGCTGGGGGCGATCGTCAGTCGCGCACGGGCAGCCGGCGATCGAGCCAGGCGAGCAGATCGGCGATCACGTCGGCGCGAGTGACGTCGTTGAAGATCTCGTGGCGGACGCCGGGGTAGACGAGGGTCGTGACATCGGACAGACCGGAGCGGCGCCGGTACGCCTCCGCGAGGCGGTGGGCGCTGCGGGGCCCGCCCAGGGTGTCGTCCCGGCCGACCATGATGAGCACGGGCACGTCGGGGGTCAGATTCCGCGCCGGCAGCCCGAACAGCCGCGCCCCGTCGACGAGGCCGAACAGCGTGCGCACCGTCGCCGTGGTGGTGAGCGGGTCATCGAGGAAGGCCCGCCCGACGGAGAGGTCGGACGAGAGCCATTCCGTTCCCATCGCGTCGGCCGCCTTCCACGGAGCGTTGAGATCGCCGGCATTCATCGCGCCGGGCCACCGCAGAGCGGTGCCGGTGAGGACGACGGCGTCGTACGCGTCGGGATGCCCGTCGAGCAGCATCTGCGCGAGGAGAGACCCCCACGAGTGACCGAGCAGCACGAGCGGAAGATCGGGATGATCGGCGCGGATCAGGCCTGTCAGCCGGGCGCACGCGTCGCGCGCCGCACGCACACCGCCGGGTCCGAGACGCCCGAGCTTCGTGCGGTCGCCGTGGTGCTGCGCCATGCCGGTCCGACCGTGACCACGGTGGTCGTCGGCGTACACGACGTATCCCGCAGCGACGAGGTCTGCGATCGTCCGTGCGTAGCGCCCGGCGTGCTCGCCCACCCCGTGCAGCAGCTGGATCACGGCGCGGGGAGTCGCCGCGGGCGAGTGCACGTCGTAGAAGATCCGGATGCCATGGGAATCGACGAACGCGCGTTCCTCGCGACGGGGTTCGGCCATGGGGGCGAGTCTAGGGAGCGATGCGCGGTCCAGGCGAGCCCCACCGAATCTGCCGGGGCATCCATCCCCAGGTCGTTAGCAGAGCTAATGAGCTATGCTAAATATTCGTATGAGCGCCTCTTCCCCCTCCCCCGCAGCCGCTGTCGCCCGACGCGGCGACGCCGCTCCCTCCGCTGCCGACCCCGGCCTCGAGACCGACCTCGCGACCGAGGCATCCGAGTTCCGGATGGCCACTTTCCGCCTCGCCCGCCGGCTGCGCTCGCAGCGCGCCATCGACACCATGAGCGACGGGCAGTTCGCCGTGCTCGCCGCCCTGTCCGCGCACGGTCCGCACACGCTCGGTGAGCTCGCCGAACGCGAGCGTGTCTCCGCCCCCTCGATGAACCGCACCGTCAATTGCCTCGAGGAGTCCGGCTACCTCACCCGCACCCCCGACGAGACCGACCGCCGCAAGGTCAACATCGCACTCACCGACGCCGGTCGCGAGGTCGTCGTCGAGACTGTGCGGCGACGGGACTCCTGGCTCGAGCAGGCCTTCGCGGAGCTCAGCGCTTCGCAGCGCGAGATCCTGCGCGCCGCCGGCGACCTCATGAGAGAGGTCGCCGCCCGATGAGCCCCCTCCGCTCCGCCCGCACGGCTGCGCGGTCTGCGCGCCGGGCCCCGTCGCCCATGTTCCGCTCCTTCTCGGTCTTCAACTATCGCGTCTGGTTCGTCGGCGCTCTCGTGTCGAACGTCGGCGCCTGGATGCAGGCCACGGCGCTGAGCTGGGTCGTGCTGACCGAGCTCACCCACGGCGACGCCGGCGCGATGGGCATCACGATGGCGCTGCAGTTCGCGCCGCCGTTGCTGCTCGTGAGCGTCACGGGGTGGGTCGCCGACCGATTCGACCGACGGCGACTGCTCATCCTCACCCAGAGCCTGCTGATGCTGCTCGGAGCGACGGTCGGGCTCCTGATCCTCGCGGGAGTGATGACCCTCCCCCTCATGTACGTGTTCGCCTTCGTCCTCGGTCTCGTCGCGGCGTTCGACAACCCGAGCCGACAGGCCTTCGTCTCCGATCTGGTCGACCGGGAGCATGCAGCCAACGCGGTCGCCCTGAACTCCGCATCCTTCAACGCAGCGCGCATGTTCGGTCCGGCCGTGGCCGGCGTGGTCATCGTCGCCGTCGGGACGGGGTGGGTGTTCCTCGTCAACGCGGCGACGTTCCTCGCGATGATCGTCGCTCTGATGGTCATCCGCACCGACGAACTCGTGCCGCGGGTGAAGGCGCCCGGAGCGTCGCGACTCGCCGACGGATTCCGCTACGTGGGCCGGCGGCCCGACCTTCTCGTGACGTTCGTGATGGTGTTCCTGCTCGGCGCCTTCGGCATGAACTTCCCGATCTTCGCGTCGACGATGGCGCTCGAGTTCGGGCAGACTGCCGACGGGTATGGATTGCTCTCCTCCATCCTTGCGATCGGCTCCCTCGCGGGTGCACTGCTGGCAGCACGCCGTGATCGCGCCCGGATGCGCCTCGTCATCATCGGCACGGGCATGTTCGCGGTGGCGTCGACCGTGTCGGCGTTCATGCCGACCTACTGGCTGTACGCCATCACCCTCATGTTCACGGGCTTCGCCGTGGTGACGACGCTGACGACCGCGAACGGCTACGTGCAGACCACGACCGACCCCGCCCTGCGGGGCAGGGTGCTCGCGCTCTACATGGCCATCCTCATGGGCGGGACCCCCGTGGGCGCCCCGATCGTGGGCTGGATGGCCGCCCAGTTCGGTCCCCGTGCGGCGATCCTGCTCTCGTCCGCGATGGTGTTCGTCGCCTTCGCGATCGGCTTCGGATGGTTGGTCTGGTCGGGCCGCCTCCATCGGCACGCTACGCGGCGCTTCGCGCTCTCGATCGATGAGACCCGCTCGATCTCGGTGATCGACCCGATCGCACCGGAGGAGTTCAGCGATGAGGTGGCCGGCACGACCCCGATCCGGATTCCGGGAGGCCGGGACCGGTGACGTCGGCGAGGGCGTCGGTCAGTGCAGGGCGGCGTCGGGGGCCGTACGCCACCACTGCGTGAACGCGACCTCGAAACCCGGTCGCGTGGGTGCGCAGACGAACGGGCCGGCCTCTGCGGCGAGGTCTCCGGGGAACGGAGCGACCCGCAGCAGTCGGAGGGGACCGCCGTCGATGCCCCCGCGCACCGTGAGGGCATCCGCGCCGCGACTCACCCGCACCCGCAGCGGATGCGACACCCAGTCGGGGACCGCCCCGATCGACCAATCGGATCGACCGTCGGTGACGACGGCGCCCGCACCGAGGACTCCATCGGCGAACTCGACTCCCGCCTTGACCCACCGCTCATCGTCCGCTCGCACGAACAGACCCGCCTGATCGAACTGCTCGGCGTAGTCCGCGGAGAAGACCACCTCCATCGCCGTACCGACGGCAAGCGGAGCGACGAGCGCATGTTCGCTGTCGTGCACGAATCCATAGGAGGTATGGCGCCAGGCGTCGCTTCCGGCGGCCGCCGTGACGTGAAGCCCGTCCGTATCGAGGCGGGACTGCGCGGGCGCATGGGTCCAGCGCCCCTCTGCCCAGTCGATGCGGGCCACGGGCGATGATTGGACAGCCATGAACCCATGCTAGGGTCCCGCTCCGGCGGGCCTCGAGCGAGCCGCACCGGCGGAGAACGGCTCCGCCGGAGGCATAATGGCAGGACACCCCCGACTTTTCGAGGATTAGAGGCCCGATGCCCTACCGCAACCAAGCCACCATTCAGGCATGGGTGGACGACTATCTCGCCGCCGCTCCCGATGAGACCACGGCCATCACCGTCCTTGAGAAGGACTTCACTCCCGGCCCGGAGTCGGGGATGGTGGTCGTCTCGCTGGCGAATGCATCAACCGTCACGTACATCCAGGCGGTCAACGCAGACACTGTGCCACGGTGGGTGGTCACCTTCGAGCCCCGCTCCGATTCCTTCGATCTCGACGCCGAGGGGGTTGCCCGGCTCGCCGCCGATCTGGCCATGATCTCGAGCCTCTGCGCATACCTACAGCGTCGAACCGACGACATCATCGCCGGCACCGCGGGCGTAACTGTCCCGCCGTCCGCCGGAGCATCCGCGCTCGCCTGATCATCGACGACCCCGGTCCGACGCCCGGAAAGCGAAACGGCGTCAGACGCCCGGAAAAGTCAACGCGGCGGCACCGAGGGCACCGAGTGCCACGAGGCCTGCGACCGTCGCCGCGCCCTGGAACACCCCCAGGAGGCGAGGAGACATCGATGGCTCGGAGTCTTCCGACGGCGCAGGCGCAGATTCGACCGCACGCTGAGCCTCCGCGAGCGTCTCGTAGCGACCGACCGGGGTGGACCGTCCGTCGAAACCGACGACGTGCCCGTCGGGCGTCCGCTCGGCGAAGCCGACGAACTCTCCCGCCCGCGACGCCACGTGGAACCCGCTCTCGACACGCACCCATGTGACGCGCGTGCGTTCCGCCCGGAGCGGCAGCACGGCGGTCATGCGACGACCGCCAGTGCGGGCTTGGCGTCCTCGATCGCGCGGTCCAGGTCGATGACGATACCCATGGCGGATGCGGCAGCCTGGGCCAGCTCGTTGACATAGGCGGGATCGAGGCGGATCGGCTCGACGCTGTCGAACTCGAAGCGAAGGGGGATCGCGCAGTGGATCCAGACGGTCGAGCGCCCTCGGTCCTGCGAGAAGAACGAGATGCTGAACCCTTCGGAGCGGCGGAGCTTGGTGGTCGCAACCACCTTCAGATGGGCGAGGTCGCGGTCGTCCACGACGATGGCATCCGTGCTGTTTCCGTAGTACAGGCGTCCCATGGTGTCTCCTCGAGATCGATTGATCGAAAGGTTATTCCTTAGATAAGTAGTTAGTCAAGCGAGCTATTTTGAGAGCTATCGCCGAACTGAGTTATATTGATGAAGAAACATCCGGGAGCGAAGACATGGGCGCATCGGTGAGCACCGCGCAGGTGCTGCAGGCACTTGCGCGCTTCCGCGCGTCCGACACGCAGATGCATCAGCGCGTTCGCGCGACGGCATCCCTCGGCGAGAACGAGTTACGCATCCTCGATTTCCTGCTCCGGGAGGATCGGGACGCCCGCGTGGTGAAGCCCAGCGATATCTCGCGCCACCTGGGAATCAGTTCGGCATCGACGACCGCCCTGCTCGATCGCCTGGAGCGTCAGGGCAGCATACAGCGAGTGAGTCACCCGACCGATCGCCGGAGCATCCTCATCGAGCCGACCTCGCAAGCGGAGCAGGAGGTCGCTGATCTGGTCGACGCCTTCGAGGAGCACGCGGCCGACGTGGCCGACGCGCTCGGCGACGACGGCCGGGCCGCCGTCCTCGCCTTCCTGGCTTCCGTGTCGGACGCGGCGGACCGCATCGGCGTCACAGAGCGCGTCGGGTCTTACGCCTGAGCTGACGTTGCGGTCGATGCCTGCACTCAGGAGGCATCGATCTGGTCGACGGCGGATCGCATGGCATCGAGGAACTCGATCACCGTCGCGCGCTCGTCCGGACCCATATCCCGGACGACGCTCATCATGCGGTCGTGCATCGCGGCGAGCGTGTGACGCACTTCGGCATCCGACCTATCGGTCGAGGTGATCAGCACGCTGCGACGGTCGGCGGGATTCGGCGCACGCGTGATGTGACCCGATTTCTCGAGCCGATCCAGGAGCGCGGTCGTCGATGCAGAGGTGATGCCGAGATAGCGACTCAGCGTGACGGGCGTCACCGCCTCGTCGCGTAGCCGGGCCCGAGCGAGGAAGCGCAGCACCAGCAGCTCGTTCTCACCCATGTCCATCGACTGCTGAGTCCGCCTGCGCATCGCGACCTCGGCGGCTCGATACGAGCGCAGCGCCTCCATGACCGATGTCGATCGCGCATCGTCCTCCGCATACCAGTACGACGGCGGCTGCGGGGGTGAGGACGTCATCCCGATATTCTCACCCCTCCGCGCCACCGAGTGAAGCGCTGGACCCGCCATCCCTCCCACCGCTATCCTCGCGACCCGCATCGAGGCTTGCGCAGGGCTCACGTCTCGCTATATCGTTACGGCGACACTATCGAAGCTTTATTAAGTATCTGAAAGTGCATAGTCAATGACGACCAGATCATCACGGCGCCGACGGAGGAACCTGATGCCCGACATCCCCACGACCGAGTACGACGTCATCGTCGTCGGAGCCGGAGCCGGAGGGCTCGCTGCCGCCATCGCCGCCGCGCACGGCGGCAGTTCCGTGCTCGTCCTCGAAGCCGCCGACGTCTGCGGCGGCGCGACGGCCTGGTCGGGCGGATGGCTCTGGGCACCGCGCTCCGTACTCGCGCAGCGCGAGGGAGTCGACGAGTCGGTCGACGACGTCAAGGCCTACCTGCGCGCCACGCTCGGCGACGACTACGACGAGGCGCGCATCGACGCGTTCCTCACGGGAGCGCCGCAGATGATCGAGTTCTTCCACACGAAGACGGCGATGCAGTTCGTCCCGGGCTCGAAGATCAACGACATCTACGGCGACTTGCCCCACGCCGGCACCGGGAACCGCTCCGCCGGGGCGAAGCCCATCAACGCCCGGCGCCTGAGCCCGTCGGTGCGGCGCCTGCTGCGCGGTCAGCTGTACGAGACCTCATTCCTGGGAATGGGGATCATGGCCGGCCCCGACCTCGGAGCGTTCCTCTCCGCATCACGAGGCAACGTGCGCGGCATCTGGCACGCCGGCTGGCGTGTGGGTCTCCACGTGATCGACCTGATCCTGCACCGTCGCGGCATGCAACTGGTCAACGGCACGGCGCTGGTCGGCCGCCTGCTCCAGGCGGCCGAGGACGCCGGTGTGCAGATCCGGGTCTCGTCCCCCGTCCGCCGCCTCGTGACCGATCCAACCGGGCAGGTGACCGGCGTGGTCGCCGACAGTTCGGACGGCGAGCGCACGTTCACGGCGCGACGCGGCGTCGTCCTCGCCGCCGGCGGTTTCCCGCGCGACGTGGAACGCCGCCGCGAGAGGTTCCCCCGCACTCCCACCGGACGAGAGCACTGGACCCTCGCCCCCGAGACCGCGGACGGCTCGGGGATCACTCTCGGCGAAAGCGTCGGCGGGGTGCTGGTGCAGCAGGCATCGGCGGGCGCCTGGTGCCCCGTCTCGCTCGTGCCGTACCGCTCGGGTCGGGTCGGGATCTTCCCGCACATCATGGATCGGGCAAAGCCCGGCAGCATCGGTGTCGTCTCGACCGGCGAGCGCTTCGTCAACGAGGCCAACGGGTACTACGACTACGTGACCGCCATGTTCGAGGCCGCTCCGGCCGACGAGCCCGTGCAGGCGTGGCAGATCGCCGACGCACGATTCGTGCGTCGCTTTCCCCTCGGCATGGCCAAGCCGCTGCCCGTGCCGCTCTTCCCGTACCTGCGCAGCGGATACCTCGTGAAGGGCCGCACCTTGCGCGAGCTGGCGCACAAATGCGGGATCGACCCGCAGGGGCTCGTGCGCACCGTCGAGCAGTTCAACGCCGACGCACGCGCCGGCGTCGATTCGCGCTTCGGGCGCGGCTCGACCCCGTTCAACAGATACGGGGGCGACGCGTCCGCGCGGCCGAACCCGTCCCTGGCTCCCCTGGAGAAGGGCCCGTTCTACGCGGTCCGCATCGTTCCCGGATCGTTCGGCACGTTCGCGGGGCTGGCCACCGATGCCCGATCCCGCGTGCTGGATGCCTCCGGCACCCCTGTCCCGGGACTGTACGCGGCCGGCGCCGACCAGGCGAACGTCATGGGCGGCCACTATCCTGCCGGCGGGGTCAACATCGGCCCGGCGCTGACCTTCGGTTACCTGGCCGGGCGCGAGCTGGCGGCCGCCCGTACGGCGGTCGGACGATGACCCGCCCGCTGGGCGTCGGGCATCTGACCCTGCTCGACCTCACGCCGCCCGAGATGGTCACCGCCGCAGCCGCCGCAGGGTTCGACTTCGTCGGTCTGCGTGTGAGGGCCGTGACGGCGAACGAGATCGCCTTCCCGATGCACGCGGGCTCGCCCATGCTCCGCGAGACCGTCACGCGTCTGGACGATACCGGCCTCGAGGTCCGCGACATCGAGTTCCTTCCCCTGACCGCAACGACCACGGCTGAGGACTGGCTGCCCGCACTCGCCTCCGGCGCGGAGCTCGGCGCCAGCGCGCTCACGGTGACCGGTGCGGATCCCGACCGGCCGCGCCTGATCGACACCCTCGCGCAGCTCACGGCGGATGCGGCGACGTTCGGCATCCGACCCGTTCTGGAGCCGATCTCCTACCAGCCGGTCGCGCGGATCGACGACGCGGCCGACGTCGCGCGCGCCACGGGGGCGGCGCTGATGCTCGACGCCCTGCACATCGCGCGGGGCGGTTCGACCCTCGACGACGTCCGGGCGCTCGATCCCGATCTCGTGCCGGTCGTGCAACTGTGCGATGCCCCGCTCACCCTGCCTACGGCGACGGGTGCGGACCGCATCGCCGCCCTGCAGCACGAGGCACGCATCCAGCGTCTGCTCGTCGGCGAGGGCGAGCTCGCTCTCGCCGATCTGCTGCGCGCCGTCCCGGCGGGCGTCCCCGCGAGCGTGGAGGTGCCGCATGCGGCCCTGCGCGCGCACCTGAGTGCGGCGGAGTACGCCGTCCGCGCTGCCCGCTCCGCCCGCGCACTGCTCGATCTCGTCGACGCGCCCGACGCTCAGGCTGCGGAGTGACCGTGGCCGAGAAGACACCCACACCAACATCGAAGGAGACGACCATGGCGCAGACGGATGCCTGGGACCGCGAGACCGACCTGCTGGTGCTCGGCACGGGAGCCGCCGGTCTCTCCGCCGCGGTCACGGCAGCGGCATCCGGGCTCGATGTCCTCGTGCTCGAGAAGACCGAGTATCTCGGCGGCACGACGGCCTACTCGGCCGGCACGTGCTGGGTTCCCGGCCACCGGCACCAGCGCGCGGTCGGCGCGACCCACGAGCGCGAGGATGCCTCGCGCTACCTCGACGGCGTCGTCGGCGACAAGGCTCCGCGCGAACTGCGCGAGGCGTACCTCGACAGCGGTCCGGACATGATCGATTGGTTCGACAGCCTCGGCGTGCGCTTCTGGCACTCGCGCACCGTCGTCGACTACCACCCCGAGATCGACGGCGCGGGTGTCGGTCGCGCCCTCGAACCCGAGACGTTCGACGGGCGGCTCCTCGGTGCCGAGGACTTCCGTCGCGTGCGCCCGCCGGTGCCCGAGTTCGCCCTCTTCGGGGGCACGCTCATGGTCCGCCGCGCCGAGGTGAACCAGCTGCTGGAGCTGTTCCGCTGGTCACCGCGTGCCGCTGCGACAGCTCTGCGCCTGGGCATCCGATGGTTCTTCGACCGCCTGCGCCACCCACGGGGCACTCGCCTGGCGATGGGGAACGCGCTCGTCGCGAACCTCTTCCACACGCTGAAGAACCGTGGTGGCCGGGTCCTGTTCAACAGCACCGCGACGCGCCTCGTGCGCGAGGACGGCGTCATCGTGGGCGCCATCGTCGAAAGCGGCGGGCGCGAGCTCCGGGTGCGCGCGCGCCGGGGCGTCGTGCTCGCCGGCGGCGGATTCGCGGCGAGCGCCGCGTGGCGTGCCGCGCACCTGCCCCACCCCACGCCGCAGTTCACCCGTGCCGCCGAAGGCGCCACCGGAAGCACGCTCGAGCTGGGCCTGGACGCCGGCGCCGTGCTCGGCCCGGATCACGACGACAACGGCTTCTGGTTCCCGAGTTCGATCGGGCGGCGCCGCGACGGATCGCTCGTCGTCTTCCCGCACATCTGGGACCGCGCCAAGCCGGGCATCGTGGCGGTGACCGGATCGGGGCGCCGGTTCGTCGACGAGTCGGTGTCGTATCACCGCTTCGTGCGCGCGATGTATGCGGCCCAGCGCACCGGAGAGGCGATCCCGGCCTGGCTCATCATCGACTCCCGCGCGCTCCACGAGTACGGCCTGGGCATGATCCGACCGCACACCGCACGTGTGTTCCTGCGCACGTACGTCGCCGACGGCTACATCCGCCGTGCCGACACGATCGCCGAACTGGCGCGCAGGATCGGGGTCGACCCCGCCGGCCTCGCCGAGACCGTGCGACGCAACAACCACGCGGCCGAGACGGGTGTGGACGAGGAGTTCGGCAAGGGCACGAGCCCCTTCGGCCATCAGTACGGCGACGCGCGGCACCAGCCGAACGTCAACCTCGGGCCGATCGCGACGGCGCCGTTCTACGCCCTCCCGCTCGTGCCCACCCCCCTCGGGACCGCACGAGGTCTGCGGACCGACACCGACGCACGCGTCCTCGACGAGAACGGCGCCGTCATCCGCGGGCTCTACGCCGCGGGCAACGATGCCGACTCGGTGATGGCGGCGGAGTATCCCGGCGCCGGCGGGCAGGTCGGCGCCGGCATGATCTTCGGCTACCTGGCCGCGCGCCATGCGAGCGGCCAGACCGTCGACCGCCCGGACGCGCCCGCTCCGTCGCAGGTCGGCCAATGAGCGCCGACCTGCTCGCCCTCTCGAGCGCCCTCGACCAGATCGGTGTGGTCGTGCGCGACCTCGCGCCTGCCGAGGCCGCGATGCGGGCGATCTTCGGTCTCGAGCCCCGGCTGCGCGCCACCAACCGCTACACCGGCAGCGCGTACCGCGGCGAGCTCGTCGATACCGCGGTCGACGCCCTCTTCTACGACCTGCACGGCATCGAGATCGAGTTCCTCTCGCCCCGCGGCGGACCCGACATCTGGCGGGAGTTCGTCGACGAGCACGGCGACGGACTGCACCACATCCGCTTCGCCGTCGAGGATCACGACGCGGTCGTGGCGGCGATGGCCGGGATCGGCGTGCCCGTGCACCAGGAGGGCGACTCGGTGCGCGGCGGCGGTGTCCGGTACGCGTACTTCGACACCCGGCCGGGCCTCGGGTTCTTCCTCGAGGTGCTCTCGACGCCGCGTGGGTGAGGGCGACGCGGCCTCGACGAGAGGCGGCCGGTATGCTCGCGACGTGGAGATCCGCTGGCTCGAGGCATTCGTCGTGGTCGCGGAAGAACTGCATTTCGGACGCGCCGCGCAGCGTCTGCACGTCGCCCAGTCCCCGCTCAGCCAGACCATCCGCCGCCTCGAGGCGAGCATCGGCGCCGATCTGTTCGAGCGGAACACCCGTAGTGTCTCGCTGACGCCGGCAGGCCGGGCGCTGCTGCCGAAGGCCTACCGCGTCATCCAAGACCTCGCCCTCGCCACCGATGCCGCCCGCACCGCCTCGGGGGCGGTGCACGGCACGGTGCGGATCGGGTTCTCCGGCGCGTTCAACCACCTCACCCTGCCCGTGCTCGCCCGATCGATCAGGAGAGAGCTTCCCGAGATCGACCTGCAGTTGGTCAGCAGAGTGCGCACGGGCGACGGCGTCGCGAAGCTCCGCAACGGAACCCTCGATCTGGCGTTCGTCGGCCTGCCGCTGGTCGCAGACGACATCGATTCGCGCCTCATCGCCCGGACGCGGCTCGGGGCCGTCGTCCCCATCGACCATCCCCTGGCCGACGCGCCGTCGCTCGTCGCGCGCCAGCTCGCCGACGACGACTTCCTGTCGATGCCCGTCGACGGCTCATCGGCCATGACCGAAGCACTCCTGCGGTGCTGCATCGCCGCGGGTTTCCGCCCCCGGATCACGCAAGAGGTCACCGACCCGTACATCATGCTCACCCTCGTGGCGGCGGGCCTCGGGGTGACCATCGCCGCCGAGGATCTCGCGTCGATCATGCCCCGCGGTGCTCGCTGGATCCCCCTCGACGACGCGCCGCTGTTCATGCTGCACGGCATCGGCTGGATGGCGGACGAGCAGTCCTCGGCGCTGCGGGCCGTGCTGCGGCTGTCCGAGGCCATCCTCCCGACACCGCCGGATTGAGCTTCCATCTGCACATAGTTCTAGACGAATTCTGTTCTGGACGCGACACAATTCGACTGTCACCCTTGCTCCAGGCGGAATCCTCCGCCGGCGACAGTTCACAGGCGTCTGTTCGCAGCGCCCCTCACTGAAGGCACACGACATGTCAACGAAGACATCCGCCCCTCCGAAGAAGGACAACGCGCGCATCGCCGCCGTGTCCGGCTTCATCGGCAGCGCACTCGAGTACTACGACTTCTTCATCTACGCGTCTGCTGCGGCGCTCATCTTCCCCCATCTGTTCTTCCCCGAGGGGACGCCGGGCGTCTCGACGCTCCTCTCGTTCGCCACCGTCGGCGTCGCCTACGTCGCGCGACCGTTCGGGGCGATCCTGTGGGGCCACGTCGGCGACCGCTGGGGTCGCAAGAAGGCTCTCCTCGCCTGCCTCGGCATCATGGGCGTGGCGACGTTCCTCGTCGGCTGCCTGCCGACCTGGGACACGATCGGCATCGCCGCGCCCATCATCATCGTCGCCCTGCGACTCGTGCAGGGCGTCTCGGCCGGAGGCGAATCGCCCGGCTCCAGCGCGCTGACGCTCGAGCACGCCCCCGATCACCGTCGCGGCTTCTTCACGAGCTGGACGATGAGCGGCATCATGTTCGGCATCGTCATCTCGAGCCTCGTGTTCATCCCCGTCGCGGCCATGCCGGAGGAGGCACTGCTGAGCTGGGGGTGGCGCGTGCCGTTCTGGGCGTCCCTGCTGGTCACGGTGGTCGCGATCATCCTGCGCCGCAAGCTCGACGAGCCCGAGGTCTTCGAAGAGGTCAAGGAGACCGAGGAGGTCGCCAAGATCCCCCTCGTCACGCTGCTGCGCTACAACGGCGGAACCGTCGTGCGCGTGACGCTGATGGCTGTCTTCGCCGCCGTCAACACGATGTTCAACGTCTTCGTCCTCGCCTACGGGACGACCGTCGCCGGCATCCCGCGCGCGGAGATGCTGCTCATCATCACGGTCGCCAACTTCGCCGCCGTGTGCTTCGGCCCCGTGGCCGGCGCGCTGTCGGACCGCTTCGGCCGCAAGCCCGTGTTCCTCATCGGGCTGGTCCTGCAGTCGATCACCATCTATGCGCTGCTGGCGGCGGTGGATGCCGCGAACATGCCGCTCGTCTGGACGCTGAGCATCCTGCTGATCGGCGGGACCTACACCCTCAGCAATGCGGTCTACCCGGCCTACTTCCCCGAGCAGTTCCCGGCGCGCGTGCGATACACCGGCATGGCGGTGAGCCTCATGCTCGGCCTGCTGCTCGCAGGATTCACCCCCGCGATCGCCCAGGGCTTCGTCACGGGCGACGGCAACCAGAACAACTGGCCCGCGGTCGCGTTCTTCACGATCGCCATCGTGCTGGTGTCGGGCATCGCGACGCTGTTCGCCCCCGAGACGGCCTTCACGCCCACCGCGCGTCTGGGCCTGAGCCGCCGCCAGCTCGCCGAGATCGAGCGCCGCGAAGACATCGGCGAAGCGCTCACCGAATCGGTGCGCACCACCCCGTACGATCGCCTCCGCAACCGCCGCTGACCTGAGACACCTCAGACTCCTGAGATCTCGGGGCCGCATCCTCCGGGATGCGGCCCCGAGGCGTCCCCACACCCTCGAAGGAACCCGCATGTCCTCATCGCACCTGGTCGGACTCATCGGCACCGGGATCGGCTCGTCGGCCACCCCCGCACTGCACGAGCACGAGGCGGACGCCCTCGGCATCCGCTATCTGTATCGGATTCTCGACCTCGACGACCGGGGCCGCTCGGCGGAACAGGGCATCGACGTGCTCCGCGCCGCGCAGCTCGCCGGTTACGACGCCCTGAACATCACGCATCCATGCAAGCAGCTCGTCCTGGCCGCCCTCGACGAGCTGTCGCCCGACGCGCGGCTGCTGGGAGCGGTGAACACGGTGCTGTTCCGGGACGGCCGTGCGATCGGGCTCAACACCGACCACTCCGGCTTCGCCGCGGGGCTCCGCGACGGACTGGACTCACCGGTCCTCGACACGGTGGTGCTGCTCGGCTCCGGCGGCGCCGGGTCGGCGATCGCCTACGCCCTGTTGACGGCGGGAACGCGGTCCCTGCGGGTCTTCGACCCGCTCCTCGAACGCGCCGTCGCGCTGCGCGACGCGCTCGCTCCCGCGATCGGCCCGCACGCCGAGGTCACGGCGATCTCCTCCGACGATCTGCCGGGCGCGGTGGCCGAGGCGGATGGTCTCGTGAACGCGACGCCGATCGGGATGGTCGGGCACCCGGGCCTGCCGCTGGACCCCGACCTGCTGCACGCTCGCCTGTGGGTGGCCGATGCCGTCTACCGGCCGTTGCGGACGGCGCTCATCCAGGCGGCGGAGGCGCGCGGATGCGCCGTGCTCGACGGCGGCCGGATGGCCGTCGGACAGGCGGCCGACACCTTCCACCTCATCACGGGGCTCGAGCCCGACCGCGACCGCATGCGTGCGCACTTCCTCCGGCTCGCCGGTGCCGCGGCGGCACGCTGAGGCCCCGGTGGACCACCGACTGCTGACCGACCGCGCCGGTCAGTAGTCGGCGCGCCCACCGGAGAGGTCGAAGACCTGCCCGGTGGTGAACCCGCAGAGGTCGCTGGCGATCCACGCGACCGTCGCTGCGACCTCGTCGACCGTCAGAAAGCGGCCCATGGGGATCAGCGCCCGGGTGCGCTCGATGAAGTCGTCGGTGAGCTGCGAGAACAGCTCCGTCTCGACCATCACCGGGGCCACGGCGTTGACCGTCACACCGTCGCGGACGAGCTCGCGAGCGAGGGCTTTGGTCATACCGACGACGCCGTGCTTGGCGGCTGTATAGGCCGAGAGCGACGCCGTCGCCTCTTTGCCGGCGATCGACGCGATCGTGATGATCCGCCCGGATCCCCGCTCGCGCAGATGCGGCACGACCGTCTTGGCGGCCAGGAACGCCCCGGTGAGGTCGATGTCGACGACGCGACGCCAGTCGTCCGCCCCGCATTCCCACAGGGGCCCCACCGGACCGGTGATGCCGGCGGACGAGACGAGCACGTCGACGGCGCCGACCGTGCGGAGCGTCTGGGTCATCGCCGCAGCCAGCGACGCCTCATCGGTCACGTCCGCGGACACGACGAGAGCCGGATGCCACGTCCCTGTGAAGGCCGCGGGATCCCGGTCCCACACCGTCACCTCCGCGCCCGCTGCGGCGAACACGGCGCCGATGCCGGCCCCGATCCCCCGAGCCCCTCCCGTGACGACGACGGACATGCCCTGAAAATCGAATGACACCTGTGACATGGCGACACCGTAGCGCGGAATTGAGTCGATAAACAGACATAAATAAAGACTCATTCAGTCGTTCAGTTCACACTATTTCCCACACATGCTGGACCCATCGACCGCACGACGAAGGAGTCGACCATGCCCAAGACTGCTGCCCAGAAGTCCGAGCTCTCCGACCGATCGTCACGCCCGGACGCGACCGTCCGCATCGGCCTGATCGGCGCCGGCGCGATCGGGCGTACACACATCGAGACGATCGCCGCGGCGGCCGGCGTCGAACTCGCCGGCATCGCCGACCCCTTCGACGCGGCCGCCGAGCTCGCCACCCGAGCCGGCACCCGTCACCACCGTTCGCCGCAGGACCTGTTCGACATCGAACGACCCGACGCCGTCATCATCGCCACGCCGAACGAGCTGCACGTGCCGCAGGCACTCGAGGCCCTCTCCCGGGGCATCCCCGTGCTCGTGGAGAAGCCTGTCGCCACGACCTTCGCCGAGGCGCAGGAACTCGTGGCGGCATCCGCGGAGACCGGCGTCCCGGTGCTCGTCGGACATCACCGGCGCCATCACCCCGCGACCGCACGCGCGAAGGAGATCATCGCCTCCGGCGAGCTCGGCCGGATCGCCGCGGTCAGCGCCACCTACTTCCTGAGCAAGCCCGACGACTACTTCGACACGCCCTGGCACCGCACCGTCGGCACCGGCGGCGCATTCCTCATCAACCTCATCCACGAGATCGACCTGCTGCGCCACCTCGTGGGAGAGATCGTCGCGGTCTCGGCGATGTCCTCCTCCGCCGTCCGCGGCCTCGATGTCGAAGACACCGGGGCGCTCGCGTTCTCCTTCGAGGGCGGCGCCCTGGGCAGCCTCGTCGTCTCCGACACGGCGGCGGGACCGTGGAGCTGGGACCTGACCGCGGGCGATTCCCCCCGCTTCCCCGCGCACGGCGTCGAGTCGCACCGTATCGGTGGCGTCGCCGCCTCGCTCACGATCCCGACCCTCGAGGTGTGGCGGCACGACGGCGCCCCGAACTGGACCACGCCGCTGCACGCCCACCGGCACGCCGTCGAGCCGACGAGTCCGTACGTGCGACAACTCGCGCACTTCGTCGACGTCGTCGCCGGCCGCGCCGAGCCCCTGGTCAGCGCCCACGAGGGCGCACGCAACCTCGCCGTCATGGAAGCGGTCGCCGAGGCGGCGCACTCCGGACGGACCGTCACCGTCCCGGAGTGAGCCCGCGCGAGACTACGCCTCGCGCGTGATCGTCACCCGTACGTGCAGTTCGCTCTTGAAAGGGCCGGCGTACACACCGCGCAGCGGCGGCACGTCGTTGTAGTCGCGACCTCGCCCCACCAGGACGTGGCGGTCGCCGATCTCGACGCGATTGGTGGGGTCGAACCCCTGCCATCCGCCCGTGAACCATTCGACCCAGGCGTGCGACTCGCCCGTCACGGCGACACCGACCTCGGGGTGCGCACTCGGGTGCAGATAGCCCGAGACGTACCGCGCCGGGATGCCGACCTCGCGCAGGGCACCGAGGGTGATGTGGGTGATGTCCTGGCACACGCCCTTGCGCTCGGTCCAGGCCTCGGCTCCCGTCGAGTGGACGCCGGTGATGCCGGGGACGTAGTGCATGGCATCCCCGATCGCCGTCGCGATCGCGAGCGCCGCGCTGCACGGGTCGTCGTGCTGGGACGCGATCGACCGGGCGATCTCGGCGACCTCGGGATGCGGGGCCGTGCGCGCCGTCTGCCCGAGCATCTCGACCGTCGCCACGGACCGACTCGCCTCGCGCTCGAGGTCGCTCCAGCCGAGATGACCGGATTCGATCGGTCGGGGTCGCACCTCGACGAGCGACCGCGCGGTGATCGCGAGCGAGGAATGCCCCGCGAGCACGTCGAACGCGGCCACGCGCGTGCCGAAGTAATCGGTGTAGTGGTTGACGCTCGTCGACGGCTCGATGTCGAGCTGCGAGCTCAGCACGAACTGGCTGTCGGTCGCGCCCGGCAGCATGCGCGCCTCGTTGTAGGAGGCGCCGACCTCGCCCCGGTACGAGAATCCGGTCGCGTGCTCGATCCGCAGGCGCATCATGAGGTCTCTCCGATCCAGCTGGGCTCGGCATGGGTGGGGAAGAAGCGATCGCGGATCGCCTCGGATGCCTGTCGCGTGACCTTCTGCACGCGCTCCATGTGCTCGGGCAGCTCGCTGAGGATCTCGTCGATGGGGCGGTACTCCAGATCGTTGCGGATACGGCCGAGTGCACGGAGGACCGTATTGGAGTGGCCGACGCGGTCGGTGGCGGGGTCGATCGCACGCATGCATTCCTCGGCCCGCGTGATCGAGTGGATCACCGAGCGCGGGAAGAGCCGGTCGAGCAGCAGGAACTCCGCCGCGTTGGCCGCGCTCGGCATGCCGCGGTAGGTGCGCAGGTACGCCTCGTAAGCGCCGCACGAACGCAAGATCGTGGTCCACGACGGGCCAGATGCCTCGGTGAGCGCCTTGGTCGCAAGGAGCCGAGCCGTCATGTCGGTGCGCTCGATCGAGCGGCCGAGGGTCAGGAACTGCCACGCCTCGTCACGACTCGTGGACGAGTCGGTGATCCCGACGGCGAGCGCGGACCGCTCGCGCACCCACTGGAAGAACTCGTGCACCTTCTCGTTGTTGATGCGACGCGGCATCCGCGAATAGGTCGTGTTGAGCGTCTCCCAGAGCTCCGTCGACACGATCTCGCGGGCCCGCCGGGCGTTCTCGCGGGAGGCCTGCACGGCGTAGGCGATGCTCGACGGGTTCGTCCGATCGACGGCGAGGCTGGTCAGCACGTCGCCGCGGGTGACGCGCGCGGTCTCATCGGAGGGGAAGGACCCCATCACTCCCATGAGCGACCGGCAGGCGGTGTCTTCGTCGATCCAGGGGTCCTCGAGCAGAAGCTGCAGGTGGACGTCGAGGATGCGCGCTGTCCCGTCGCTGCGCTCGATGTAGCGCCCGATCCAGAACAGGCTCTCGGCGATACGGCTCAGCACGATCCCTCACCCCGCTCCTGCATCCCGCTCTGCGAGCCATGTCCCGATTTCTGCGGACCGTGTCCCGATCTCTGTCGGTTTCCGCTGGCCGAAGCGACAGAAAGTGGGACGCCCCCCGCCGGGGCGGGCGGTCCGGACTGCTGCTGTTGCTGCTGCTCCTGCTGTTCGGAGTGCGCCCGCGGCGGGTCCTGCGGCGAGTGCGCCTGCGGTGCCTGCGCGTCGTAGATGATCGGGATCGCCTCGGTGACGGATGCCTGATCGGCCACGAGCTCGGCGAGGCCGCCCGACCCGTGGATGCCGAGGGGACCGCGGCGGGGCGCGTCGCCACCGACGATCCAGGTGTCCTTCGAGCCACCGCCCTGCGATGAGTTGACCACGAGCTGCCCCTCGGGCAGCGCGACCCGCGTCAATCCGCCCGGCAGCACCCAGACCTCGTCGCCGTTGTTGACGGCGAAGGGCCTCAGGTCGGCGTGGCGCGGCCGCATGCCGTCCTCGACGAGGGTCGGGATCGTCGAGAGCATGACGACCGGCTGGGCGATCCATCCGCGCGGGTCGGCGATGAGCTTTCCGCGCAGCGTCTCGAGCTCGGCCGGCGAGGCATCCGGCCCGACGACGAGTCCCTTGCCGCCCGAACCGTCGACGGGCTTGACGACCAGTTCGTCGAGACGGTCGAGCACCTCTTCCAGCGCCTCGGGCTCTTCGAGCCGCCACGTGTCGACGTTCTTGAGCAACGGCTCCTCGGACAGGTAGTAGCGGATGAGGTCGGGAACGTAGGTGTACAGCAGCTTGTCGTCGGCGACGCCGTTGCCGACCGCGTTGGCGATCGTGACGTTGCCCAGGCGCGCGGCGAGCATGAGCCCGGGGGCGCCGAGCATCGAGTCGGCACGGAACTGCAGCGGGTCGAGGAAGTCGTCGTCCACTCGGCGGTAGATGACGTCGACGCGCTTGAGCCCGCGCGTCGTGCGCATGAACACCTTGCCCCCGATGCACTGCAGGTCGCGCCCCTCGACGAGCTCGATGCCCATCAGTCGCGCGAGCAGCGTGTGCTCGAAGTACGCGGAGTTGTAGACGCCCGGCGTGAGCACGACGACGTTGGGGTCTTCGACCCCGGACGGGGCCGACGCGCGCAGTGCCTGCAGCAGCTTGTTGGGGTACTCCCCGACCGGCTGCACCCGCATGGAGTGGAACAGTTCGGGAAGGGTCTGCGCCATGACCCGACGGTTCGAGATGACGTAGCTGACCCCCGAGGGCACGCGCACGTTGTCTTCGAGCACGCGCATCTCGCCGTTCTCGTCGCGGATGAGGTCGATGCCGGCGACCTGGATGCGCACCCCGTTGGCCGAGTGGACACCGGCGGCCTGGCGGTAGAAATACTGGCTCGAAGCGATGAGCGCGGCCGGCAGCACGCCGTCGCGGACGCAGTGCTGCTGCCCGTAGGCGTCGTCGAGGAAGGCTTCGAGCGCCTTGACCCGCTGCTGCACGCCCTTCTCGACGCGGCTCCACTCGTCGTACTCGATGACGCGCGGCACGGCATCGAGCGGGAACGGCCGTTCCTCGCCCGCGAAGTCGAAGGTGACGCCCTGGGCGAGATACGAACTGGCGAGCGATTCGGTGCGTCCGCGAAGCTCCTCCTGCGTCAGCCGGGCGAGGGCCTGATACAGCTCGCGGTACGCGGGACGCGAGGGCGCGGAGTCGCCGGAGGACACCGCGTGCTCGAACATCTCGTCGAATGCCGGCACCCCCGACACGGTCTTTCGCGGTGCCGTCGCGGCGCCGTATCCGTCGAAGAGATCACCCATGCAGCGAGCCTAGTGCGGGCCGTGTTTCGCGGATGTGTCGGATCTCGCACGGTTGTTAGGCTGTGGCCACCGACCCCCGGCGAAAGGCCTCCTGTGCGCGTTCTGGTCACGAGCTCCCGCAACACGTTCGCCCTGGACATCGTCCGCAAGCTCGGCAGCCTCGGGCACGAGGTCCACGCCAGCGACACCTACGGCGGCGCGGTCGGAAGCCACTCGTCCTACCTGGCCGGTCACCTGGTGACCTCGTCGCCGCGGTTCGCGACGGATGCCTTCGTCGCCGAGATCTCCGACTACGTCGCCGAGCACGGGATCGAGCTGATCATCCCCACGTTCGAGGAGGTGTTCTACCTCGCCGCGCGCGCGGCCGAGCTGCCCGCCGGCGTGCGCGTGTACGCCGGCAGCTTCGCCGATCTCGCACGTCTGCACGACAAGGCCAGCTTCCAGCGACTGGCGCAGGATGCCGGGGTCCCGATCCCCGAAACGGTCGTCGCCACGAGCCCCGCCGAGCTGAAGGATGCCACGGCGCGCTTTCCGCGGTACTTCGCCCGAGCCGCGTTCTCCCGCGGCGGCGTGGGTCTGCTCACCAACACGGGCCCGCTCGCCGGTGCGGTCTCGATCGACGACTGCGTCCCCACACCCGATCAGCCCTGGCTCGTCCAGCCGTACGTCGACGGGCCGATGGTCTGCTCGTACAGCACGATCGTCGACGGCCGGGTGACCGCGCACTGCACCTACACCGCCCCCGAGCAGTGGCACCACAGCACGGCGATCGCCTTCCTCGCCGTCGACAGCACCGACACGCTCGCCTACGCGCAGCGGATCGTCGACCGGCTGGACCCCTCGTTCACCGGACAGCTGTCGTTCGACTTCATCGACACCGGCGAGGGTCTGCGCATCATCGAATGCAACCCCCGCCCGACGAACGGCGTGATCCTGCTCGAGGCCGAGGGCTTCGCACGCGCCCTCGTCGGCGAGGTCGAGACGACGGTCGTCGCCGCGCCGGGCACCGAGCGCGAGATCACGCTCGCCGTGCTGGCCGACTGCTTCACCGAGCCCCTGTCGCACCTGAAGACGTCCCTGCACGATCTGCTGCACGTGCGGGACGTCGATGCCGGCTGGCACGACTCGCTCGCCATGCTGTGGAGCCCCGCATCGATCGTCCACGGGGCGAAGATCGAGCACGGTTCGCGCACCGAGATCCTCAAGGCGCTCGGCGACGACATCGTCTGGAACGGAGAACCGATCGACGGCATGAGCGTCGCCGATGCGGCCGCCCTCGAGGCCGTGCACGCGGGACGGGTCTGAGTCCCCCGGAGCTCAGTCGGGGAGAATCCCGTCGATGCGGGCGAGCGCGCCGAGCACGGCGGGAAGCCGTGCCGACCATCCGCGCAGCGGAAGCCGGTCAAGAGCGTCCTGCTCGGCGGGCAGCCGATGGTGGCGACCCGCGACGAGGCGGCGCACGGCGTTCAGCAGGGCGATCGGGTGCGTGTCGAGAGCGCTGTGTCCGTTGTGCAGGCGCACGAGCACCCCGCCGGGCGAGGATGCCACCACGCGCTCCGCGATGACGGGCGGCGTCCGCAGATCGCGGTCGCCGGCGAGGGCGACCAGCGGCCCGTCGAACGCCGGGAGGGCGGAGAAGTCGTCGGGCGCTCCCTCGAACGCCGGGAAGCGGTCGGCCAGAGGCGCGTAGGTGAGAGCCGGGTCCAGCGGGCCGCCGTCGGCGGGTGCGCCGTAACCGAGCTCGCGGAAGCCGATCGCGCCGACGAGGTCGAACTCGTACACCCCGGGAATCCGCGCGATCGAGGCATCCCGCGTCGCGTAGGCGCTCGCCACACGCCACGCGAGACCGCTGCGCCCCTCGGCGCGACGGCGCACCAGCGGCTCGACGAGCGCGCGACCGCCGAGCTCGTACGCGGCGCGTGCGACGTCGAGCAGCGTGCGCTCGTCGACACCACGCCGGGCGAGCGTGCGGATGTCCGCCGACAGCCGGTCGCCGCCGTCCCAGAACAGCCCGCGCAGCGCCCGTCGCTCGATCTCGATGTCGGCCGGCGAGCGCAGCGCCGAATCCAGCAGGAGCCCCGCGACGCGATCGGGGCGGCGCGCCGCGAGGGCGGCGGCGAGGTAGCTGCCGTAGGAGGATCCCACGACGAAGGCGCGGTCGACACGCTCGTGATCGAGCACCGCGACGAGGTCGTCGAGCACGAGGTCGATCCGCATCGCCGTGAGCGGCAGATCGCGGCCGGCGAGGTCGTGGCGCGACCGGCCGACACCGCGGTGCTCGACCATCAGCAGGTCAAGGCCGCCCTGCGCCGCCCACCGACGGAGACCGCGATACGGCACGAGGGAGGCGAGACCGGGGCCGCCGGGGATCACGAGGACGGGCGTCGCGGTGCGCGGCCCCGAGCGCACGAACGTCAGATCGAACGCCGGACCGTTCGCACCTGCGCGCCGGCGGACCGTCAGGACCTGCTCGCTCATCACGACTCCCCCTGTCATCGGCACACCCAGGCGCAGCCGGGCTTAGGCTTCGCATGTGGCGCCGACGATTCGAGCATTCCACACCGACGGGGCCCTCGCGGGCGTGGCATCCGTCGCCCTCGGCGCGGGTCTGGGTGAGCTCGTCGGTGCGCTCGTGGGCGGCAGCCCCGTCGCGGCCGTCGGATCGGTTCTCATCGATCTGGCTCCGCCGTGGGGCAAAGACCTCGCGATCTCACTTTTCGGCACCGGCGACAAGGCGGCGCTCATCGCGGCCGTCGCGATCGTGCTGCTGCTCGTGGGCGCCGCAACGGGCCTGCTCGCGCGCCGTTCGGTCGCCGGCGCGCAGACGGTCGTCGTCGTCGCGGGTCTGCTCGGCGTGGGGGCTGCGGTCTCGCGGGCTGATGCGAGCACCCTCGCCGCGGCACCACCCGTCGTCGGCGCCGCCGTGACGCTCCTCGCCCTGCACCTGCTCCTGCGTCGCGCGACCGCGTCACCGGCGCCGGTCTCCGGCCCCGTCCCGGCATCCCCGCCGCCGTCCGAGGGCGTGGGGCACCACGCGAGCCGCCGGGAGTTCCTCGTCTGGACGACCGGAGCGGCGGCGGCCGGGCTCCTCGCCGCCGCGGGCGGCTGGGCGCTGCGCGCCGGCTCCCGCGCCGTCGATGCCGTGCGCACCGCGATCGCGCTCCCCCGGGCACCCGTTCCGGTCGTGGTTCCGGCGACGGCGGACCTCGGCATCACGGGACTCGCCCCCGTCCTCACGCCCACCGCCGACTTCTACCGCATCGACACGGCACTCGCTCCGCCGCAGATCGATCCCGCGACCTGGCGCCTGCGCATCCACGGACTCGTCGACCGCGAGGTCGAGATCGGCTGGGACGAGCTGCTCGCCCTGCCGCTGGAAGAGAGCGTCACGACGCTCACGTGCGTGTCGAACGAGGTCGGCGGCGACCTCGTCGGCACGGCCCGGTGGCTCGGCTACCCCATCCGGCACCTGCTCGCGCAGGCCGGCGTGCACGCCGACGCCGACATGGTCCTCTCCACCTCGGCCGACGGTTTCACGGCGGGCACGCCTCTGGAGACCCTCACCGACGAGCGCAACGCGATCCTCGCCGTCGGCATGAACGGTGAGCCCTTGCCGATCGCGCACGGCTTCCCCGTGCGGATGGTCGTACCCGGGCTCTACGGCTACGTCTCGGCGACGAAGTGGGTGACCGACCTCGAGGTGACGCGATTCGCCGATGCCGAGGGCTACTGGATCTCGCGCGGCTGGGCGGCGCGCGGACCGATCAAGCTCGCGAGCCGCATCGACGTGCCCCGCCGCGGGGCGGCCGTGACGGCCGGCGAGACGGTCATCGCGGGCGTCGCCTGGCAGCAGCACGTCGGCGTGCGGGGCGTGCAGGTGCGCATCGACGACGGCGAATGGCAGGATGCCGCGCTCGCCACCGCGATCTCGGACGACACCTGGGTGCAGTGGTCGCTGCCGTGGCGGGCGAGCGCCGGGCGGCACACCCTGACGGCCCGGGCGATCGGCGTCGACGGCACGCCGCAGACGCAGGATGCCGCGCCGCCCGCCCCGGACGGGGCGACCGGCTGGCCGAGCGTCGCCGTGACCGTCGCTTGATCAGGCGGCGAGGACGAGCCGCAGCTGCTCCACGGCCCAGTCGAGCTCGGTGGCGCGCACGACAAGCGGCGGGGCGATGCGGATCGTCTGGCCGTGGGTGTCCTTCACGAGCACGCCGCGGGCGAGCAGACGCTCCGCGACCTCGCGGCCGGAGCCGTGCGCCGGGTCGATGTCGACGCCTGCCCACAGGCCCGCGACCCGCGTCGCGGTGACGCCGTGCCCGACGAGCGCGTCGAGGGCTCCGGCGAGGTGCTCGCCGAGGGCCTGCGCCCGGGTCTGGAACTCGCCCGACGCGAGCATCTCGACCACCTGCAGCCCGACGGCGCAGGCCAGCGGGTTGCCGCCGAACGTCGAGCCGTGCTCACCCGGACGGATCACCCCGAGGACGTCCCTGTCCGCGACCACGGCGGACAGGGGCACGATGCCTCCGCCGAGCGCCTTGCCGAGCAGATAGACGTCCGGCACGACTCCCTCGCGCTCGCACGCGAAGGTGGTGCCGACGCGGCCGAGCCCCGATTGGATCTCGTCGGCGATGAACAGGACGTTCTCCCGGTCGCAGATCTCGCGGAGCGCCCGCAGGTACCCCTCCGGGGGGACGATGACGCCGGCCTCGCCCTGGATCGGCTCGACGAGCACCGCGGCGGTGTCGGCGTCGATCGCGGCGGCGACGGCTGCGGCATCCCCGAACGGCACCGTCACGAACCCGGGCGCGAACGGACCGAACCCGTCACGGGCCTGCGGGTCGTCGCTGAAGCCGACGATCGTCGTCGTCCGCCCGTGGAAGTTGCCGCCGGCGACGATGATCTTCGCCCGCCCGTCGGCGACGCCCTTGCTGCGGTAGGCCCACGCCCGCGCCAGCTTGATCCCGGTTTCGACGGCTTCGGCGCCGGTGTTCATCGGCAGCACGAGCTCCTTGCCGCACAGCGCCGCCAGCGCCGCGGCGAAGGGGCCCAGCCGGTCGTTGTGGAACGCGCGACTGGTGAGGGTCACCCGACCCAGCTGCTCGGTGGCGGCGGCCAGAAGCGCGGGATGCCGGTGTCCGAAATTGAGCGCCGAGTACGCCGAGAGGAGGTCGAGGTACCGCTTGCCCTCCACATCCGTCACCCACGCGCCCTCGGCGCGCGCCACGACGACCGGCAGCGGGTGGTAGTTGTGGGCGACGTGCGCGTCCGCGACGGCGATCGCGGCCGTCATCGGGTCGTCGGGGGTGATGGGTGCGGTCATCGCTTTCCTCGCAGTTCCAGCGTGCAGCATTTGATGCCTCCCCCGCCGAGCAGCAGCTCGGAGAGATCGACGGGGACGGGGCGGTACCCGCGCTCGCGCAACTGCTCGGCGAAGCCGGTGGCGCGCGGCGAGATGAAGACGTTGCAGCCGTCGGATGCCGCGTTCAGGCCGAACACGGCACCGTCGGCATCCGAGACCCGGATCGCGTCCGGGAAACGCTCCTCCAGCACCTCGCGCGATGCGTCGTCGAAGGCCGTCGGCAGGTAGGCGATGCTCGCCGCACCCGATCCGGGTTCGGTCGGCGCCCCGGAGGAGGGGTCGAGCACGGCGATCGCGGTGTCGAGATGGTAGAAGCGTGGATCGACGAGCCTCAGCGAGACCACCTCGAGGCCGAAGACGTCCGCGACCTCGCGATGGCTGTGCCCGGTCGAGCGGAAGCCGGTTCCGGCGAGGATCGTGTCGCCCACCAGCAGGAAGTCGCCCTCGCCCTCTTGGACCTCGATCGGCTCGACGACCTCGAACCCGTGGGCGGCGAACCAGTCCATGAAGGGCTGCTCCTCGCCACGACGTTCGTCGACGCGGAAGCGCACACCGAGCGCGCGTCCATCGACGGTGAACCCGCCATTGGCGGTGTACACCATGTCGGGAAGGCCCGGCACGGGGTCGATCAGTTCCACCTCGTGTCCGAGGGACACGTACGTGTCGTGGAGCGTCTGCCATTGCGCGAGAGCGCGCGCCGTATCGGTAGGCCGCTCCGGCTGCATCCACGGGTTGATGCGGTAGCTGACGGTGAAATGCTCGGGCCGGCACATCAGATACCGGCGGGGCTGGGCGATGCGGTGACTCATCTGATCGCTCCTCACTCCTTGTTCGTTCGCACAGAGGGGGGCGGACGCTGTCCCGAGGCCCGTCGGCACTTCGACTCGCGATCACGGGATCGCCGAGGAAATGTCGGGGCGGGCACGCCGGCATCCATTCTGCCAGACGCACGCTCGCTCCTCTGTGGACATCTCGCGCCCGCATCCCCGCAAAGTGAGTAGATTTCTTTTGTATGGGACGTCGTACCGGCGACGAGACGCGGGCACTGCTGCTACGGGTGGGCATGCAGTTGCTGCTCGAGCGCGGCGTCTCGGCCGGCGTTCAGCACATCCGCCTGCAGGACGTCCTGCGGCACGCGGGGCTCACGACCGGCGCCGCGTACCGGCTCTGGGCCGACCAGAGCGACTACCAGCGCGACCTCGCCGTCGCGATGGTGCGTCTGCGCCTGAGCGGTCCCGCCGACTACGCGCGTGCCGCGGTCGAGGCTCTCGTCGCGAACGGCGCCACCGGCGACGAAGTCATCCGTGCCGCCGCCGAGGCGCACGTGCGGTCGGCCATGGTCGATGTCGACGACCCCGCCGACGCGGCCGACGCACAGCAGTTCCTCGTCTCCCTCGCGCTGCGCACGACGGCGCAGACCTGGCCCGAGCTGAAAGAGGCCAGCTCCGAGCGGCACCGCGAGTCCATCGCCGCGTTCGCCGAGCTATACGGGTTCCTCATGGACGCGTACGGGCTGCGGATGAAGTCCCCGCTGACCCTCGAGGACTTCACCGAGGCGATGGCGGCGATGGGCGAGGGCTTCGCGGTGCGCGCGATGGAAGGCATCGAGCATCCCCGCTACGACGTTGCGGAGGGCGATGAACTGCCGACGGGCACCTGGAGTCTGTTCGCTCTCGGTGTCCGTGCGCTGGTCAGGGAGTTCATGACGCCGATCGAGCCGCCTGAGCACCCGGATGCATCCCGCGGGGGTGGGAGCTCTGGGGCCGAGTGAACCCCCAACCCCAGAGCGACACTCCCCCCGGCGTGTCATGACGGCGAGACCACAGGCGTATGCCGCTGGAACCGGTCTCCGTCGACGCTCCCCAGATGCGCCAACCTCATCGTCACTCCGACGACCTTCAGAAACCAGAAAGATAAGTTCTTTCTCTTGGACGCGTCAGATGACGCCCTCGCTCCAGCGGTCGGGCGTGCCGAAGCGATGCGCGGTGATCGAGATCGACTGCTCGTGGAGGAACGGCAGAAGCTCGATCCGGCCGGCCGTCGTCACCGGCTCGGCATAGACCGCGATGCTCGGGTCGCCCTTCGTCGCCGCTCCCACCGCCGAGCGCAGTGCCGCGACGGATGCCGCCGGCCCGACCAGGCGCACGCGCACCCCGTCGTCCTCACTCGCCACGATCCGCACCCGGTCGATCCATTCCTCGTCGCTCTCCACGAAGACCGGCACATCGCGGTCGCCGAGGGCATGGCGCACGGCGGCGGGCAGTCCCAACGGTGCGCTCAGCGTGAAGCCCGCACCGGCTCGCACACCGGCCACGACCACGCGCAGCAGCTCGTGCCACGAGGCATCCCGCGCGGCCCGCACGGCCACCTCCACCGGACGGTAGCGGAACAGGTTCCGCTCGACGCCCAGCCGCGAGACGTCGCGGACACGACCGAACTCCCGATCCCACGCGACCGCGTCCGACAGCGCTCCGCGACGGAGCCATTCGAAGGACTCGTACTCGAGGGAGGGCTGGGCGGATTCGATGAGGTCCGTGATCCGCGAGTCCAGCCCGCGCAGATGCAGCGTCGACGAGATCGGGCCCGGCGAGGACGGACGCCACGAGCCGAGCCCGACGAGGTAGTTCGGGCCGCCGGCCTTCGCACCCGGGCCCACCGCCGACCGCTTCCAGCCGCCGAACGGCTGGCGTTGGACGATCGCACCGGTGATCCCCCGATTGACGTACAGGTTGCCCGCGCGCACCTCGGTCAGCCACACCGCGAGGTCTTCGGGGTTCTGGGTGTGGAGCCCGGCCGTGAGCCCGTAGGCGACCGCGTTCTGGATCTCGATCGCGTCGGCGAGCGACGACGTATGGATCACGCCCAGCATCGGCCCGAAGAACTCCTCGAGATGCGTACGCGAGCCCGGACGCACTCCCACGCGGATGCCGGGGCGCCACAGGCGTCCGTCACCGCCGCCCGGCGCACCGCTCTCGACCGGACGAGGCTCGACGAGCCACTCCTCCCCGTCGTCGAGCTCGGTCAGCGCCCACGCGAGCCTGCCGTGCGGCCGTTCGATGACGGGACCGACCTCGCTGCGCGGGTCGGACGGCAGGCCGACCCGGAGCGACTCGGTGGCATCCACCAGCTGGCGGGCGAACCGCTCCGACCGCGCGACGGATCCGACGAGGATCGCGAGCGATGCGGCCGAGCACTTCTGCCCGGCGTGGCCGAACGCGCTCTTGACGAGATCGGATGCCGCGAGATCGAGATCGGCCGACGGCATCACGATCATGGCGTTCTTGCCGCTCGTCTCCGCCAGCAGCCGCAGGTCGTGACGCCACGACCGGAAGAGCGCCGCCGTCTCCCACGACCCGGTGAGGATCACACGGTCGACGCCGTCGTGGGCGATCAGCCGACGACCGAGGGCATCCTCGTCGAGGTCGACGAGCGCGAGGACATCTCGCGGCACCCCCGCGTCCCACAGGGCATCGGCGAGGACGGCGGCGCACCGGCGCGCCTGCGGCGCCGGCTTGAGGACGACGCCCGACCCCGCGGCGAGCGCGGCGAGCACCCCACCCGCGGGGATCGCGAGCGGGAAGTTCCACGGCGGGGCGACGACCGTGAGCCGCGCCGGCACGAAGACGGCGCCGGCCACGCGGTCGAGCTCCTTCGCCGTCGCCGCGTAGTAGTTCGCGAAGTCGACCGCCTCGCTCACCTCCACGTCGGCCTCGGCGAGCACCTTGCCGGTCTCAGCGGCGGCGACCTCGATCAGCTCGCCACGGCGGGCCTCGAGCGTACGGGCGGCGGAGCGCAGCACGGCGGCCCGCTCCGCCGCCGAGCGCGCACCCCACGCGGCACCGGCCGCGCGGACATCGGCGACGATCGCGTCGAGCCGCGTCTCGTCGTCCACGCGGGCGTCCGAGATCGTCCGGATGCCGGCGTCGGAGGCCTCGACGCGGGCCAGGATCTGCGCCGCCCATGCACGGTTGCCGGGGAGCGAGGGGTCGGAGTCGGGGGTGTTGTGGAATCCGGGAGCGCCCGCCTCGGGCCGCCCGGCGGATCTCTCCTCGCGGCCGGCGAAGACCGCGGTGTCGACGAATGCCTCCCCACCGAACATGTCGGCGCGACCGCCGCCGTCGCCCTCACCCTGCGCGATCTGCAGCACCACCTGGGTGAGGTCGGGTCCGTCCGAGGCATCCTCCGTCTCCGGCATGGTGAGGAGAGGCGCGGCCTCGGAGGTGTCGGAGGCGTCGGCCCGGTCGACGCCGGAGGCATCGTCCGGTGCCGTCGACCCCTCGCCCGCGCGGTCCTGACGTCGACGCGCCGACGCGGGCAGGTCCGCGCCGGACGCGCGGGCCACCGAGGCGACGAACCGCTCGCGCTCCCGCTCACGCAGCGCCGCATCGGACGCGAGATCGAACGCGGCGGACAGGAAGTTCTCGCTCGAGGCGTTCTCCTCCAGCCGGCGCACCAGGTAGCTGATCGCCACATCGAACTCGTCGGGCCGCACCACGGGGGTGTAGAGAAGCACACCCCCGACCTCGCGCGCGACCGCGTCGACCTGGCCCTGGGCCATGCCGAGCAGCATCTCGAACTCGATGTCGTCGCGGACCCCGCGCTCGCCCGCGAGCTCCCACGCATAGGCGATGTCGAAGAGATTGTGGCCTGCCACGCCGATGCGCACGGCCCGGGTGCGCTTCACGTCCAGCGCCTCGTGCAGGCAGCGCAGGTACGAGGCATCCGTGTCGAGCTTCGAGGCGTGCGTCGCGAGCTCCCAGCCGTGCATCGCGGCATCCACCCGCTCCATCGCGAGGTTCGCACCCTTCACCAGGCGGACCTTGATGCGGGCACCCCCGTCGTCGACGCGCCGCTGCGCCCACTCCGTGAGCCGCCGCAGCGCGGGCAGCGCGTCGGGGAGATAGGCCTGCAGCACGATGCCCGCCTCGAGCCTCGCGAGGCGATCGTCGTCGAGCAGGCGGGTGAAGACCGCGATCGTGAGGTCGAGGTCGCGATACTCCTCCATGTCGAGGTTGAGGAACGTGCCCCGTTCGAGCGCCGAGAGGTACAGGGGCATCAGGCGCTCGACGACGAGATCGACGGTCTGATCGAACGCCCACATCGACAGGCGGCTCGCGATCGCCGACACCTTCACCGAGACGTAGTCGACGTCGTCGCGACGGATGAGGTCGTGGATGCCGTCGAGACGCCGCCGCGCCTCGTCCTCGCCGAGCACCGCCTCACCGAGCAGGTTGAGGTTCAGCCGCGCGCCGGACCCGCGGAGCGTCGCGAGGGCGGGGCCGAGCCGGTCCGGTCGCGCGTCGACGACCAGATGGCCCACCATCTCGCGCAGCACGCGCCGGGCGATGGGCACGACAGGGGTGGGGAGTACCGGCGCGAGAGCACCGCCGGCCCGGACCGCGGCGCGCAGGTACCACGGCAGGAAGCCGGGGACGAGCGGCGCGACGCGCTGCAGGTTCGCGGCGGCGGCGGTGAGCGACTCGGGGCGCATGACGCCGTCGACGAAGCCGACCGTGAAGGGCAGACCGTCCGGGTCTTTCAGGACGCCGGCGAGGCGCTCCGCCGCAGGGTCGACCGGGACACCCGACTCTTCGGCGATCCACCGCTCGGCCAGGGCGATCGCCCGGGCGGTGACCGCGTCGTCGGCAGAGTTCGGCATCGCAGTCCCGTCGGTCATTCCTCCAGCCTGCACCGTGGTCCGCGCAACACGGCGAGGCGCACGTACGATTCGGCAAACGCACGGATGCACCGCCCCGCCGTGCGCGGTCCCGTCACGACGCGGGCTCGTCACAGCACCGTGTCGCCCCCTACCCTGTTCGGGTGACCATTCCGCCCGCCGCACCCACCGGTGCCCCCGAGCCGCGTGATCGCTTCACGCGGCTGCGGAAGGCGACCGACCGAGTGCCCACGAAGTGGTTCGCCGCGATCGGAACGACTCTGTTCCTCGCGGTGACGGCGGTTTTCGGGGGCCTGAGTCCGGTCGCCGCCGAGGAGAAGCCGCTCGCGCAACTGTCGGACGGCCAGACGCACACCAGCGCCCAGCTGAACGTCACGGTCGAACGCGCCGCGTTGATCGACCGCCTCCCCGGCTCGGGCGCGATCGCCGACCGCGAGAAGGGCGAACGCATCCTCGTCGTGCTCGTGCGCCTGGAGAACCTCTGGACCCGGCCGCTCTCCTCGGGATCACAGCCCGGCTTCGCGCAGTCGGTGCGGCTCGCCGCGGACTCCCGACCCGCCGACGGGGTCGTGCGCGAAGACGACCAGACCGCGCCGTTCTGGCTGCAGCCGAACGTCCCGGTACTCGTCGCCTTCAGCTGGGTGGTCCGCGGATCCGACTACGCGGATGCCTCGGAGGTCACGATCGTTCTCGAGGACGGATCTCTCGTCGTCGGCCAGATGCTCTACGTCGGCGAGGACTGGGGCGACTACGCGCCCGCCGCCGAGGTGACGCTGCCCCTCGCCGACGTGGGCGCGGGGGTCGGCTCGTGAAGCGCGCGCTGACCTGGGTGGCCGCCCTCGCGATGCTCGTCGCGGCGTGGGTCATCTCGGGCGAGACACCGGACGGCGAGCAGCGGATCGACGACCCCTTCCCCGTGACCGCCCGGGTGGGAGAAGCGGTCACTTCGGACAACCTCGGGGTGACCGTGCACGACGTGCGCCTCACCGACCGGCTCTCGACAGGCGGGTGGTCCGCGGACGGGACCTGGCTCGTGGTCAGTCTCGACGCCTGGCTCGTGCGCCGCGAGCCCGCGTCGCTGAAGCTCGGCTACCTGGTCGTCGGCGACCGGACGTTCCTCGCGAGCGAGCGCGTCGCGACCTACGACGTGGACGCGTCACTGAGCGGTTCCGGCCTGCACACCGGCATCCCGCGTACCGGCACGCTCGTGTTCGAGCTGCCCGCCGACATCGCCTCGGACCCGGATGCCGCGAACGCATCGCTGCAGCTGTCCCTCGGCACGCCGCTCCCCGCGCTCTCTCCGCGGCAGAATCAGCGCGGCGCCGCCGTGGCCGAGTTCGCCGTCGATCTCACCGCGCTGCCGCACGACACGACGACGGCACTCCCCGACACCTCCTGGACGACTCCGTGACCGGCCGCTGGTGGCGTCGCAACGCGCTCGCGCTCGTCGCACTGGTCATCCTGGTGCCGACGAGCGTCTGGGCGTTCGACCAGATCCAGGGAGGACTCTCGCGCGACGCGCAGCGCGACCTCGATCCCGGCCGGAGCGCCGAGGTGCTCGACTGGACGTTCGACGTACCGCGCCTCGAACCCGTCGATGCGACGGAGGTGCGCGCGCCCGCCGGGAGCATCCCCGTCGTCGTCCGCGTGCGCGTGACTCCCGGTCAGGGCCAGGTCAGCTGCAGCGAGCCGTCGGTCGTCGACCCCGCGACCGGGCGCACCTGGGCGGTGGCACGGGACCTGCGCTGGACACGCGATGCCGACGACTCGTCGTCGTGCATCACCGGTGGCGACCCGAGCGGGTCAGGCGCCCCGTTCGACCTCACGACGCTCGTGCTGCTCCCCGGAGACGCCCCGAAGGACCTCACCGTGGTCTTCCCCGGCTACCCGTCCCACGACGAGATCGCCACGAACCTCCGGTTCCCCGTGAGCCGCTGACGCAGCCGCGTCCTCGCGGCGGACGAGGCGCGCGACGGTCGCATCGTAGGTCGCAGCGATCACGCTCATCCGCACGGGCTCGACCAGCACGGTCACCACGGTGACGAGCGCGAACGATGCGGGCACCCAGAACGAGGGCAGCTCGTGCGGCCCGAAGGCGCGCGAGCCTGCGACGAGCAGCCACTGCTGGCCGAAGCCGACGAGCACGAACAGCAGCACGTATCCCGCGATGAGCAACGGGCCCGCGCGCCACATCAGCACGATCGCCGCCCAGACCGGCCGGAAGCGGCCGACGACGAGACTCTCCCAATAGTCCGAGATGCGACGACGCGCACGTCCGGGGATCGCCGCGTACCTCGCCCGGGCCCGCGCGAGACGGCTGCCCTCGCGCACACCGCTGAGCTGGGGGGCGGCGGCCTTGACGGCCTGGCCGTACACGACGCCCGCGATCGTGAGCCAGGCGAGGGGCAGCAGCACGATGCCGCCCGCTTCGGTGAGGACGAGCCCGACGGCATCCCACGCGTAGCCGAGCGGCGTGAGCCACCCGGTCATCCCCCCGCGCAGGTCGGCGAGCCAGGCCGTCCCCTGCCGGGTCTGGACCCAGCCCGTCACGACGGCGACGAGGTCGGTGACCAGGTAGGCGGCCAGGTAGACCCAGAGCGCCTCGAGGTAGACCGCGATCACGCTCGCGACCCGTGCCGTTCCCGCGCGGCGCGGCAGCCGCGCACCGAAGCGCTTGTAGGCCCAGCGTCCTGCGAACGCGATCGCCAGCAGCCCGATCGTCAGCGGATTGATCCCGAGGTCGGAGATCGTGCCGCTGCGGTCGTACGCGGTGCCCTCGACGGCGGCGCGCAGCCCCCACGCGATCTGCCAGCCGAAGGCGTCGTTGGTGTACGAGATCACGTCCTGCCGGATGAAGCCCCACGCCGCATAGAACGCGACGAAGGGCAGGATGCCTCCGAGCAGGCTGTCGAGGAAGGCCGAGCGGCGCTCGGCACCGTCGGTCGGCAGCGGCGAGACGGTGCGCAGCCCCGGCATCCCGTCGCGCAGGACGAGGAACATCGCGACGTAGGCGACCAGCAGGGCGAGTGCCGCGACGGGAAGAAGCAGGATGCCCCCGACCGCCGTGCGCGCGCCGACCCAGGCGGCGAGCTTCAGCACCAGGAAGTGCGCGAGGGTGCCCGCGAGCATCCAGGCGAGCAGCGCCGGCCATCGCGCGAGCCACAACCGGGCGATGCGCGAAAGGAGCGAGGGCACGCGTCGAGGCTAACGGGCCGACGCGTTCCACGCGAGCGCGGCTGGCGGCGGATGCACGGCGACCGAGATACGGCCTCAGTCCCAGAGGCTCGGCGCCGGGGCCTTCGTCGACGGCAGAGCCGACCCCGCCGCCCAGTCCGGGATCCAGGCCGGCAGCGGAGGCAGGTCGTCGGGGCGCCCCAGTGCGTCGAACAGCTCCTCCGTGTTGACGACCCCGCCGGTCTTGCGCAGGAACCGCGCCCGGACGATCATCTCCGCGTACACCTCGCCGTCGACGACCGCACGGTGGATCTGGTAGACCGCCTTGTCGTCGTGCCCGTACAGGCGCGATTCGACCGTGAACCGCTGCCACAGCTGCAGCGACTTGCGGAAGCTCACCGACTCACTGGCCACCACCGCATACCAGCCGTGCGCGTTCATGGCATCCCACAGCCCCGTGCGGATGAGCAGATCGAAGCGGCCGAGGTCGAACAGCGAGGCATAGCGCCCGTTGTTCATGTGCATCAGCAGGTCGATGTCGGTCGGCAGCGTCCGCAGCCGGATGCGTCCGACGGCGTGCGGCGGCAGGGTGCCGTGGCGCCGCAGCAGCACCCGTGCACGCCAGATCGTCAGGAGAGTCCGCCACCACACATTCACGCCGGGGATGCTACTCGGACGGGCGGGCGGGCCGCAGCATCGGTTGGAGGATTCCTCCAGCCGGACCCCCGGATCGGGTGCGTCAGTCGCCATACCTCCACAGAGGCCACCGGAGGCCTTCGGCGCGATTTCGCGATTGTCCGGGCCGGACGTAGAGTCGGCCCCATGGATGCCGCCCCCGAGACAGCAGCCCCCGCCGACATCGTCGTCCGCCCCGTCAGAGACGTGGATGCCGAGGCCCTCGGCCGCGTGCACGCCGCATGCTGGCACCAGACCTACGACCACCTCATCAGCAAGGCAGCGCTCGAGAACGTCTCTCCGCGTCGGCTCGCCGAGCTGTGGACCCACTGGGCCGCCCAAGGCCCGGAGTTCAAGATGTCCGCCGCGCTCGCCGACGGCGAGATCATCGGTTTCGTCGGATCGGGCCCCGCGCGCGACCGCGACGCTCCCCGCGAACGCGAGCTCTACTTCATCTACCTGCTCGACCAGTACCACGGCACGGGCACCGGCCAGCGTCTGCTCGACGCCGCCATCGAGGCCGGCGAGCCCGCCTACCTCTGGGTCGCGGAGGACAATCCGCGTGCGCACCGCTTCTACACGCGCAACGGCTTCACTCTCGACGGAGCCACTCACACGGAGCCGTTCCTCGGCGAGACCCTGACCGAGGTCCGCTTCGTCCGCTGACCGTCCCACGCACCGGCATCCGTGGCGCACTGCAGCGCCGCGACGGTGCGGGGCGCCGTGCGCGTCGAGACGACTCCACCCCGTCGTGGCGCGCCGCTGAGCGTCAGCGCGCCACCGCTCAGCGCGACGAGACCGTGCCGAACAGGCGCGCGACCGGCGCGATCACCATCGGTCGTGCGGCGATCCATGCGGCGGCGATGACGGCGAGCGAGAGCGCGAACAGCCAGAACCCGGTCCAGTTGTCGGCGTAGGCGGTCGGATCGGTCGACCCTTGCGCGGCGTACATGTGGTTGAGGTTGCGCAGGGCCCCGGTGGCGAGCACGAGCACCACGTGGATGACGATGAACACCACGAAGAAGAGCATCGTCGGGAAGTGCACTCTGCGCGCCCAGTCGATGGGGATCGCCGCACTCAGGCGCGCGTTCTTCTTCGGCCACAGCCCGCTCATGCGGAAGCCGCTGGCGATCGCGAGCGGCGCCGCGACGAACACGGTCGAGAAGTACGCGAGCTGCTGCAGCGCGTTGTAGTTGACCCAGCCGTTCTCGGTGGGCCAATCGAGGGAGACGTACTGCAGCGCGGCGCTCAGAGCGTTCGGGAAGACCTCCCAGCTCGTCGGCACGATCCGCATCCACTGCCCCGTCACGAACAGCAGCACGACGAAGACGAGCCCGTTGACGATCCACAGCAGATCGAGCGCCTGGTGGAACCAGATCGTGAGGCTGGTCTTGCCCTTCTTGTTGCGCCTCGGGGTCCAGAACACGGCCGGACGCTTCTCGCGCCGCACGGTGAGTCCCGTGCGGATGATCAGCACCATGAGGAAGACGTTGAAGAAGTGCTGCCAGCCGAGCCAGGCGGGGATGCCGACGGGGGCGCCTGCGGGCAGGTGATACTCGCCGGGGTAGGTCGTGAGGAAGTCGCGGAGGGCGTCGAGACTCAACAGGAAGCGCGCGAACAGCACGGCCATCGCCGCCGCGAACAGCAGCCCGCCTCCTCCGACGACGATCGCTCCCATCCACTGCGCACGAGTGAACGGCCCGATCCGTCGCGGCTCAGGGGCAGGCGCCGGACGGTGGTACGCCGCACGCCCGGCCCAGACCGTCCGTGGGACGGTCAACGGCAGGCGCACCTCCCCGTCGGGCCTGACGACATCTCCCCGGGCCGGGGCTTTCACCCGCGCCGCGGGCGCGGCATCGGGTTCGGGCGCGGCCTCGGGCGCGACTGTGGGTTCGGAGGCGCCGATTCGCGGGTCGGGCACGGGCGCACCCACATCTTGGCGCCTCGCAGCGGCTTCGGCCGGCTCCGCAGAGGCGTCCGCCGTCCCCTCCGGCGGCCAGGGCTCTCCTCCTGCGGCACGCGGGAGCCCGCGGCGCAGGGGCGCGTCGGATGCCGGGGCGGGCGCCGCGGCATCCACATCAGAGGCGTCGTTTCGCGGGTCAAGTGCCGGCGCACCCGCCGTTTGGCGCTTCGGAACCCCGGGGGAGGGGGCTGCGACGCTCTCGGCCGAGGTGGCCAGGGCACCCTCGACCGAGGTGGCCAGGGCGCCCTCGACCGTCGGCCAGGGCTCTCCCCCGGCGACCCGGGGCAGACCTCGCCGCAGCACGGTGCCGGATGCCCGGGCACCGGCATCCGATTCGGAGGCGCCGTTCTGCGGGCCGGGCACCGCCGCACCCGCAGTTTCGCGCCTCGGAGTGCTCGGGACCGCCGCGGCCGGGGCTGCCTCGGCAGGGGCCGACGGGGAGGGCTGCTCGTGCACGCCTGCGCCCGGGGTGTCGACGGCCCGCGCGGGAACGACCCCGGGGGGCGGCCAGGGCTCGCCGCCGGGCGTGCGGGGCAGACCGCGGCGCAGCCCGGACTCCGAGCCCGTATCCGGCCCCGCCATCAGGCCTTCTTCGCGTCGAGCGCGGCGATCAGTTGCGGAACGACCTGGAACACGTCCCCCACGATGCCGTAATCCGCGATCTCGAAGATGGGCGCGTCGCCGTCCTTATTGATCGCGACGATCGTCTTGGCGGTCTGCATTCCCGCCTTGTGCTGGATCGCTCCCGATATTCCGAGCGCGACATACAGCTGCGGGGCGACCGAGACGCCGGTCTGTCCGACCTGGTGGGAGTACGGGATGTAGCCGGCGTCCACGGCGGCACGGGAGGCGCCGACCGCGGCGCCCAGCGCGTCGGCGAGCTGCTCGACGAGCACGAACTTCTCGGCGGAGCCGAGCCCCCGCCCTCCCGAGACGACCTTCGCCGCGCCACGCAGCTCGGGGCGCGACGAGACGGCCGTCTCAGCTGTGAACCCGGTGACGCGCGCCGCGGGCGCGCCTGAGGGCGTCACCTCGAGCGCGAGGACCTCCGGCTCGTCGACGGCGTCGGCCCGCGCATCGACGGCGCCCTGGCGCACCGTGATGACGGGGGCCCCGAAGGTGGGGGCGCTGGTCGCGTTGTAGGCGCCGCCGTAGACGGAATGCTGCGCCAGCACGCCCTGGTCGTCACGGGCGACGCCGACGGCGTCAACGGCGAGAGCAGACCGCGAGCGCACCGCGAACCGCGCTGCGGCGTCGCGCCCCTCGATGGAGTTCGAGACGAGCACGGCGTCCGGGCGCACGAGCGCCGCCGCCGCGACGAGGGCGTCGACGAGCGGCACCGTGACGACCCGGTCCGCGTCGCCGAGAGCAGCAGTGAGAACGGTCGCCGCGCCGAGCGCTCCCGCGGACGCGGCGAGTGCGGCATGGGCATCCTCGGGCGCGACGACGACCGCGACGGGAGTGCCGATCGACGCGGCGGCGCCGAGGAGCCCCGCGGACGACGAGGCCAGCGTTCCGTCGGGGGTGACGTCCAGCAGGACGAGAATCGGGTCGGATGCACGTTCGCTCATGGTCGCGCCCTTCACGCCAGCCGGTTCTCGATGAGATACGCGGCGAGCCTATCGCCCGCGTCGCCCTCGTCCACGATCTTCACGCCCGCACCCCGTGGCGGCTTCGCGCTCACCGCGGTCATGATCGACTGCGGTGCGGATGCCGGGTCGACATCGACGCCGAGGTCGGCGAGCGCGACGGTCTCGAACGGCTTCTTCTTGGCCGCCATGATGCCCTTGAAGTTCGGGAAACGGGCATCCGGCAGCGCTTCGGTGATCGAGATCACGGCCGGCAGATCCGCGGTGACCTGAGCGACGCCGGCGTCGCTCGCGCGGGTGCCCGACACCTGCGAGTCGGAGATCTCGACGGACGACAGCGCGGTGGCCTGCGCGACCCCGAGGTGCTCCGCGAGCATCGCCGGAACGACGCCTCCGGAGCCGTCGGTGGAGAGGTTCCCGGTGATGACCAGATCGAAGCCGATGCGCCGGACGGCCGCGGCGAGGACGGCGGCGGTCACGCCGAGGTCCGCGCCGGCGAGTGCGGGGTCGACGACCTGCAGTGCCGATGCCGCGCCCATCGCGAGAGCCTTGCGGATCGTGGCGGCCGCCGCGTCGGATGCCATCGAGACGACGGCCACCTCGGTGCCCGGATGGGCGTCGGCGTAGCTCAGCGCGACTTCGAGGGCACGTTCGCCGATCTCGTCGAGCACCCGGTCGGACGCGGCACGATCGGCCAGGCCGGTCTCGAGATCGAGCGTGCGATCGCCATAGGTGTCGGGGACTTCTTTGACCAGCACGACGATTCTCATCGGTTCTCCTTCGCGATGGGACTCATTGTAGAAGTTGCGACTGAGTATCGCGAGTCATGACCCTGAGTCTCACATCTCAGTGATGCCGGAAGTCGGCCGCACGCTTCTCGCGGAACGCCGCCATGCCCTCCTTCTGGTCGTCGAGGGCGAACAACGACGTGAACGTCTGGCGCTCGAAGCGCAGCCCTTCGCTCGCCGTGGTCTCCTGCGAGACACGGAGCGCCTCTTTCGCCGCGTAGACGACGGGCAGCGACTTCGACGCGATCACCTCCGCCGTCCGCTGGGCCTCGTCGAGCAGCTCCGCGGACGGGACGATCCGCGAGACGAGCCCCGACCGCTCGGCTTCGGCGGCATCCATCGTCCTCCCGGTGAGGACGAGCTCCGCCGCCTTGTACGCGCCGATCGCGCGGGGCAGGCGCTGCGTGCCGCCGAGACCCGGGATGATGCCCAGTGTGATCTCGGGCTGGCCGAACCGTGCGGTGTCGGCGGCGAGGATGATGTCGCAGGCCATCGCGAGCTCGCACCCGCCGCCGAGCGCGTAGCCCGCGACCGCCGCGATCACGGGTGTCCGAAGCCTGCGGAACTCTTCGAGGGGCGCGAAGGGGTTGTGCAGCGACATCTCGACGGAGCTCTTCCCCTCCATCTCCTTGATGTCGGCACCGGCGGCGAAGGCGCGCTCCGACCCGGTGAGCACGAGGCATCCGATGCCGTCGTCGGCATCGAAGACGGATGCCGCCTGCGCCAGCTCGCGCACGAGCGTCGAGTTCAGGGCGTTGAGCACCTCGGGGCGGTGGAGGGTGATCCAGCCGACGCGCCCGCGCGTCTCGACCAGGATCGTCGAATACTCGGTCATCCCCTCATGCTCCCAGACGGGCGCCTTCCACGCCTCCCGCCCGTCCCGACCCCGCCGCCCGCCACCGCGGCGACCGCCATCGCGACCGCGACCGCGACCGCGAGAAACCTCTTCTACGACGAGAAACCACTTCCTACGGTGTTTCTCGGGGCGGCTGTACGACAATGATTCGCAGAAGTGGATCACCGGCTCGAAGGGCATGACCGACTCGCTGTCCTTCTACAAGGAGCTCTATGACAAGGGCCTCGCCACGCCGCTCGACCTCGCGCTGGACCCCACCATCGGCAGCCGTGTCTCGACCGAGCTGATCCCGCAGGGCAAGATCGCCATGGCGATCGACGGCTCGTGGCTCCCGGGCGGCTGGATGACCGGCGAACACGCGTGGCCTGCATGGCAGCAGACCATGGGCCTGGCCAAGATGCCCACGCAGACCGGCGCCGAGCCCGGGGCGACCTCGATGTCGGGCGGCTGGACCCTCGCCGTCGGCTCGCAGACGAAGCACCCCAAGACCGCCTTCGACTTCATCTCGATGGCGCTCAACAAGGAGAACACCCTCAAGTACGACACCGAGAACAGCCAGATCGCCGTGCGCGACGACGTGGCGACCTCGCAGGACTACCTCGGCTACAACCCGACGTTCAAGTTCTTCGTCGATCTCGTGAAGGTGACCCACTTCCGTCCGGCGACGCCGGACTACTCGCAGATCTCGAGCGCCCTGCAGCAGGCGACCGAGTCGGTGATCACGGGTGACGCCTCGCCGCAGCAGGCCGCGAAGACCTACGACGACGCCCTCACGAAGATCGTCGGCGCCCAGAAGGTGAAGCAGGGCGACTGACCCCCATGTCGACGACCGCATCGTCGCCCCTCCGCTCGGCCCCCACCGGGGCCGAGCGGAGGCGGGGCGGCACCCTCCGTTCCCTCTCCCGCTCCACTCCCCTGGTGCCGGCGACCATCCTGCTGGTGATCTTCCTCGTCGGCCCGATGGTGTTCGCGCTCTGGGGCTCGCTGACCAACGCGGCCCTCACCGGCTACCGCGCCGCCAAGCCCCAGTTCGTCGGCTTCGACAACTACGTGTCGCTCTTCTCCGACCCCGCATTCTGGGGCTCGGTGGGCCTCACGCTCTCCTTCGTCTTCTTCTCGGCAATCGTCGGCCAGAACGTGCTCGGCATGGCCCTCGCCGTCCTGACCCGCGCGGGGTCGAAGGCGCTGTCCACCGTCGTCAGCACGCTCGTGGTCATCTCGTGGGTGCTGCCGGAGATCGTCGCCGCCTTCGCGCTGTACGCCTTCTTCTCCTCCGACGGCACGCTCAACAACACGCTGAACGCTCTGGGCCTCGGCAGCGTGAGCTGGCTGATCGACTACCCGATGCTCGCCGTGATCCTCGCCAACATCTGGCGCGGCACCGCCTTCTCGATGCTCGTCTACAACGCGGCCCTCGCCGAGGTGCCGCCCGAGATCAGCGAGGCCGCCCAAATCGACGGCACGAACTCGGTGCAGCGGTTCTTCCTCATCACGCTGCCGATGATCCGCCGGTCGATCGCGACGAACCTGATGCTCACGACCCTGCAGACGGTCGGCACGTTCGGCCTCATCTGGGTCATGACCGGCGGCGGCCCCGGCACCCGCAGCTCGACCCTGCCGGTACTCGCCTACCAGGAGGCGTTCAAGTTCGCGCAGGTCGGCTACGGCACCGCGATCGCCGCGGTCACGATCGTGCTCGGCGCAGTTTTCGCCGCCCTCTACATCAAGATCCTCAAGCCAGAGGTGGAGTCATGAGCACCGGTGTCATGAATGCCCTGACCGTCGACTCCCCCGTCCGCAGGCGTGGACGCTGGCTGGCGAACATCATCCTCGTCGTCCTCGGCGTCGTCTTCGTCGTACCGATCGCGTGGATCGTGCTGTCCTCGGTCAACCCGGCCGCCACCGTATCGATGTCGGTGCCCAGCGGCGTGACGTTCGACAACTTCGCGCAGGTGCTGACGTTCAACCAGTCGTTCCTGCCGCTGTGGAACTCGGCGATCATCTCCTTCGGCACCGCCGCTCTGACGGTCGTCGTGGGCATCCTCGCGGCGTATCCGCTGTCGCGCTTCAACATGCGCTTCCAGCGGGGCTTCCTCTACAGCGTGCTGTTCGGATCCTGCCTGCCGATCACCGCGCTGATGGTTCCGGTGTACGCGATGTTCGTGCAGCTGAAGCTGCTCGACTCCCTGCTCGGGGTCGTGCTGTTCATGGCGGCGACATCGCTCCCCATGGCGATCTGGATGCTCAAGAACTTCATGGACTCGGTGCCTGTCTCGCTCGAAGAAGCGGCCTGGGTCGACGGCGCCTCGCCGATGCGGGCCCTGGCGCAGATCGTGCTGCCGCTGATGCGGCCAGGCATCGGTGTCGTCTTCATCTTCGTGTTCACGCAGGCGTGGGGGAACTTCTTCGTCCCGTTCGTGCTGCTGTTCACCGCGGAGAAGATGCCGGCATCCGTCGCGATCTTCCAGTTCTTCGGCAACCACGGCGCCGTCGCGTACGGCCAGCTGGCCGCCTTCGCGATGGTCTACTCCGTCCCCATCCTCGTGCTCTACCTGCTGATGCAGCGCCTGACGGGCAGCTCGTTCGCCCTCGCCGGCGGCGTCAAAGGCTGAGCCCCCCCTCTCCTCCCCTCCTCCGTCCGGAAAGGACCTCCCCATGCATGACCGCAGCGCTCTCGCCGAGCTGCGCATCGACCGTTTCATCCGCGAGCGGCTCTCCGCGAACCTCCACCGCGCCACGGCGCCTCTCGAGATCGAGATGTGGGAGGCGCCCGGCGAACCCGTGCCGTTCGCCGAGGCGAGCGCGGCCGAGTTCACGCCGTTCGCCACCGGGCGCGCGTGGGGCAGGCCGTGGGGCACGACGTGGCTGCGCGTGCGCGGCGAGGTGCCGACGGCGTGGCGGGATGCCGGTGGCGCTCTTCCCGCCGCGACACGCGCCGAGCTCGTCGTCGACCTCGGTTTCACGAGCGGCCAGGTCGGCTTCCAGAGCGAGGCGATGGTGTGGAGCTCGGACGGCCGCCCGCTGCGCGGCATCGCCCCCTTCAACAACGCCGTGACGGAGGCGATCGACGGCAAGGGGCGCATCGACGTCTTCGTCGAGGCGGCATCCAACCCCGACGTCGGAAGTCTCTTCACCTTCGAGCCGACCCCTCTGGGCGACCCGGCGACGGCCGGCGCCGAGCACATCTATCGGCTGCGCCAGGTCGATGTGGCCCTGCGCGATCTCGAGGTGGCGGCGCTGCGCGCCGACACGATCGCGCTGCGAGGACTGGCGGACCAGTTGGATGCCACGAGCCCGCGCCGTGCGGAGATCCTCGCGGGCCTCGAGGCGATGATCGACGCGGTCGACCCCGACGACGTATCCGGCACCGCCGCTGCCGGTCGCGCCGTGCTCGCGCCGCTGCTCGCACGGCCCGCCTACGCGAGCGCCCACACGCTGCACGCCGTCGGTCACGCGCACATCGACTCGGCGTGGCTGTGGCCGGTGCGCGAGACGGCGCGCAAGGTGGCGCGCACGTTCTCGAACGTGCTGTCCCTCATGGACGAGGACCCCGACTTCGTGTTCGCAAGCTCGTCGGCCCAGCAGTTCGCCTGGGTGAAGCAGCACTACCCCGACCTGTACGCCCGCATCGTCGAGCGGGTGCGGGAGGGCCGGTTCATCCCGGTGGGCAGCATGTGGGTCGAATCCGACACGAACATGCCCGGCGGCGAGGCACTCGCGCGCCAGTTCGTGCACGGCAAGGGGTTCTTCCAGCGCGAGTTCGGCATCGACACTCCCGAGGTGTGGCTGCCCGACTCGTTCGGTTACACGGGCGCGCTCCCGCAGATCGCGAAGGCGGCCGGCGCCCGCTGGTTCCTGACGCAGAAGATCTCATGGAACGAGACGAACCGGATGCCGCATCACACTTTCCAGTGGGAGGGGATCGACGGCACCCGCCTGTTCACGCACTTCCCGCCCGTGGACAAGTACAACTCGGAGGTGTCCTCCGCCGATCTCGCCCACGCCGAGCGCAACTTCGCCGACAAGGGCCGCGGCACGATGTCGCTTCTGCCCTACGGCTTCGGCGACGGTGGGGGTGGACCCACGCGCGAGATGACGGCGGCGATCGCCCGAGCCGAGTCCCTGGAAGGCTCGCCGCGCACGCTCCACTCCACGCCGCAGAGGTTCTTCACGACCGCCGAGGCGGAGTACCCCGACCCCGAGGTGTGGGCCGGGGAGCTCTACCTCGAGTTCCACCGCGGCACCTACACGAGCCAGCTGCCCACCAAGCAGGGCAACCGGCGCAGCGAGCACCTGCTGCGCGAGGCCGAGCTGTGGGCGACAACGGCGGCCGTGCGGGTGGGCGCCCCCTACCCCGACGAACGGCTCGCCCGCATCTGGCAGACCGTGCTGCTGCAGCAATTCCACGACATCCTGCCCGGCTCATCCATCGCCTGGGTGCACCGCGACGCGGAGCGCAACTACGCCGCCGTGGCGCGCGAGCTCGAGGAGATCATCGCCGAGAGCCTCTCCGCTCTCGCGGGCAACGGCGCGCACCGGCTCGCGGTGAACGCCGCACCGCACGCACGGGCCGGGGCGCCCGCGCTGGGCGCCGCCGTCGCAACGGTTCCGGCGGCCGTCGCCCCCGTGCCGGAGGGTGACGGGTGGGTGCTCAAGAACGGGATCGTCCGCGCCCACGTCGATGCCCGGGGCCTCGTGACCTCGCTGGTCGACATCGCCACCGGTCGCGACGCCGTCGCCCCCGGAGCCGCGTTCGGCCTGCCGCAGCTGCACCGCGACACCCCGACGCAGTGGGATGCCTGGGACATCGATGCGCACTACCGCCACCACGTGACCGATCTCGACAGCGTCGATTCGATCGCCGTCGAGGGCGATGCGATCGTCGTGACGCGCGCCTTCGGCTCGTCACAGCTCACCGAGCGCATCCGTCTGGAGGAGGGATCGCGGGTGCTCTCCTTCGACCTCGACATCGACTGGCACGAGCAGCAGAAGCTGTTGAAGTTCGCGTTCCCCCTCGATATCCACACGCACACCGCGGCATCCGAGATCCAGTTCGGCCACATCGAGCGGCCGATCCACACGAACACATCGTGGGATGCCGCGCGCTTCGAGACCGTCGCCCACCGCTGGGTGCGGGTCGCCGAGCCCGACTTCGGTGTCGCGATCGTCAACGATTCCACCTATGGTCACGACATCACACGTCAGGCGCGGGACGGGGGCGGCACCACGACCGTCGCCCGACTGTCGCTCGTGCGAGGCGCGCTCTTCCCCGATCCCACACAGGATCAGGGGGTACACCGCCTGCACGTCGGCGTCGCGGTCGGCGCCGACGTCGAGACGGCCGTCCGCGAGGGCTACCGTGCGAACCTCCCCGTGCGGGTGGTCGACGCCGCCGTCGCCGAGATCGCCCCGCTCGTGAGCATCGACCACCCCGGGGTGGTCGTCGAGGCGGTGAAGCTCGCGGAGGACGGCAGCGGCGACGTCGTGGTGCGGCTGTACGAGGCGCTCGGGCGCCGGGCATCCGCCCGCGTCGCGCTCGGCTTTGCCACGGCATCCGTCACGCAGACCGACCTGCTCGAGCGGAAGGCGCCGCAGACCGCCCTCGTCGATGTGGACATAGACGTGGACGGCGCCGTCCTACGGTTGCGTCCGTTCGAGATCGTGACGCTCCGGGTGGGCCGCGCGTAGGGGGGCCGCGGGGCTCGGGCACTCCTACGGAGCCCGGGCCCCGAATGCATTCGAGGCGTCGGTCCCTCGAGAGACCATCCCTGCTCCGAGATGCCACGCACGGACGTGTTTCTCGACACGAACACGGGTTTCCAGGAGTTCGGCGCGCGCGCACCCACCCGCGCGAGAAACCATCGCTGCTACGAGAAACCAAGAATGCGTGTGTTCCTCGACACGAACGTGGTTTCTCGGGGGGGGTATGGGCCGCGTGCCTACCCCGCCCGCGCCCCGCAAAGAGGGGCGCCGCCGCCCCGCCGCACCCGTTACAGCCGCTCGATGATCGTCGCGTTCGCCATGCCGCCGCCCTCGCACATCGTCTGCAGGCCGAACCGTCCCCCCGTCGCCTCGAGATGGGCGAGCAGGGTGCCGAGCAGACGCGTGCCGCTCGATCCGAGAGCGTGTCCGAGGGCGATGGCCCCGCCCCACGGGTTGAGCTTCGCGGCATCCGCACCGAACTCGGCCGCCCAGGCAAGCGGTACCGACGCGAACGCCTCGTTCACCTCATACGCGTCGAGGTCGTCGATCCCGAGACCGCTGCGCTCGAGGATGCGACGGGTCGCCGGGATGATCCCGGTCAGCATCATGAGCGGGTCGTCGCCGGCGACCGCGAACGCGTGGAACCGCGCCCGCGGCGTGAGACCCAACGCGCGCGCACGTTCCTCGCTCATGATGAGCACGGCGGATGCCCCGTCGGTCAGCGGCGAGGAGTTCCCCGCCGTGATCCGCCAGTCGATCTCGGGGAACCGCGCCGCGAGCTCCTCCGTGTGGAATGCCGGGGCAAGGCCGGCGAGACCTGCCGCGGTCGTGCCGGGCCGCACCGTCTCGTCGGAGTCGAGCTCACCGGCATCCGTCTGCACCGGCACGATCTGCCCCGCGAAGCGGTCGTCCTCTCCCGCCGCACCGGCACGGCGATGCGACTGCGCCGCGTAGGCGTCGAGCGCGTCGCGCGACAGACCCCAGCGCTGGGCGACGAGCTCCGCCGACACACCCTGGTTCACCAGCCCCTCGGGATAGCGGGCCCGCAGGCCGGGTGAGAATGGCGAACCGGCCACCGCCGAGGCGACGCCCAGGGGCACCCGACTCATCGATTCGACGCCGCCGGCGATCACGATGTCGTATTGCCCGGCCATCACGCCCTGCGCGGCGAAGTGCGCGGCCTGCTGGCTCGATCCGCACTGCCGATCGATCGTGGCACCGGGAACGCTCTCGTCGAAGCCCGCCGCGAGCACCGCCTGCCGCGCGATGTTGAGGGTCTGCTCGCCGACCTGGCTCACGCATCCGAGCAGCACGTCGTCGATCTGCGTCGACTCCAGGCCGTTGCGCTCGATCGTCGCCCGCAGCACGTGCGCCGCGAGATCGACGGGGTGGATGCCGCTGAGCGCCCCTCCAGGCTTGCCGCGACCCGACGGGGTGCGGACGGCGTCGACGATGACGGCGGTACGGGCGGCGGTGCTCATGGCATCCATCCTCTCCCTCCGACGCCCGCGGGGGAATGTCGGTGCCGCGATCCCCGTGGAGACCTGTTCGCTGCGGACCAAGACTCCGCAGAGGATGCCACCACCACGTACTCCGCAGAATCACACGTACTCCGCACCAGATCTGAGCAGACGGTGCGGAGTACGTGACAATCTGCGGAGTACAGCCCTCGCGCGGGCCAGCCCAGGAGGGCTCGGCCAGCCCGCGGGGCGCTGCTGCCCGCGCGCGTTCAGCCCTCCGCTTCAGCGGCCCGCAGCGAGATCGTGGCCGTGCCCGCCTCGTCGACGAAGCCCGCGATGTGCCGCTCATCGGGCCCGCCGTACGCCGACAGCGGCCGGATGAGCGCGTTCGATGCCCCCTGCTCCATGATGTGCGCCGTCCAGCCGACGATGCGCGCCGCGACGAACAGCGGCGTGAAGGTGAGGGTGTCGAAGCCCATCAGGCTGTACGCGGGCCCCGAGGGGTAGTCGAGGTTCGGGTAGATGCCCTTGCGCTCGACGAACTCGCGCTCGAGCGTCGCGTACAGCGCTTCGACGTCGGGGCGGTCGTAGTGCTCGACGAGGCTGTCCAGCGCAGCCTTCATCGTCGGCACGCGCGAATCGCCGCGCTTGTACACGCGGTGACCGAAGCCCATGATCTTGCGCTTGTGCGCGAGGGCATCCTCGAGCCACGGAACGACGTTGTCGGCGTCACCGATCTCGTCGAAGATGTGCAGCACCGCCTCGTTGGCGCCGCCGTGCAGCGGCCCTTTCAGCGCACCGATCGCACCGACGACGGCAGAGTACAGGTCGCTGAGCGTCGACGTGATCACGCGGGCGGTGAAGGTCGACGCGTTGAACGAGTGCTCGGCATACAGGATCATCGAGCGGTTGAAGGCATCCACGACGACCGGGTCGACCTCTTCGCCGAACGTCATCCAGAGGAAGTTGGCGGCGTAGTCGAGGTCGTCCCTCGGCGGGATGAGGTCTTGGCCGCGGCGGCGGCGCTGTCCGTAGGCGACGATGGCGGGAAGAGCCGCGAAGAGGTGGATGCTGCGTGCGAGATTCTCTTCGGGGGTGCCGCCGGCGTCGAGCACCGAGCCGGTGCCGGCGAGGTCGCGGGCACCGAGGACGCTGATCGCCGAGCGCACCTCGTCCATCGGATGGGCATCGAGCGGGGTCAGGTCGATGACGGCGCGCACGTCGTCGGCGAGCGCGCGATGCGAACGCTCGTCCGCCCGCAGCGCGTCGAGCTGGTCGGCGGTGGGCAGCTCGCCGTTCCACAGCAGGTACGCGACGGCCTCGGCCGGCTGCGTCGCAGCCAGCTCGTGCACGGGGTACCCGCGGTACAGCAGAGAGTTGGTCTCGGGGTCGACCTTGCTGATGGCGGTCACATCGGCGATGACGCCGGCGAGACCCTTGTGGATGTCCTGATCGGTCATGACTGCTCCTTTGCGCATGCGAGGCCGGTCGCGCCAGCGACCGTGTCCCGATTTCTGTCGTTTCGAGGCCCCGGATGCGACCGAATGTGGGACATGGTCGGCATCAAGTGGGACACGGTCAGCGGGTGATCTGGAACGTGAAGACGTTCGAATCGAAGTGGCTGTACGCCTCGTAGTCGAGCAGGTCGTACAGATCGGCGCGGTGCTGCATCCGGTCGAGCTGCCCGGTGAGGTGCCCGACCTCGTTCAGCGTATCGAGAGCGCGGGATGCCACGCCCATCGCCATCCGCAGGAGCGAGACCGGCCAGATGACGATCTGCACACCGGCATCCCGCAACTGGTCGACCGAGAACAGCTCGCTCTTGCCGAACTCGGTCATGTTGGCGAGGATCGGCACGTCCACTGCCTCGGCGACCGCTTCGAACTCGGCGAGGTCGCGCATCGCCTCGGGGAAGATCGCGTCGGCCCCCGCGTCGACGAGCGCCTTGGCGCGGTCGATCGCGGCATCCAGACCCGCCTTCCCCTCCTGCAGAGCGCGGATGTCGGTGCGCGCCATCACGAGGAAGTTCGGGTCACGGCGGGCGTCGACGGCGGCGCGGATGCGCGTGAGCGCCGTGCCCTCGTCGACGACCTGCTTGCCGTCGAGGTGGCCGCAGCGCTTGGGGTTGACCTGGTCTTCGATATGAGCGCCGGCGAGTCCCGCGTCCTCCAGCGTCTGGATCGTGCGGGCGACGTTCATCGGCTCACCGAAGCCGGTGTCGGCATCGATGATCGCGGGCAGCTCCGTCACGCGGGCGATCTGCTGTCCGCGCCCGGCGACCTCGGTGAGGGTCGTCAGGCCGATGTCGGGCAGCCCGAGGTCGGCGCTGATCACGGCGCCCGAGATGTAGACCCCCTCGAAGCCTCTCTGCTCGATCAACCGCGCCGACAGCGGGTTGAACGCGCCCGGAAACCGCACGAGCTCGCCGCTCGCGAGGCGCTCGCGTAGCAGGCGCCGCTTCTCGGCGGCGGGAGTGTGTGCGTACAGCATCAGAAGAGCCCCTTCGGGGAGGGAACGGATGCCAGGACCCCCGCCGCGGCGACGATATCGAGCTCTCGCACCTCATCCGCGCTCAGCTCGGGCAGCCGCTCAGCGAGCGCGAGGAAGCGCTCGATCTCGACGGGCTCGAGTACGGGCTCCGCGAGCAGGCGGAACTTGGCGACGTAGTCGGCGCGGGCGAAGGGCCGGGCCCCCAGCGGGTGCGCATCGGCGACGGCGATCTCGTCGACGATCGTGGAGCCGTCGGCGAGGCGGATCTCGACGCGCCCGCCGAAGGCCTTCTCGTCCGGGTCCTCGGAGTGGTAGCGGCGCGTCCACTCGGCATCTTCGGCGGTCGTGATCTTCTGCCACAGAGCCACGGTGTCCGCTCGGGCCGCGCGTGCGGGAAGGTACGAATCCACGTGGTGCCAGCCGCCGTCCTGCAGCGCGACGGTGAAGATGTACGGGATCGAGTGGTCGAGGGTCTCGCGGGATGCCTTCGGATCGTACTTCTGCGGATCGTTCGCGCCCGAGCCGATCACGTAGTGCGTGTGGTGGCTCGTGTGCAGCACGATGCCCTCGACGTTCGCCGGGTCGGCGAGCTCGGGATGGGCGCCGTGGAGCCTGCGGGCCAGGTCGATCCACGCCTGCGCCTGATACTCGGCGGAGTGCTCCTTCGTGTACGAGTCGAGGATCGCGCGCTTGGGCTCGCCCGCGGCCGGCAGCGGCACGTCGTATGAGGCATCCGGGCCGTCGAGCAGCCACGCGACGACGCCGTCTTCACCCTCGTAGATCGGCGACGGCGAGGTCTGGCCGCGCATCGCACGGTCGACGGCCTCGACCGCCATCTTGCCCGCGAAGGCGGGGGCGTGCGCCTTCCACGTCGAGATCTCGCCCTTCCGGGACTGCCGCGTCGCGGTCGTCGTGTGCAGAGCCTGCGCGACCGCCTGCGCGATCGTGTCGGCGTCGAGGCCGAGCAGCGTGCCGATGCCGGCCGCCGCGGACGGACCGAGATGGGCGACGTGGTCGATCTTGTGCCGGTGCAGGCTGATCGCGCGCACGAGATCCATCTGGATCTCGTACCCCGTCGCGATGCCGCGCACGAGCGCGGCGCCGTCGGCGCCGACGTGCTGGGCGACGGCGAGGATCGGCGGGATGTTGTCGCCGGGGTGCGAGTACTCGGCGGCGAGGAACGTGTCGTGGTAGTCGAGCTCGCGCACGGCCACGCCGTTCGCCCAGGCGGCCCACTCGGGGCTGGTGACGGTCTCGTTCGACTCGCCGAAGACGGTCGCGCCGTTCCCGCCGCGCGAGACGGGGTGGTCGAGCGCCTGCGCGCGGGCGGCGACGACCGGGCCTCGGGTGAGGGATGCCGCGGCCACCGACGCGTTGTCGATCACCCGGTTGACGATCATCTCGACAACGTCGGGTTCGACCGCCACGGGGTCGGCGGCGACCCCGGCGATCCGGTGGGCGAGCTGGTTCTCGCGCGCGAGATTCTCGTCGGAGCGGTGGACGCGGACGTGGTGCAGCACGGTCATGCGGGAGTCCTTTCGAGGGCGGTCAAGGCGAGGACGGGCGAGCGCCCGGCCGCGGATGCGGGGTCGTCGTCCGCCTCGCCGAGCGAGGCGAGGATGGCGGTGAGGGCGTTGTGCAGGTGGACGTGCGTCGCGTGGGCGGCGAGGTCGCCGTCACCCACGGCGAGGGCCGATGCGATCAGGCGGTGCTCCGCGACGGATGCCGCGAGGCGTGCGGGATTGTCCCGGGCCAGGCGGCGCACGCGCACGAGATGGGTGCGGACGATCGTGAGCGCGGCGGTCAGGTAGTCGTTCGCGACGGCGGCATCGACCGCGCTGTCGAACCGCCCGATGAGGGTGTAGTACGCGTCGGGGTCGGCGGCGGGATCCACCGTCACGAGCTCGTCCGCCAGCGCGGCGAACACGTGCCGGTCGCCGCGGACCGCCGCGAGCCGGGCTGCGGATTCTTCGAGCGCGCGCCGCACCTCGAACAGTTCGCGGATGTCGCCCGTATCGAGGTCGCTGACGACCGTCACACGCGGGGATGCCTGCACGACGAGACCGTCGGCGATGAGCCGGCGGAGCGCTTCACGCAGGGGCGTGCGACTCACGCCGAGACGGGTCGATTGCTCGACCTCGCCGAGAACGGTGCCCGGCGGCAGCGCACCGGACTGGATCTCGTCGAGGAGCGTGCGGTACGCCTGCTCGCTGGCTCGCATGACACCTCCTTCGGTGCCGCCATTGTATACACAAATCCTAATTTAGCGCCATCATCTTCCTTCATTTCACTCATGCGTATACAGAGGTGCAATTCTGGATTCAGCCGGGGCGTACCGACGTCGGGCGCATCGCCCTGGCATCCGCGCCTCTGGGAAGCCACCCCGGCGCACCCGGTTCAGAGGCGCCGAATCGCGGATGCCACGGCCCGCGACCCGCAGATCGGCGCCTCCGATCGGCCGAACGAGGGCCCCGGCCAGGAGCCCCGGCGACGAGTCAGCCGAGGATGCGGGTGTCGACGATCTCGCCTCCGCGGATCGACAGTCCGGCGGCCAGCGACGGGTCGGCGGCGAGCGCGGCATCCACCCCGTGCTCGGCGAGTGCGATCGTGTAGCGCAGGGTCGCGTTGGTGAGCGCCAGGGTCGAGGTGAGCGGCACCGCGCCGGGCATGTTGGCGACGGCGTAGTACATCGCGTCGTGCACGCGGTACGTCGGGTCGGTGTGGGTCGTGGCGTGCGTGCCCTCGAAGCATCCGCCCTGGTCGACGGCGATATCCACGAGCACCGAGCCGGCGCGCATCCGCGCGACCATGTCGAGCGTGACGAGCTTGGGCGCGGCGGCGCCGGGGATGAGAACCGATCCGATCACCAGGTCGGCGTCGGCGACGAGGTCCGAGATGACCGAACGCGACGAGACGCGCGTGTCCACGCGGCCCCCGAACTGCTCGTCGAGCACGCGCAGCCGCGGGATCGAGACATCCACGATCGTCACGTGCGCGCCGAGCCCCACCGCCATCTGCGCCGCGTGGGTGCCCGCGACCCCGCCGCCGATGACGACGACGCGCCCCCGCGGCGTTCCCGGAACACCGCCGAGCAGGATGCCTCGCCCGCCCGCAGGGCCCAGCAGCTGCTGGGCGCCGACCTGCACCGACAGCCGTCCGGCGATCTCGCTCATCGGCGCGAGCAGCGGTAGCGAACGGTCGGGCAGCTGCACGGTCTCGTACGCGATCGCGGTGGTCCCGGCATCCTGCAGCGCACGGGTGAGCTCGCGATCGGCCGCCAGGTGCAGATAGGTGAACAGCGTCAGGTCGCGGCGAAGAAAGGCGTACTCGGGCGCGATCGGCTCTTTGACCTTCACGAGCAGGTCGGCCGCGCTCCAGACGTCCGCGGCGTCGGCACCCAGATCGGCTCCCGCCGCGACGTACGCCTCATCGGAGAACCCCGACCCCTCACCCGCCCCGCGCTGCACGAGCACGCGATGCCCGCGCGCGACGAGCTCGTCGACGCCGGTCGGGGTCATACCGACGCGGCGTTCGCTGTCTTTGATCTCTGCGGGGACTCCGATGATCATGGGTGGGACTCCTTGGAATCGGTCCGCGGCGAGGACGGGCGGACATGAGGCGAGGTGGAGCGGTGCGGCGCGATCACGATGTCAGCCGAAGCGGAGCGCGGCAAGACGCCCTGAAGATTCGGCGGGAATGCTATCCCGCATCGATCTAGAATCGGCCCATGAGGACTGAGAGCGCGAACGATTCGGTGGATGCCACCGACCTCCGACTCATCGACGAGCTGACGTCCGACGCGCGGCAGCCGCTCGGTCGCCTCGCGACGACGCTCGGTCTTGCCGCATCGACGGTCCACGCGCGCATCGCGCGGCTCGTGTCGCGCGGCGCGATCCGCCGCTTCACGATCGACGTCGACCCCGCCGCGCTCGGCTACCGCACCGAAGCGCTGGTCGCGGTGCGCATCCGGCCCGGTGCGCGCGCGCAGATGGCGCGCTTCGCCGACGAGCTGCGCACGCATCCCGATGTCGCGCAGTACTTCTACGTCGCCGGCGCCGAGGACTTCGTCATCCACTTCCGCGGGCGCGACACCGCGGATCTGCGGTCGTTCGTCTCCGACCACCTCTCGACGCATTCGATCGTCGCGGCCACCAACACGAGCCTCATCTTCGAGCGCACCGACGGCCTGCGCGGCGTCTGACACCGCACCCCGCCGGAGTCGTCGTACTCAGAGTGGCAGTGGCACCCCCGCCGTCGGGACGCGCAGCCTGTCACCGAGACCCGCATAGGCGAACTCCCGTGCCAGCCGCTCCCGCGTCTCGGTGAAGTGGTGCCAGCCTTCGGCGTGGATCGGCACGATGAGCGCACTGCCCAGCGCGCGTGCGGCCTCGACCGCCGTGCGCGCATTGAGCGTCAGGTCGCTGTCGCCGAAACGCCCGACGTTGGCGGCACCGGTGAACAGCACGGCGACGTCGATGGCCCCGATCCGATCGACGATCTCGGCGACGAGAGCCGATGAGGCGTTGTCGCCCGACACGTACACGACGGGCTGCTCCGGCGCGCGCAGCACGAATCCGGTGACGGGCCCGGAGAGCTCCTCCGCCCCCTCCGGGCCGTGCAGTGCGGGAACGGCTGTGACCTCGACATCCCCGATGGTGCGGGTCTGCCACGTCTCGAGCCCGTGGACGCCCTCGATCCGCGCGGCGGCGGCGGGCGTCGACAGCACGACGCCGGCGTGCGGCAGAAAGGCGCGACCCGCGGCATCCAGATTGTCCGGATGCTGGTCGTGCGAAAGCAACACGACGTCGATCCCGCCGACCTCGTCGGGGCCGAGGGCGGGGCCGGTGAGCTTGTGCAGCGCAAGACCCGACGAGGGGTAGTCGCCGGGGGCGTCGAACGTCGGATCGGTGAGCAGACGGATGCCGGCGTAATCGAGGATCGCGGTCGGACCCCCGACGAGGGTGAGCGCGGTGCGCAGGGCGGTCATGCTCCCATTCTCGTGCCCTCCCGTGTCGCTCCGGCACGACGAACTCCGCACGAAGTGATGAACTCCGCATGGCATCCCTCGATCAGGTGCGGAGTTCGGCGAATCCTGCGGAGTTCGCGCAGGCCGCACACGCCCGCTCGGGTACCGTCGTACGGTGACATCCTCGACCGAGACCTACACCGTGGCCACCGACGGCGCCTGCAAGGGCAACCCCGGACCGACCGGCTGGTCGTGGGTCGGCGAGGACGGCCAGTGGGCGGCGGGCGCGATCCCCGTCGGCACCAACAACATCGGCGAGCTCATGGGCCTGCTGAAGGCGATCGAAGACCACCCGACCGTGGAACGCCTCGTCGTCCAGGCCGACTCGAAGTACGCGATCGACACCTACGCGTCGTGGATGGATGCCCATCGCCGCCGCGGCTGGAAGACCTCGACCGGGGCGCCGACGAAGAACCGCGACCTGCTCGAACTGTTGATCGCCGCCCGCGATGCGCGACGCGATGCCGGGCTGCCGGACGTCGTGCTCGAGCACGTGCGCGGACACCGGGGTCACGTGCTCAACGAGTGGGCCGATGAGCGCGCCGTGCGCGGCGCCGAGCACGCAGCGAAGGGCACGGCGAGCGCCTGGTCGTCGCTCGGCGGACTTCACCCCGTGCTCGACGTGTCGGCCGCACCGGCGAAGAAGCGCTGAGCCCAGCCTCGGCCGCACCGGCGAAGAAGCGCTGACCCGAGCCTCGGCCGCACGGCGACGACGCGCTGGCCCGGGTCGGGCGATCGCCCGGAGCGCACTGCTCGAGGTCAGCCGCCGGCGAGACGCGCGGCGAGCGCGTCCAGCGCAGGTCGCTGACCGGCGACCAGCCGCGGGCGGGCGGTCTCGACCGGCATCCATTCGACCCGGTCCACCTCGGGGAACTCCGCCCGGCGACCCGAGCGCGGCGGCCACTCCATCTCGAACGACCCGAAGACCGCGCCTGACGCATCGAACCCTGCGCCGTCGGCGACGAACACCGTTATCTGTTTGCCCGACGAGTAGGCGAACGTCCCCAATTCCCGAGCATCGAGAGCGGGCGGATCGAGACCGAGCTCCTCACGAAACTCCCGCACGGCGGCGGCGCGAGCCATCTCGGCGTCCGGGTCGAACTCACCCTTGGGGATCGACCACGCCACCGCGTCCTTACGCGCCCAGAAAGGACCGCCCATATGTGCGACGAGCACCGACACCACGCCAGCCGGATCCCTCCGGTACAGCAGGATGCCGGCGCTCGTCGCACGCACGGTCGGCGGGGATCAGCCCACGCGGGTGGCGGGTGAGACCGAGTACGTCTCCTGCGGGTCGGTGACCGCGACACCGCGCAGCGCCTCGTTGACGGCGGCGTAGGTCGCGTCGTCAAGGGTGATGTCGGATGCCTTGACCGTGTCCTCGAGCTGCTCGGGCCGCGAGGCGCCGACGAGGGCCGCGGCGATGTTCGGGTTGTGCAGCACCCAGGCGAGCGAGAGCTGCGGCACGGTGATGCCGGCTTCGTCCGCGATCGGCTTCAGCTTCTGCACGGCGTCGAGGACTTCATCGCGGAGGAACCGCTTGATGAAGTTCGCACCGCTCTTCTCGTCGGTCGCACGCGAGCCGTCGGGCACAGGCTGACCGGGGAGGTACTTTCCGGTGAGCACGCCCTGCGCCATCGGCGACCACACGATCTGCGAAATGCCGAGCTCCTGCGAGGTGGGGATGACCTTCGCTTCGATGACACGCCACAGCGCGGAGTACTGCGGCTGGTTCGAGACCAGCTGGAAGCCGAGCTCCTTCGCGAGAGCGGCGCCGTCGCGCAGCTGCTCGGCGGTCCACTCGCTCACACCGATGTAGAGGGCCTTGCCCTGGCGGACGATGTCGGCGAAGGCCTGCATCGTCTCTTCGAGCGGGGTCTCGTAGTCGTAGCGGTGCGCCTGGTACAGATCGACGTAGTCGACCTCGAGGCGGCGGAGCGACCCGTGGATGCCGTCCATGATGTGCTTGCGCGAGAGCCCGGTGTCGTTCGGGCCCTTCTTGCCGATGGGCCAGTAGACCTTCGTGAAGATCTCGAGGTTCTCACGCTGCTGACCCTGCAGTGCCTTGGCGAGCACGACCTCTGCCGCGGTGTTCGCGTAGGCATCCGCCGTGTCGAAGGTGGTGATGCCGAGGTCGAGCGCCTTGTGCACGGTGGCGATGGCGGCCTCATCACCGACCTGAGACGCATGGGTCACCCAGTTGCCGTAGGTGATCTCCGAGATCTTGAATCCGCTGTTGCCGAGGTAGCGATAGTTGACCATTCCCCCACGCTAATCGAACGGATGCCGCGAGGGGCGGGCTCGCGGCATCCGTTCATCGCTTCGTCGTTCAGGCGATCGCGTCGTCGTGCCGGGGTCGCGCCACCGTGTCGCCGTGCGGGGCCAGCAGCCCGAAGTCGGTCAGCAGCTCCCCCATCTGCGTGGTGTCGAGCTTGTCGATCAGGCGCCCCTTCAGGAAGTTCGGTCCGGGCAGGTCGACGGCGGCTCCGTCGCGCAGGCGCGTGGTCGCCTTCAGCAGATAACGGATGTCATACGTCGAGTTGAACACCTCCGGTACGCCGCGTTCGACATCCAGCAGCTGGTAGACCGCCTCCATGGCGGTGCGCACCGAGTACTCGGTGGTGAAGATCGTGTCGCGCGTCGTCTCGGCGAACTGTCCGAGGAAGGCGAAGTTCACACTGCCCTCCGGCACCACCTGCGGCCGGTCGCCCGCCGTGCGGGGCATGAAGAACGACGTCACGTACGGCATCATGACGGGAACGCACTTGGCTCCGGATGCCGCCAGCTCGGGGATCTGGTCGACGGGGACCCCCATGTGATAGAGCCACTCCTGCGTGATCTCCTCGCCGGTGCAGTCCTGCATCGGCTTCTTCACGAAGTCTCCGGGGGTCTCGACGAAGAGGCCGTAGACCCACACGACGATCTCGTTCGGCTTCTGCGCTTTGAAGTGCGGCTGCCGGTTGACGGTCCAGCTCATGAGCCAGGCCGAGTCCTTCGCGGTGACGATTCCACCCGTGACGACCTTGCCCGAGAAGGGGTCGCGCTGGCAGATCTTCTGGATGTACGCGGGGATGCGCTCGTCGACGGTCGTGACGGTCGCCGACTCCCATTTGGTCTTGTCGATGTCGTTGCAGAAGACCTCGGGACGGCCGAAGCCGTCCGACTTCGCGGCGAGAGTCCGCCACAGATCCCACGCGGGGGCGGGGCCGGACTTGAGCTGGGCGGGAGAGGTCTGATCTCCGTTGTCGCTGTTCTCGGTCAGCGACCCGATGATCGTCAGACACAGGTCGTCCTCGGTCAGATCGACTCCGCCGGCGCCGTCGGCATCCACCCAGTCGATACGGGTCGCGCGTGTGCGCCCCTCGCTGAAGTCGAACTGGATGTCGGTGACGGTGGTGCGGAAGCGGAAGTGCACGCCCTGCTCCTGCAGCCAGTTGTACATCGGCAGCACGAGCGACTCGAACTGGTTGTACTTGGTGAACTTCAGCGCGGACAGGTCGGGGAGCCCGCTGATGTGGTGCATGAACCGGTGGAGGTACAGCTTCATCTCGAGTGCGGAGTGCCACTGCTCGAAGGCGAACATGGTGCGCCAGTACAGCCAGAAGTTGCTCTTCAGGAACTCGTCGGAGAAGACGTCTTCGATCGTCTTGCCCTCCATCTCCTCGCGCGTGGCGAGGATCACCCGGACGATCTCCTTCTGTGCTTTGTCACTGAGGGTGAACAGCTTGTCCGTGTGCGCGTCCTGGCCCTGTTTCTCCGTCACGCGACACAGGGAGTAGTTGGGGTCGTCCTTGTTCAGCCAGTAGAACTCGTCGAGCACGCTCGCGCCCTCGATCTCGGGCGACGGGATCGTGCGGAAGAGATCCCACAGGCACTCCATGTGGTCCTCGAGTTCCCGGCCGCCACGGATCACGAACCCCTTCTCGGGGTACTTGATGCCGTCGAGCGCACCGCCGGGGAGCATGAGCTCCTCCACGATGGTGATGCGGTCGCCCGCCATCTGCCCGTCGCGGATGAGGAACACCGCGGCCGCCATTCCGGCGAGGCCGCCGCCGATGATCCACGCCGACTTGTCATCGACCCCGGCGGGTTTGCGCGGTCGGGCGAACGCTTCGTAGTTGCCGTTGCTGTAGTACACGGGTGCCCCTCTCGTCAGGCAGTTATCTGTTCTCGATCGCAGGAATCGGATGGACGTGCCGGAGGGGATCCATGTCAGTCGACCGGCACCGTCGCGGCGACCTCGCGGTCCTCTTCCGTGGCGACGAGCTGGCCGCAGGCTCCGTCGATCTCTTTGCCGCGGGTGTCGCGGAGGGTCGTCGGAATGCCTGCCTCGTTGAGGCGGCGGACGAACTCGTTCTGCACCGGGACCTCCGACGCCGTCCACACCGATCCGGGGGTGGGGTTCAGCGGGATCGGGTTCACGTGCACCCAGCCGCGGCCGCGCGCGTTGAGCTTGTCGGCGAGGAGATCCGCGCGCCACGCGTGATCGTTCATGTCCTTGATGAGGGCGTATTCGATCGAGACGCGGCGACCCGTCTTGTCGAAGTAGGCGCGGGCGGCATCGAGCGCCTCGTCGACCTTCCAGCGGGAGTTGATCGGGATCATCTCGTCGCGCAGGTGGTCGTCGGGGGCGTGCAGCGACAGCGCGAAGGTGACCGGGATGTCCTCGGCGGCGAGCTTGTTGATGGCGGGCACGAGCCCGACCGTCGAGACCGTGATGCCGCGGGCGCTCATGCCGAGGCCGTGCTTCTTGTCGACCATCGTGCGCACGGCCTGCATGAGCCGGTTGTAGTTCGCGAGCGGCTCGCCCATACCCATGAAGACGATGTTGGTGACGCGCTCGTCCGCGTGGCCGACGCGACGCGGATCGCCGAGGCCGCCGTCGGCGATGAGGCGGTTCGCTCGGACGACCTGCTCGACGATCTCGGCCGCGGACATGTTCCGGGTGAGCCCGGCCTGTCCGGTGGCGCAGAACGGACAGTTCATGCCGCACCCCGCCTGCGACGAGACGCACAGCGTGATGCGCCCCGGGTAGCGCATGAGCACCGACTCGACGAGGGCGCCGTCGTGGAGCTTCCAGAGGAACTTGATCGTGTCGCCGCGGTCGGTCTCGAGCCGGCGCACCTCGGTGAGCAGCGGCGGCAGCATCGCGTGCACGAGCTCGTCACGACCGGATGCCGGCAGATCGGTCATCTGCGCGGGGTCGGACGTGTAGTGCTGGAAGTAGTGCTTCTCGAGCTGGCCCGCGCGAAAGCCCGGCAGGCCGAGCTCCTTCGCCTTCTCGACGCGCTGCTCGGGCGTCAGATCGGCCAGGTGGACGGGCGGCATGCCCTTCTTGGGTGCGGCGAACTGCAGGAGCGGCCGCCCGTCGGCATCCTTCTTCTGCGTCCACCCCTCGGTCCGGGGCCGCACCTGGCGGGGCGTCGTGGGGCGCACAGGACCGGTTTCGCTCATGGCCCCAGGGTATCGGCCGCACCTGGGCGAGCGCCCGATGACCTGGCCGACGGCGGCACCTCGAAGGCGGCCAGATCGGCCCTCCCGCGGGGTCCGAGGTACCCCCAGATGACCGTCAGAACGAAAGCCAGTGCCGCACTGACGCCGGCGCCGGCGAGATACAGAGCGCCGGATCCCGGCGCGATCGATGCCACCCCGGCGAGCCCCGCGGCGCCGAGGGTGACGGCCTGCACGTGCCACGCAGCGAGGAGGGCGCCGCCCGCGGCGGAGCCGATCACGGCCGCGACCAGGGGGAACCGCAATCTCAGCGTGATGCCGAAGATCGCGGGCTCGGCGATGCCGAACATCGCCGGCAGCCCTGCGCCGGCGGCGAACGATCTCAACCTCGGAGCGCGTCGCGCGAGCACCATGACGCCGAAGCAAGCCCCCGCCTGCGCGAGATTGGCGGCCCCCGCGATGGGAAAGATGAACGATCCTCCGTCGGCGAGCAGGCCGAGTTCGAGCGAAACGAGGCCCTGATGCGTCCCCGTCATCACGAGAAAGGGATACAGCGCCCCGAACAGCGCACCCCCGAGGACACCCGCCGCGGTGTAGGCCGCGTCGATGAGATCGGCGAACGCGTCACCCAGCCAGACCATGACAGGACCGATGACCACGAAGGCGAGCGTCCCGGCGACCAGGAGCGTCAGCATCGGAACGAGCAGAAAACGCGCGGCGCCGCGGACGGCCCGCATCCACAGCCGCTCCACGCGTGCGAGCACGTAGGCAGCCGCGATGACGGGCAGGACGGTGCCGCGATAGTCGATGGCCAGGACGTCCACTCCGGCGATGATCCATCCGCCGCCAAGCCCCGGGCCCGCGCCCGCGGGCGCGCCCGCGAGGAAAGGTGCTGCGACGAGCGCTGCCCCCAGCGCCGCTCCGAGATGCGGGTTGGCGCCGAATCGGGCTGCCGCGGTGAACCCGACGAGCACGGGAAGCAGCGCGAATACGCCCGCTCCCAGGGCGCCCACCACCGCGGCGACGCCCTGCAACCACGGCACGGCGAGCATCGCCGGAACCGATCCGAAGACGCCCGGTGCGCTGAGGAGGTTGTGCACGGCCAGCAGAAGCCCGGCCGCGACGAGGCTCGGAAGAAGAGGGGTGACGATGTCCATGAGCACCGACACGGGGTGGAGCCATCGCCGAGGATGCCACGGCGATGCTCGCGGGGGCATCGCATCGGTCGGCGCCCCGATGGGCTCGTCCCCGCCATCGAGCCGAGCGCGCAGCTCGCGATCGAACGCGTCCACCGATGCCGGCCCGACCACGATCTGCACTTGGCTCGCCACCTGGGCTGCCCCCAGCACGGACGGGAGCGTCATCAGCGCGCCCTGGTCGACACGGGAAGGGTCCGCCACGACGATCCGCAACCGCGTGGCGCAGTGCCCGAGGGATCGGATGTTTCCGGGGCCGCCGAGTGCGTGGAGGATGCCCGTCACACTCGCGGCCACGTCGTCGATGGCGACCTCCTTCGTCGCCCTCAGGGTAGCGATGCGGCGACGCCGACACGCGGAATCCCTCCGCACTCCCGATTCCGGGCAGATGCGGAGGGATTCGATGCTGGATCAGCGTGTGGGGCGCGGATCGCTTGCCGACGAGATCGGGTGCGAGTAGTTCGACGGGATGTCGGCCCACTGACCGAGACCGTCGTGGCCGTACGACCGGTCGACCGTCACGTCACTGCCGTCGATGTCGAGCTTCACCGTCGGTGCGAGAGTGCCGCCGCGGACGAAGTCGTCGCTCGTGCCGATCGTGTCGATGAAGGACTGCACGAGCCCGCCGGGCATGACGTAGTGCGAATACGCCTGGAACTGGCCCGGGTGCTGGTTGTAGTCCGGCGCGAAGGGCTTTCCGGCGGCGAAGTTCAGGTTGGACGGACTGCCGAGCGCGAGACCCGAACCGCGGTTGACCGGCTGGAAGTCGCTGCGGATGCCGTCTCCGACGAATCCGTAGACGCCCTCCGGGCCATCGATACCGGCGGCGTACGTGCCGCGGTGCGAGATCGTGAACAGGTAGTACTTGCCGTCTTTCATATAGATCTGCGGGCGCTCAGTCTGGTCGTTGACGCAGTTCGCCGAGAGGATCGGCGGCAGGAAGGTCCACTCGGTGAGGGCCGCGTTGTCGGCGACGGCGAGGCCGACGTTCGCGAGCTGGTAGTGCGCACCGCGGTCCATGACCTCGTCGGCGGTCTCGGTGTACGGGTCGCCGGCACGGTAGCCCATGTCTGCGGCGGTGCACACACGCTCACCGCGCGGGGCGGCCGTGTTGCCCTCGAACACCATGTAGGTCTTACCCGGGTGGGCCGGGTCTTCGAAGGTGAACGGGTCGCGGAAGTTGAAGAACTCGTTCTGCGCGCCGTTCTGGTAGTAGGTGCCGTCGGCCTGCAGCATGTCGTGCTGGTCGCGGAAGCCGGTCATCCACACGCCGTTCTCATCGGCGAAGATGCGACCTTCGCTCTGCACGATGCGTGGGTCGTAGGGCTTGCGGTTGCTGCCGTCCTCGTTGCGGTAGAACGCGACCGCCGTGTAGAAGATGCGCAGCTTGTTGCCGTCGAAGATGCGCGTTGAGCCCGACCACTCGGTCTGGTGGCTGAAGGACTGGTCCTCGAAGATCGCACCCGAGGCGCCGTCGGGGAACACATGACCGCCGTACGTCCAGCCGCCGTTCGCGGGTCGCTCGGCGACGTTCGCCTTGCGGTAGAAGTAGCCGAGGCGCGCGTAGGTATGGCGGTCGTCGAAGCCGAGGCTGCGGTCGGCGACGAGGGAGAAGACGACCTCCCAGCCCTTGAAGCTCGGCTGGTTGCTCGTGCCGTCGGTGAGCGTCCAGCTGTCCCAAACCCAGACCTGGTCGTTGCTCATGTCCGGGAAGTCCTTCGGGACCGTCGGCATGGTGTACTCCTCCGGCAGGGAGTTCTCCCGCGAGGGTGCTGTCGGGTCGCTCATCGCCGCGATCTGACGGGCATCGGCCCGAGTCCACTTCGCCGTGAAGTCGTCGGTCGGGTCGTACGCCTGCTGCGAGTGGGCCGTCGGCGCCGGGAATCCGGGGACGGGCACCGGCTCGACGGCGGCAGAGGCCGGCGAAGCCGCCAGGAGGGTCGCGGCGGCGGCGGTCGCAGCGATGATCGCCGCGGCGCGCCGCAGGCGGCGCCGAGGCGCGCGCGTAGTCGTGGTCACGTCTGTCTGCTTTCTAGGGGGGGTAGCAAGGCGTGGTCGGATCTCTCGGGGACAGACGCTACGTCACGGCGAGCATACTGTCAATCGTTTGACATATCAACGCGCTGTCTGCGAAACTGCCCGCGGCGGACTCTCCCCCTGGAGTCCCCCGTGGTCCCCCTCTCCGGGCACTCTCGCCCGTCCCCCCACCCACACCGCGGCAGAAGCGACGCCTCGCGACGCTGCCGCGCCCCTCCACAGGAGAACCATGTCCCCCTTCCCCCCATCGCGGCGACGCCGCGCCATTCTCGTCGGTATCGCACTCGGAGCCGCATCCGCCCCAGTGATCGTGACCTCGGCGTCGGCCGCCCTCGCCGTTCAGACCCTCGAGGCTGCACCCCTCGAGGTCAGCGCCGGCGCACTCGTCGGCGGGAACGTCCGTTTCGTCTCGGCACAACTCGTACACGGCCGCGACGTGCAGGTGGGGTCCTATGCGGGCCTCGACCTGAGCGCCGCGACGCGTTCGGGCCTCGCCCTCAGCACAGGCTCGCTGCGCGCCGCGGATCCTTCATCCGCCGCCGACGTCGACTTCACCTCCTCCTCTTTGACGGGCACCAATAGCGCCCCGACCACGACCGGAGACCTCGGCGGAGCAGGCTCGGCGGAGCTCACCGCACTCACCGGAGCCACGACGTACGACGCGGCTCAGGTGGCCCTGACCGTCGTGCCGGCAGGGGACACTCTGTCAATCGTTTATCAGTTCGGCAGCGAGGAATATCCCACCTGGTCGCAGCGTGACTACACGGATGCCCTCGGCGTCTTCGTGAACGGGTCGCTGTGCTCGATCGTGGACTCCGACCCGGCAGGTATCCGCACGATCAACGAGAGCACGCATGCGGACTCCTTCGTCAGCAACCTCGACGGCTCGCACGCCACCGAGATGAACGCCTACACGACGGCGCTGACCTGTACCGCTCCGGTCCGGCCGGGTGTCGAGACCACGATCGTGGCCGCCGTCGCCGACACGGTCGACGGACAGCTCGACACGACGCTGCTGCTCGGTGCGGGCGGCATCACCTCGACGCCGGCGCCGGCGCAGCCGACGACATCACCGAACCCTTCAGCGCCGGCGACGAGCGACGGCGTGACCGGGACGCCCGCAGGCGTCGCATCGACCGGTGGCACCGCCGGTACGGCGGCGCAGCCCGAGGCAGCGAGCACCCTCGCGAACACGGGCGGTGACGGGGGACTCCTGATCGGCGCGATCGCCGGTGGAGCGCTGTTGGCCGCGACCGGCGCGGGCCTGGTCATCCGCAGCCGTCGCCGAGCCGCCGCGGAGACCGACGGATCATGATGACCCGCGCCCGCTCGCTGCAGCTCGGGTTGTCCGCGCTGTTCGTCGCCGGCGCGGTCGCCTGCGGCACCCCCGCATGGGGTGCCGCAGGCTCCGCCCTCGTCGCTCAGACCACGACGAGCATCGAGGCCTCGACGACGACCACCGAGGTGGTGTGGACGCTCCCTCCCGACGCCGCGCCCGGAGACACCGTCACCGTCGCCCTTCCCGACCACGCAGGCGGCGTGCTCGGCGACGGACGCTGGATCTCTGCGAGCGGCGCCCTGATCGGCCACGCATCCCTCGCCGCCGACGGCGCGCTCTCGATCCACCTGACGGACGCGGCCGCCGAGCCCGGCAACCGCTCGGGTCGCACGCTCGTCACGACGACCGGTGTCGCGAGCCCCGGCACGACCACCAGCACCGGGCTCCGGGCCCTGGGGCATCTCCCCGCCGGCGAGGTCCCCGGCGAGTTCCACGGCACCGTCGATCGCACCACCGCGACGAAGTACGGCGCATGGTTTCCCGGCCTGCCGCGCGTCGAGTGGACCGTCGAGACCCCGCGCGGGCCGTGGGACGTCGTGACGGTGGCCGACCCGGCGCCGACCGGGGCATCCGTGGACTGCGCCGCGGGCGTCGCCGTCCGCTCCACCTCTCGCACGGCACCCGAGACGGGGTACCTCATCGATCTGATCCCGGTCGCGTCCGAGCGCGTCGCGACGACGTGCGACACCTCCGGTGTCACGGTCTCGGTGACGCCGGTTGCCACCGACGAGATCCTCGAGGTGCGCTTCAGCTCCGACGTCGCGAACGCGACCGACGACGCGGTCAATGTCGCAACCGTCACCGCGACACGCACGACGGATGCCCCCGCCGCGCGCGCGACGACGCTGCGCCCCGTGATCGTCCCGGCTCCGTCGGCGACGCCGTCCGGCACCCCGACGCCGGTGCCGGCCCCGCCCCCATCGACACCGACACCGACACCGACACCGCCCGCACCCCCGACCCCGACCGTCACCCCGGTCGCGGACCGCCTGGCGACCACCGGCGCCGACGGCGCCGACATCGGCGCGATGGCCGCGGCGGGACTGCTCGCCCTCGTCGCCGGCGCGGCGGCGACGGGCGGCGCCCGTCGACCGCACCGCCGAGGAGGCGACCCCGCATGATGAATCCCGCCGACCCGACCCGACAGATCCGTCGCCGACACCGGACGTTCATCACCCTGGCCCTCGCCGGCATCGCGACGATCGCCGCCGGCGCGCTCGTCCTCGTGCTGTCGCTCTCCCACCGCCTGGCCCCCGAGCCGACCGTGGACCCGAGCGCGTCGCCCCTCGACGGGCGCGTGTTCGACCGCCCCGCCGCATGGGACCCGTTCCGCCCGTCGTACCACGTCACGCCGCCCGCGCACTGGATGAACGATCCGCAGCGGCCGATCTACGTCGACGGCACGTGGCACCTCTATTACCTCTACAACGCGGACTACCCCACCGGGAACGGCACCGCGTGGTACCACGCGACCTCCGACGATCTCGTGCACTGGCACAACGAAGGCGTCGCGATCGAGAAGTACCGCAACGGACTCGGCGACATCCTCACCGGCAGCGCCGTCATCGACGCCGAGGGCACGGCCGGGTTCGGCCGGGGCGCCGTCATCGCCCTCGTGACCCAGCAGGACGACGGCGTACAGCGGCAGTCGGTATTCGGTTCCACGGACGGCGGCTACACGTTCCAGCCCGCCGCGGGCAATCCGGTCATGCAGAACCCGGGGGTCGTCGACTGGCGAGACCCGAAGGTCTTCCGCGACGAGGCATCCGGCCGATGGGTGATGGTGCTCGCCGAAGGGCGTCGGCTCGGCTTCTACACCTCGCCAGACCTGCTCTCGTGGACCTACGTCTCGGACTTCTCCTCCGATGCGCTGGGCCTTCTCGAATGCCCCGACCTCTTCGAGATGGTCGACCCCGCCACGGGGCGACGCACCTGGGTGCTCGCCGCGAGCGCCGACGGCAGCGACGGCGGGCGCATCCCGGGGAGAACCACCGGTTTCGCCTACTGGACCGGCTCGTGGGACGGTACCCGCTTCACGCCGGATGCCCCCGAGCCGCAGTGGCTCGACGATGGCGCGGACTTCTACGCCGCCGTCACCTGGGACGACCCCACCCAGCCCGACGCCGAGCGACTCACCGAGCGCCGCACCCTCGGCTGGATCAACAACTGGGCCTACGCCCGCGAGCTGCCGACCCACGACTGGCAGGGGGGCGCGCTGTCGGTGACCCGCAGCATCACCCTGTCCGAGATCGACGGGCGGCTTCGACTGCGCTCACGCCCGATCGACGCGTTGCGCACCCTGGAGGGGGATGCACGGACCGCGCCCGCGCACGTCATCGCACCAGGTGCGATCGCACCTCTCGCCGTGCAGCCGACCTCTCCTGCCTACCGGATGCGGGTGAGTTTCGAGCGTCCCGCGAACGGCGAGCTCCGGCTGCGTCTGGGCGGCGACGCGGGTGCGGTGACCGTCGGCTATGACGCCGACCGTGGGGCCGCCTTCATCGTGCGCGACGACAGTGTCGCCGGGCGCCTTCCCGCGGTGTACCGGCAGGCACAGACCGACCCGGACGCCTCCCCGGGCCACCGCCCGGCATCCGACGACATCGTCACCATCGACATCCTCGTCGATGCGTCCAGCGTCGAGGTCTTTCTCGGCGATGGATCGTCGCTGACCAGCGCGATGTACCCCGTCGGCGCCCCGGAGATCACCACCGAAGCCACGGGCGCGCCGGTGCGGATCACCGACCTGGCGCTCTCACCGATGTCGCTCTCCATCACCGGCTGATTCAGCTGGTCCACCCCACCCGCAGCCCTATCGACAGCGGCGGTTCGGGCGCCATCACGGCATCCGGAGCCGCGATCCGATCGACGAGCACCTCGGCCGCCCGCGCACCGAGACGCTCGATGGGCTGCGCCACCGTTGTGAGGCCGGGGACGCCCTGCCGCACCGCCGCCGACCCGTCGTAGCCGACGACGCGCACATCGTCGGGGACTCGGCGGCCGGTCTTGTGCGCCCATTCGAGCGCCATCATCGCGGTGAGATCGTCGGTGGCGAACACCCCATCGGCACCGCTCTCGGAGAGCCAGGTCTCGACCAATGCGCGCCGATCCTCGACCGGAGTCGAATACCCATAGGCACGCACGCGCGCCTCGAGTCCCCGCTCGGACATCACCTCGCGATACGACGCCGCACGGTCGTTGCCGGCGTGATCTGTCGCAGTGATGAGGAGCGGGGCGCGCGAGCCCCGCGCGAGCAGGTGCTCGGTCGCGAGCCTGCCTCCCGCACGATTGTCGCTCCGGATGATCGGGATGTGCGCCGCGAGCCGCCGGTCCACGGCGACGATCGGCAGCTCGGCCTGGTCGTAGCCCGCCACATCGCGGTTATGCGTGGAAGTGATGATCCCGTCGACGCGATTGGCCTGCAGCAGGTCGAGGTACTCGGCCTCGCGTTCGGCGTTCTGCTGGCAATCGCAGAGGAGAGTTTTGTAGCCGTGCTCGGCGAGCGACCGCTCGATCGCCGAGACGAGCTCACCGAAGAACGGATCGGCGACCGTCGGGACGACGACTCCGACGAGCCCCGATTTTCTCCCGATGAGCGACCGCGCGATCGCGTCGGGGCGATAACCGAGCTCGTCGATGGCAGCCTTGACACGGCGACGCAGATCGTCGCTCAGGTAGCCGCGGTTGTTCAAGACGCGAGAGACGGTCGTGACAGACACGCCGGCCCGCGCCGCGACGTCCTGCAGCTTCGGTCGTGCCACGTCGCCCCCTCCCGGCCCGGTCGTGCACGGGCATCCGACGGATATGGCCGCGCGCATCATCGACGCTAGTCCATGCACAGCGCGGCTCTTCCAGGCAGACCCCGGAGGCCCCGCTCACGAGCCGTTCACCCGGCTCTGAAAGGATGGACGGGTGACCCCCGCACCGGCTTCCTCGCGCATCGTGTTCATCGACATCGACGGGACGATCCTCGAGCACGGCTCGCGGATGTCCGCCTCGACCCCCGCGGCGATCGCCGCAGCGCGAGCGAACGGTCACCTCGTGTACCTGTGCACAGGCCGCTCGGCGGGTGACATCAACCCGCGCGTGCGCGAGATCGAGGTCGACGGCGCGATCACCAACGGCGGCGCGTTCGCCGTGCGCGGCGGCGAGCAGATCGTCGCCCACCCCATGCCGCGCCCGCTCGTCGATCGGATGATCGCGTACTTCGTGGCGCACGACGCCCACTACTTCTTGCAGACGGATGCCACCGTGTACGTCAGCCCCGGGGTGCTCGAGTACGCCGCGAAGTTCCGTCGCGCCGCCCACCCGCCCGTCGACGGAGCCGACGCAGCCCAGGAGAGCGCCGCCGCATCTGAGGACGTCGCGCTGCTCAACCACTACCGCCCGCTCGACGAGGTCGATCTCGACGCGGTCGTGAAGGCCACCTTCCTCAGCACCTCGAGCGACACCCTGGCCCTCGCCGCCGGCGAGCTGGGCCCCGAGTTCCACGTCATCCCCGGTTCGATCCCCCTGCCGGGTGGATCGAATGGCGAGATCTGCCAGCAGGGCGTGAACAAGGGCGCCGCGATCGTCGAGGTGCTCGAGCTCCTCGGACGCGACGCCGCCGACGCGGTCGGCATCGGCGACAGCTGGAACGACGTCGAGATGTTCCAGGTCGTCGGCACAGCGGTCGCGATGGGGAACGCCGACCCGGAGCTGCAGGCGATGGCTGACATCGTCACGACGGACGTGCTCGACGACGGCATCCACAACGCGCTGACGCGTCTCGGCCTGATCTGACGCCGCCGTCCGGCCCGGTGGGCGACGAGCGGGCCGGACCGGGCCAGTGCGTATGCCTCAGAGGAAGATGTCGGGGAACAGCTCGCTGTCGGGCGTCCCGGGCGTCGCGGCATAGCCGGAGAAGTCGGTGACACCGGCATCCCGCAGCACCTGCTCGACGATGAGAGTTTGCCCCGTGCGCTCCCCCGCCGGACGGGTGAGCACCTCGTAGGCGGCATCGGCGTAGACCTCGGGGGTGCGGCTGACCTTCATCATCCGGTCGCCGCCGAGCGCGAACTGCACGGCCGCGGTCGCGATCGTGGTCTCGGGCCACAGGGTGTTCGCCGCGATGCCGTCTGACGCGAACTCGGCAGCGATGCCGAGCGTCGCCATCGTCATGCCGTACTTGGCGAGCGTGTAGCCCGTGTGCGCACCCAGCCAGCGCGGGCTGAGGTTCAGCGGCGGCGAGAGCGAGAGGATGTGCGGGTTCGCGGCATCCCTCAACGCGGGAACGGCGGCCCGCGAGAGCATGAACGTGCCGCGCACGTTGACGTCCTGCATGAGGTCGTACTTCTTCACGGCGAGGTCGAGTGAGCCCGCCAGATCGATGACCGAGGCGTTGTTGACGACGATGTCGATGCCGCCGAATTCGCCCTGGGTCTTCAGCACGGCCTCGGTGATGTCGTCGTCGCTCCGGACGTCGCCGACGATCGGCAGCGCACGACCGCCGGCGGCCTCGATCGCCGCCGCCGCGGTGTGGACGGTGCCCTCGAGCTTCGGGTGCGGGGTGTCGGTCTTGGCGAGCAGCGCGATGTTCGCGCCGTCGCGCGCGGCACGCAACGCGATCGCGAGGCCGATGCCGCGACTGCCGCCCGACATCAGGATGGTCTTTCCGGCGAGGGTGTTCATGCGTGCTCCTGCGGTCGGGGCGAGGTCTCGGGTGCGGTCGGGGGTTCGGGGGCTGGTGCGGCGGCGGATGGTGCTGCGGCGGATGCCGCGGAGATGGCGGATTCTGAGGAGGCATCCGGCGTCTCAGCTCCTCGCGAACCGCCGGATCCTCGGGAACCCTCGGACGCGCCGGGTGCTGCCGGCGCTGCGGGCGCTGCCGTCTTCACACGGGATGCCGCGGCGAACGCCGAAACACGGATCTGCGCCTCGGGGGTGTCGAAGCGGGCGCCGATCGTGCGCGCCTCGTCGGCCAGGTTCTCGGCGAAGGCGCGCCGCGCTCCCGCGCGGACGAGGCGCTTGGCCTGTGCGAAGGCGCCCGTGGCGTTCGCAAGCCAGAACGCGGCGACCTCCTCGGCTCGCTGAGCGGGGTCGTCGGCGATTTCCGAGACCAAGCCCCAATCCAGCGCCGTCTCGGCATCGAGGGTCTCGTCCTGCAGCAGCAGGCGCAGCGCGCGCGTCTGACCGACGGCCGCGGGAAGGAGCGTCGACACTCCGAGATCGGGGCTCAGGCCGATGTTCGCGTACCGGCTGACGAAGCGCGCCCGAGTGGCGGCGATCACGTAGTCGGCGGTCAGCATGAGACCCAGCCCGCCGCCGGCGACGGCACCCTGGACGGCGGCGACCACCGGGATGTCGGACTCGACGAACGCGCGGATGCCCGCATGGATCGCTTCTGCCGCCGCCGTCACGTCGCTCCCGTCCGCGCCGGAGGATGCCATCTCGATGACGTCGCCACCCGCGCAGAACGCGGGGCCACGGGCATCCAGCAGCGCCGTTCCGACGCCGGGGTCGGCCGTGATCTCGAGGGCGAGGTCACGCCACCGCCGCCCCATCTCGAACCCCATGGCGTTGAGTGCGGACGGCCGGTTGAACGTGACGCGCGCGAGCGCGCCCTCGCGGACGTACAGGATCGAATCGCTCATCGGCAGGTCTCCGTCGGGGTCGGGGGCAGGTTCGGGGCGGGGGTGTGCGTCGCGGCGCCGACCGGGGCGCGGGCCGAACTCCTCCATCCTTCGCAGCCGCGGTCCGGGATGTCGCGGAATCCGGCGGAACGGCCGCCGGCCGTGTGACGAGATGGAGGAGTACGGAACAGCGACGCCTCGACACTCGGGGCTGCCCACCCGACGGAGGCGGTCGCCGAGGCCGTACCACCGGCCGCGCGAGTAAGGCGAGAGATCATCGAGGCGCCATCCGGATCGCACCGTCGAGGCGGATGGTCTCACCGTTGAGGTACCCGTTGCGCACGATCTCGAGCACGAGGCTCGCGTATTCGTCGGGCCGGCCGAGCCGCGCCGGGTAGGGCACCTGCTGGCCGAGGCTCTCCTGGGCCGCGTCGGGCAACCCCGCGAGCATCGGCGTCTCCATGATCCCGGGCGCGATCGTGCAGACCCGGATGCCATGGCGCGCGAGCTCGCGGGCGATCGGCAGCGTCATGGCGTGCACGCCGCCCTTGCTCGCGGAGTAGGCGGGCTGCCCGATCTGGCCGTCGAAGGCGGCCACCGAGGCCGTGTTGACGATGACGCCGCGGTCGCCTCCGTCGACAGGATCGGTGCGCGTGATGGCGGCGGATGCCTGGGCGATGACGTTGTACGTGCCGACGAGGTTGATGCGCACGATGCGCTCGAAATGCGCGAGGTCGGTGGGATGCCCGTCACGGTCCAGGACCTTGGCGGGCGGCGCGATGCCCGCGCAGTTGACGACGACGCGCAACGGCGCCACCGCGACGGCCGCGGCAACGGCGTCGGCCATCTGGCCGGGGTCGGTGACGTCGGCGGGTGCGAAGGTCGCGCCCAGCTCAGCTGCCCGCTCGGCACCGGCCGATGCGGGCAGATCGACGATCACGACGTGGGCGCCGGCCTCGGCCAGACGCCGCGCAGTCGCGAAGCCCAGCCCGCTGGCGCCGCCGGTGACGAGAGTGGATGCGCCGACGATCTCCATGGATTCCCCTTCGAACTCCATCGGGTCCACCGCGTGAGTCACGGTGCCACCGCGTATCAGCATACGCGGAACTGCGTCTCACGTCTTGGGCAGAATCTGCGCCAGACGTCCGAGCATCTCGTGTGGTCGCGACAGCAGGATGCGTGCGTCGGCACGCGCCACGAGGTGCGCGAGCAGCCGGGCGGCGACAGCGGCATCCCTGCGCCGATAGCCCGAAAGATAGTGGGGTGTCGCCCGCCACTCGAGCCGCGCACCGTCATCGGCGACGATCCGGACGGGGAAGGTGGGCGTCTCGGCGATGGAGCCCGACCCACCGAAGACACCCTCGAGCAGCGGCCCGACGACATCCATCACGGCGGGAGCGGGCACCCAGGTCGCGGGGATGTCGGCGTCGAGCTCTCGCACCTGCCGCCACGGCACGAACCCCGACGGCGCCGCACCGAAGGCCGGGACCAGTCCGTCGGAGCGCAACCGGACATGGTGAGCCGCAACGTCGCCCAGGGCGACTGCGGCTCCGTCGCCCTCGTCGGCCAGCGCGGTGAGGACTCCGACACGGCGAACAGCTTCGATGGGCACGATCCATTTCAGCACGTCGGGCGCCGGCCGCGTGCCAGCCGACGACACAGGTACACGGAGGCTGGCGACGCAGAGGCGCGAAGAGTTGACTGGAATCATGCAACTGCACGTCAAGCACGTCTACGACGAGGCGACGGATGCCGACGGCTTCCGCGTGCTCGTCGATCGGCTGTGGCCGCGCGGCCTGTCCAAGGAGCGGGCGAGAGTCGACCTGTGGGCGAAGGAGGTCGCGCCGTCTGCGGAGCTGCGCCGCGCCGTCCACCACGAGGGGATGTCCTGGCCCGATTTCTCGGCCCGGTACCGCGACGAGCTTGCCGCCGACGGTGGAGTCGCGCGAGTGCGAGACGAGATCGCGGGGCACGCCGTGGTCACGCTCCTGTTCGCCTCGCACGACGAGGAACACAACGGCGCCGTCGTTCTGCAGGAACTACTCGGCGCGAGCGAGTGAGCGAAGGGCCCGCGCGGATGCCGCGGGGCTCCGGCGCGGTCGGGTGTCGGCGGACCACGTCCGTCTTTTGTCGGCACGGAGCGGCACGCGCCCGGCCACGCCGGGCAGAATGGGCGGGATGAGCATCCCCACCGATCACGTCGACGCGCCCCGCACGGTCCGACGCCTCGCACGGGGAGCTGCCGTGACACCGGTGTGGCGCAACGCGATCGGGGGCGTCACCTTCCGCACCGACGACGGCCGCTACATCAAGCACGGACCCCGGAACGCCGAGACCTCCCTGCGCGCGGAGGCCGGCCGCCTCTCGTGGGCACGGCGCTACGTCGAGGTTCCCTCCGTCATCGAAACCGGGGCAGGCCCCACGAACGAATGGCTCGTCACGAGGGCGATCGAGGCATCCTCTGCCGTCGAGCCGCGATGGATCGAACGCCCCGCGACCGCGGTCGGCGCCGTGGGCGAGGCGCTGCGAGCGCTGCACGATGCGCTGCCGGTCGCCGACTGCCCGTTCGAGTGGACCGTGCCGGTACGCATCGCGAACGCTCGACGTCGAGGCATCCGGGTGCCCATCGACCTGCGCACGCCCCCGCCGGTCGACCGCTTCGTCGTCTGCCACGGCGACGCGTGCTGCCCCAACACGCTCCTGGACGACGACGGACACGGGGTCGCGCACGTCGACCTCGGCGCGCTCGGGATCGCCGACCGCTGGGCCGACATCGCCGTCGCCGCGATAAGCACGGAGTGGAACTACGGTCCCGGTTGGCAGGATGCCCTCATCGAGGCCTACGGCGTGAAGCCCGACGACGAACGCCTCGCGTACTACCGGGCCCTCTGGAACGCGACCTGACGCGGCGCCTCACCCCGGGCATCCACACCTCTTTCTCGCCCGACTCACGCCCTCGCCCTCGCGCCTCGCGCCTCTTCGCCCTCGCCACCGCCCCTCGCCGCCGCCGGTTTCGGGTCTCATGCGGCCGCTGCCGTCGGCGCGAAGCGACCATCCATGACCCCGAACCCGACGTCCCACCACCGCGACCGCCCACATGCGACCCCGAACCATGCCGGGCCCCACTTACCGAGATCCGGGGTCTCGTGTCGTCGCTCCTGCCGACCCACGGCGGCCACACGCGACCCCGAACGGGGGGCACCCGCGCACACGCGACCCCGAAGCTACACCCGGGCCACCCCGCAGGTTTGGGACCCCTTCTGGCCGCCATCCGCGGCCCGAGGCGGCCACACGCGACCCCGAACGGGGGGCACCCGCCCACACGCGACCCCGAACCCGCCACCACCACCGGCGTCGCCAGCCCCGAACCCGCCACCCGTCGCGCCACCGAAGGCGACCACACGCGACCCGAAGCCGGGCGCACGGGTCACACGACGTCGGCGTCGACCCAGTCCATCGACTTCGTGACGGCCTTCCTCCACAGGCGCAGCTGACGCTCGCGTTCGGCCTCGTCGTCTCGAGGCACCCAGCGCCGATCCTCGCGCCAGTTCGCGCGCAGCTCGTCGAGGTCGCTCCAGAAGCCGACGGCGAGGCCCGCGGCGTAGGCCGCCCCGAGAGCGGTCGTCTCGGCGACGACGGGGCGCACGACCGGCACGCCGAGGATGTCCGCCTGGAACTGCATGAGCGTGTCGTTGGCGACCATGCCGCCGTCGACCTTCAACTCGGTGAGAGCGACGCCCGAATCGGCGGCGACGGCATCCAGCACCTCGCGCGTCTGGAACGCGGTGGCCTCGAGCGCGGCGCGGGCGATGTGGCCCCGGTTCGCGAAACGCGTGAGCCCGACGATCGCGCCGCGCGCGTCGGAGCGCCAGTACGGTGCGAACAGACCCGAGAACGCGGGCACGACGTACACCCCGCCGTTGTCGTCGACCGACAGCGCGAGGCGCTCGACCTCGGCCGCCGACGAGATGATCCCCAGCTGATCGCGCAGCCATTGGATGAGCGAGCCGGTGACGGCGATCGAGCCCTCCAGCGCGTAGTGGGCCGGCTCGTCGCCGAGCTTGTAGCCGACGGTCGTGAGCAGCCCGTTGTCGGATGCCACGATCTCGGTCCCGGTCTGGAAGATCAGGAAGTTGCCCGTGCCGTACGTGTTCTTGCTGTCGCCGGCGTCGAACGCCGCCTGCCCGAAGGTCGCCGCCTGCTGATCGCCGAGAATGCCCGCCACCGGCGTCTCGCGCAGGAGCGAGGTTCCCCGGGCGACGCCGTAGACCTCGCTGGAGGAACGGATCACGGGCATCATCGACCGCGGCACGCCGAAGTCGGCGAGGATGTCGTCGCGCCACTGCAGGGTCTTCAGGTCCATGAAGAGCGTCCGCGACGCGTTCGTCACGTCGGTCGCGTGCACCCCTCCCCGAGGGCCGCCGGTGAGGTTCCAGAGCACCCACGTGTCGGGCGTGCCGAAGAGCAGGTCGCCCGCCTCGGCCTTCTCGCGGGCCCCCTCGACGTTCTCGAGGATCCAGGCGATCTTCGTGCCCGAGAAGTAGGTCGCCAACGGCAGGCCGACGACGTCCTTGTAGCGATCGACACCGGCATCCCCCGCGAGACGGTCGACGATCGACTGAGTGCGCGTGTCCTGCCAGACGATCGCGTTGCAGACGGGGATGCCCGTCGTGCGGTCCCACACGATCGCGGTCTCGCGCTGGTTCGTGATCCCGACGGCCGCGATGTCGTGTCGGGTCGCGTCGGCACGGCCCAGCGCGATGCCGATGACCTCGCGCATGTTGTCGCGGATCTCGATCGGGTCGTGCTCGACCCAGCCGGCCCGCGGCATGATCTGCTCGTGTTCCTTCTGCCCGACCGCGACGACCGCGCCCTTCTTGTCGAAGACGATCGCGCGGCTCGAGGTGGTGCCCTGATCGAGGGCGATGACGTAGCGGGGCATGCGGACCATCCTGGCCGGGATGCCGCGCGACCGGAAGCAGCAGCGCGCGCCCGGTCTCAGCTCGGCCCGAGGATGAAGTTCCAGGTGCCGGCGGCGACGGAGGCCGTCACCGCGATCGCCGAGACCGCCGCGCCGATCGCGACGAGCGCCCATTCGCGGCCGCCGAATGTCGACGCACGCGCCCAGGTACGGCGCACCGGAGCGCCGAAGCCGCGCGCCTCCATCGCCGTGGCGAGCTTCGAGCCGCGGCGGATCGAGAGCACGAGCAGCGCGAAGGCCATCCCGACGAACCGGCGGATGCGACCCCGGTCGGCGACGCCGCGTGCGCGGCGGGCGAGCTCGATCGCCCGCCAGTCGTCGAGGAACAGGCCCACCATGCGAAGCCCCGCGAGAGCACCGAGCACGAATCGGGCCGGCAGTCGCACGATCTGCGCGAGCCCGTCGGCGAGGTCGGTGGGATCGACCGTCACGAAGAGCACGACCGAGGGCAGCGCCACGGCCAGCACGCGGAAGAAGGTCGCCAGCGCGAGCGCGAGCGAGCCGTCGCTGATGCGCAGCACGAGCCACTCGACGTAGATGTGACCGGATGCCTGGCCGTACAGCGCGATCGTCAGCGCGGTGAGGGGCGCCGCGATCCACACCGGCCAGGTGCGCAGCCAGAACTCGCGCCAGCCGAGCCCGGCGAACAGGAACAGCACGCACTCGAGGGCGAGCGCGACCGACGCCGACACCCAGTCGATCGTGAGGATCAGCGGCAGCGCGATGAGGGCGCTCGCGGCGAGCTTCGCGACCGGGTTGATGCGGGCGACGGCGCCCGTGCGCGCGCGGTTGTCGAGAAGCGTCATCGCGCACCCCCTGCCGCGCCGCCGGGCTCGCCGACATCAGCACCCCCGCCGAGACGGAAGGTCCGGGCATCCAGGGCGCGGACGACCTGCGCGTCGTGCGTGATCGTCACGATCGCCGATCCGTCGTCGCGCAGCTGCGCGAGCAGGGCGACGAGCTCGCTCCACGTGCGGGCGTCCTGCCCGAAGGTCGGCTCGTCGAGCACGATGACGCGCGGCGCGGTGGCGAGCACGGATGCCACCGTCAGCCGACGCTTCTCGCCGCCCGACAGGGTGTAGGGGTTCGCGCGCGCGAGCGGCGCGAGCCGCAGCCGCTCCAGCAGCTCGTCGACGCGGGATGCCGTGAGCCCGGGCTCCAGGCCGAGGGCGCGAGGCCCGACCTCCAGCTCCTCGCGCACGGTACGGGCGAGGAGCTGATGCTCGGGATCTTGGAAGACGGTGCCGATCCGGGTCAGCAGGTCGCGCGAGCGCCAGCGGATCGGGGCGGCGTCGAGCCCGTCGGCGAGCTCGGGTCGCGCGTGCACCTCTCCCCGTGCCGGGGCGAGGAGCCCGGCGAGGGTGAGGCCGAGCGTCGACTTACCGGCGCCGTTCGGCCCGACGATCGCCAGCGCACTGCCGGCGTGCACATCCAGGTCGATCCCCGTGGCGACGGGAACCGCCCGCACCCGGGCGACCGCCGCGGCACGCGCCTCGATGAGCACGTCACCCGGAGCTCGTGCGGGCGGGGGCGGCACGGCGGGCGGGATGCCCGGTACCCACACGCCGCCGCGGGCGAGCTCCGCTCCGCGCTCGCCGAGCACGCGATCGGGCGGTCCGTCGGCGACGACACCGCCGTCGCCCAGCACCACGACCCGGTCGACGAGCGGCAGCCAGACCTCGACCCGATGCTCCACGACGACGAAGGTCGCGCCGGTGGCATCCAGCACCCGACCCACCGCGGCGCGCACGTCCTCCACCCCGGCGGGGTCGAGATTGGCGGTCGGCTCGTCGAGCAGCAGCAGCCCCGGGCGCATCGCGAGGGCCCCGGCGAGCGCGAGCCGCTGCTTCTGCCCGCCCGACAGCGCCGACGTGGGACGGTCGAGCGGAACGTGCAGGCCCACGGCATCCAGCGCCGCCCGCACGCGCGGCCAGATCTCCCCGCGCGGCACGCCGAGGTTCTCGCACCCGAAGGCGACGTCGTCACCGACCCGAGAGAGGATCACCTGCGCATCGGGGTCTTGCAGCACGAGCCCCGCGCGCCCGCGCGAGGCTCCGGCCGGCGCGCCGTCGATGCGCAGCTCGCCCGACGCCTCACCCTCTTCGTCGCCGCCGAGCACACCCGCCAGTCCGTGCAGCAGAGTCGACTTTCCCGCACCCGACGCGCCGAGCAGCAGCACGCGCTCGCCGGGTGCGATCTCGAGCGACACGTCGCGCACGGCCCAGGCCCGCCGAGACGCGTGACGCCATCCCCAGCCGCGCGCCGAGACGGCGGCGGGGCCGTCGCCGGTCACCGGGTCAGACGAGGGCGCGACGTTCGCGCCCCGAAGCGAAGCGGTCGAGTGCGCCGGTCGCGGCGAGTCCACGAGCGAGGAACCACGACAGCGCGCCGGCGATCACCGCCCCCGAGATCGCGGTGCAGATGAGGTAGACGACGGTGAAGGCGGCGTCGGCTCCGACGTACCAGAGCACGAGGTTGTTGATGCCGCCCGCGATGGCGGCACCGGCACCGGCGAGGATCGCGACCGGCAGCGACCAGGCGCGGTAGAGGAACAGCAGGAAGATGAGCTCGGCACCGAGACCCTGGACGAGGCCGGCCTCGATCGTGAGGAATCCGCCCCACTGGTTGCCGATGAGTGCCGAGACGACGGCGGCGAGCGTCTCGGTGTAGATGGCGGCGCCGGGCTTGCGGATGATCAGCGCACCGAGCACGCCGGCGAACAGCCACGGGCCGTCCAGCAGACCCTGCAGGCCGGGCAGCAGCGGGTCGAGCAGCGCCTTCGGGCCGAGGTAGCCGATGTTCCAGAGCAGGAAGATCAGACCGGATGCCACGCCGATGACGCTGGCCACGACGATGTCGACGACGCGCCAGCGCAGGCGACCGAAGCCGGGCCCCGACGTGGTCGAGGACGTGACGGTGGATGGGGACGCCGAAGCGTGCATGTTCTCTCCTCCCTGCGCCGGCATGATCCGGATCAGGTTCGACGGTCGAAGCGTGGATCGCTTCCTCTCAGCCCGGCTCACCGGACTCCCGTGGTTACGTGACATCGAGTATAGGCACGAACGGGTAGTAGTTTGAGCGAGTGACCGTGGAAGATGCGCCGACCTCGCGGCGTGCCCGACGAGAGGCCGGCGCACCGACGGGCCCGGTGGCTGCCGAGGCCCCGGCCACGCCCGCGCCGGATGAGGGCGCGGCACCTGAGGCCTCCCCCGAGACGTACGCATTCGTGACGGCGTCGACGCCCCGCCCGTCGTCGCGCACGGCCCTCGCGTGGCTCGACGACGACGCGGTCGCGGCGACCGCCGCGGTACCCGCTGCACTCGCCGATGCCGCGCCGGATCTGCTCGCGCGACGCCCGCGCCGCTCGCCCCTGCGGGCCGGGGTCGTCGTGCCGGTGCTCTCGGTGGTGGGCGTCGTCGGCGCGTATGCGGCGGCGACGCTGCTCTGGCCGCTGTCCGCTGTCACCCCGACCGTCGAGTCGATCCGGATCGCCGACATCTCCTCGCCGGCCTCGGCGGTCTCGTGGCCGGCCGAGGGATCCGCGGCCGTCGGCGTCGAGGGGTTCGACGCCGTGGCATCCTCGACGAACGACCGCGCCCCGATCGCCAGCATCAGCAAGGTCGTCACCGCGCTCATGGTGCTCGAGCAGATGCCGCTGTCGCCTGGGCAGAGCGGCCCGAGCTTCTCGTTCACGTCGAGCGACGAGCGGGAGTACAACAACTACCTCGCGAAAGACGAGTCCGCTCTCGACGTTCCGGTGGGTGGCTCACTGACGCAGTATCAGATGCTGCAGGGGATGCTGATCGGGTCGGCGGGGAACTACACCGACCGGCTCGCGAGTTCGATCTGGCCGAGCGACACGGTCTTCGCGAAAGCGGCGGCCGACTGGCTCGCCCGCCACCACCTGTCCGGCATCACCATGGTCGAGCCCACCGGGATCGACCCCGAGAACTCCGCCGACCCGGCGTCGCTCATCGCGCTGGCCCGACTCGCCCTCGCCGACCCGGTGATCGCCGAGATCGTCAAGACACCCTCGGTCGATCTGCCCGGCGCCGGCACCGTCGTCAACACGAACGATCTGCTCAGCGATCCGGCGGTCATCGGAGTCAAGACCGGCTCGCTCGACACGGGGTACAACCTACTCGCCGCACGTCAGCAGACCGCCGGGGATGCCACCGTGCGCGCGTACGCAGTGACGCTCGGCCAGGCGAGCCACGAAGAACGCAACACCCAGACCGCGCGGCTGCTCGACGAGGTCGCCGCCGAGGCCTCGCAGCCGCGGCTCGTGCCCGCCGGCACCCTGGCCGGTGTCGTGACGACGAAATGGGGCGGGGCCGCGAACATCGTGACCGACGCCGATGCCTCGCTGCTGCTGTGGAACGGTGCGACAGCACCGGTGGCATCCGACATCTCACTCGGCGACGCCCGTACCGCGAATGCAGCCGTCGGCACCGCGACGGCGACCGGTCCCCTCGGCACGACGTCGACGGGACTGCACCTGACGGGTGATCTGCCCGATCCGGATGCCTGGTGGCGCCTCACCCATCCGCTCGAGCTGTGGGGTCTCGCCGGCTGAGCCACGCCGCGCGCGGATGCGTCAGAACGGCCAGACGAGCGGCACGTACAGCACCGCGACCGCGAGGTAGACGATCATGAGCGGCAGGCCGAGCTTGGCGTAGTCGCCGAAGCGGTAGCCGCCGGGCTGCAGCACCATGAGGTTCACCGGTGTCGCGACGGGCGTGAGGAACGCGGCGGCACCGGCGACGGTCAGCGCCATCATGAACGGCTGGATACTGAGGTCGAGGCTGCCCGCGATCGCCACCGCGATGGGCGTCACGATGAGGACGGTCGCGACGTTCGAGATGAACTGCCCGAGCACCATCGTCAGCACGCACAGCACGAGCAGCGCGAGGTGGGGAGAGGTCGATCCGACGATCCCCAGCACGACGTCGGCGACCCGACCGGCCGCGCCGGTGGCGATGAACGCCGAGGACAGCGGCACCATGCCCGCGATGAGGATGACCGTCGTCCACGAGATCGAACGGTAGGTCTGCGGGATCGTCAAAGTGCGGGTGAGAACGAGCGCTCCCGCCGCGACGAGGCCCGCCACCGCGGGCGGCACCGCGCCCGTCGCGAGGAGCAGCACCATGAGACCGAGAATGACGAGCGCGCGCTTGGCTCCGCGCCCGAGCGGCACGGCGCGCTGCAGCGCCTGCGGCGGTGTCACCGCGATGACATCGGGCGACTGCGCGTAGCGGGTGAGCGCGGCCCACGGCCCGCGCACGAGCATCGCGTCGCCGGCCTGCAGAGTGAGCGAGCCGGTCACCCCGGTGCCACGCGAGGCGTTCGGCCCGTCGTCGGCGCCGCGGTGCACCGCCAGCACGACGAGGTCCTCGTCGCGAGTGGTCATGCCGGCCGAGATCGTGCGCCCGATGAGCCTCGAGCGGGGCGCGACGAGCACTTCGGCGACGCCTTCGCGGGCGCTGAACAGCACGCCCGTATCGATGTCGACGTCGTAGCTGTCGCGCAGAGCTCGGGCGTGCTCGCTCGGATCGGTCGGGTCGGCGACGTGCTCGGGGCGACGCTCGGGAAGGAGTCGCCCGCCGCCGAACGCGACGATCGCGACGGTCAGCACCACGAGCGGGACCCCGACGAGCGCGAACTCGAAGAAGCCGAACTCTCGGCCGCCCGCGGCGGCCGCCGCCTCGGAGACGACGATGTTGACCGGCGTGCCGGTAAGGGTCAGCAGCGACCCGGCGCTCGCCGCGAAGGCGAGCGGGATCAGCATCTTCGACGGCACGATCTTCGCGCGGACCGCCACCACGACGACGACCGGCAGCAGCGCCGCAACTGCTCCATTGATCGAGATGAACGCGGCCAGCAGGGCTGCCATGGCGCCGATCACGACGGTCAGACGCACCCGGCCACGCCCCGCCCTCGTCACGACCTGCTGCCCGAGCCAGGCGGTGACCCCGGTGGCATCCAGCGATTCGCTCACCACGAACAGGCTCGCGATGAACAGCACGGTCGGGTCGCCGAAGCCCGAGAACGCCTCGCCGAGGGTGAGAACGCCCGTCGCCCACAGGGCGAGCGCGACGCCGATCGATACGATCGAGAGGGGCACGCGTCCACTCACGAACGCGGCGATCGCCACGGCCAGGATCAGGAATGTCCAACCGGCCGGGTCCATGGCTTCACCCTAGACGCCGGATGTCGGCGCGCCCACCCGCCCTCGGGCTCCGCCCGCGCTGGGCTCGATGGGACGGGGCCGGTCGGTGGGAGCCCCCGCCCCCTTCCGCCTCACGACCGATCCCGCCTGCGGACGCGATCCTGATGCGGAGGAGTCCGTCCGGGCGCCCGGGAAGCGTCCGGACAAAGTGAAACCCCCGCGATCCCAGTGTTTTCAAGGGATTCGCGGGGGTTTCGGTGGCGGTGACGGTGGGATTTGAACCCACGGTAGGGGGTTACCCTACACAACTTTTCGAGAGTTGCACCTTCGGCCGCTCGGACACGTCACCGCCGACTAGCTTACGACACTCCGGGCATCCCCGCGAACCGGCACGCTAGGTAAGACGTCACCGACCCCCGCGCACCGTGTCGCCGCCCGCGGGTAGCGTGACAGGAGTGACCGCACGGATGACCCCACAGCAGCGACTCGTCGTCGCGATCGCCGTGCTGGGCTCATTCGTGGCCTTCCTCGACGGCACGGTCGTGAACGTCGCGCTCCCCGCGATCGCCCGCGAACTGGGCGGGGGCCTGTCGACCCAGCAGTGGACGGTCGACGCGTATCTCGTGACACTCGGGGCGCTCATCCTCGTCGCCGGCGCCGCGAGCGACGCGTACGGCCGCATCCTGGTGCTGCGGATCGGGCTGATCGGGTTCGGCGCGGCATCCCTCGCGGTCGCCGCCGCCCCGACGATCGAACTGCTCATCGCCGCTCGGGCCGTGCAGGGCATCGCCGGGGCCTTCCTCGTGCCGAGCTCGCTGGCGCTCATCACGTCGACGATGTCCGACCCCGCACGCTCACGCGCCATCGGGCTGTGGACCGCGATGACGACCGGAGCGATGATCGTCGGACCTCTGCTGGGCGGCGTGATAGTCGACCATGCCTCGTGGCGGTGGGTGTTCCTCATCAACGTGCTGCCGATCGGCGTCGCCCTCTGGCTGCTCACCCGCCTCGACGTGCGCGACGAGCGCCGTGCCGGGGCACGGATCGACTGGTGGGGCGCGACGCTCTGCACGGCCGGGCTCGGGCTCGCCGTCCTCGCCCTCATCGAACTGCCCACGGCCCGCGGAACCGCCGCCACCCCCTGGCTGTGGGCCGCGCTCGCCGCCGGCGTCGTCCTGTTCGCCGCCTTCGTGCTGCGCCAGCGCGCCGCGCCGCACCCCCTGCTGCCCCTCGACCTCTTCCGCAGCAGAACCTTCAGCGCCGGCAACCTCGCGACCCTCTTCATCTATGCCGCGCTTTCGCTCAACGGCTTCGTGATCGCGGTGTACCTGCAGCAGGGCGCGGGGCTGTCCGCCACTCTCGCCGGCCTCGCGAGTCTGCCGACCACGATCCTCGTGATCGCCCTCAGCTCCCGGGTCGGCGTTCTGGCGGGGCGATTCGGCCCGCGCCTGTTCATGACGGTCGGCCCCCTCGTCATGGCGACGGGATGCCTGTTGCTGCTCACCGTCGGGGCACGCTTCGACTACTGGTGGCAGATCCTCCCGGGCATGATCGTGCTCGGCCTCGGACTCGCCCTCACCGTCTCTCCGCTCACATCGGCCATCCTCGGCGCGGCGGATCCGGAGCGCTCCGGCATCGCCTCGGCCGTCAACAACGCCGTCGCCCGGGTCGCGGGGCTCCTGTCCATCGCCTCGCTCGCGGCGATCACCGGAGGCGCGCTCGATCTCACCGGCTTCCACCGCTCGGTGTGGGTGACGGCCGCTCTGCTCGTGGTCGGCGCGGTCGTGTCGGCGATCGGCGTGCGCAATCCGCCGCGGTCTGCGGATGCCCGGGCATCCGACGACTCCCCCGCAGCGCTCTGAGCGGCACCTCGGGGCGCTCGGCACCGTCGGCCTCGATCACGACGTGCACGCGACCGAGCCCGGCGTCGCGGTGGCAGAGGGCCCGGGGCACTGTCAGACTGTGCGCATGAGCGTGATCGAGAACTCGAAACTGACCGTCGTCGGCGCGGGAGCTGTCGGATCCTCCGTCGCCTACGCCGCCCTGATCCGCGGGTCCGCCCGCCACGTGGCCCTCTACGACATCGCCCCCGAAAAGACCGAGGCCGAGGTGCTCGACCTCGCGCACGGCGCCCAGTTCACCGGTTCGAGCGACATCATCGGAGGCGCCGATATCTCGGTCGCCGCCGGATCGCACGTCGTCGTCATCACCGCCGGAGCGAAGCAGAAGCCTGGCCAGACCCGCATCGAGCTCGCCGGCGTCAACGCCGGCATCCTCAAGTCGATGATGCCGCAGTTGCTCGAAGTCGCCCCCAACGCGACATTCGTCATCGTCACCAATCCCTGCGACGTGCTCACCGTGCTCGCGCAGGAGACCACCGACCTGCCCTACGAGCGGATCTTCGCCTCGGGCACCGTGCTCGACACCTCGCGCCTGCGCTGGAAGATCGCCCAGCGCGCCGGCGTCTCGATCGCGAGCGTGCACGCGTACATCGTCGGCGAGCACGGCGACACGGAGTTCCCGCTGTGGTCGCACGCCACGATCGGCACCGTCCCGATCCTCGACTGGGTGCCGCTGGACGGCCAGCCGAAGTTCACGGTCGACGAGCTCGACCAGATCGCCGTCGACGTGCGCGACGCCGCCTACAAGGTGATCCAGGGCAAGGGCGCGACCAACTACGCGATCGGCCTGTCGAGCGCACGCATCGTCGAGGCGCTGCTGAACGACGAGCACACCGTCATGCCGGTCTCGACCGTGCTCGACGACTTCCACGGCGTGAGCGGCGTCGCCCTGTCGGTGCCCTCGATCGTCTCTTCTGCGGGAGCCGAGCCGATCCGTCAGACCGCCTTCTCGCCGAACGAACTGGGACTGTTCCGCCGGTCGGCCGATGCCCTCCGAGAGGTCGCCGACTCGCTGCGCTGAGCCGCACGCCCGCGGACGGATCCGGCCCGGGCACCCGACCGCTCGTCACACGACGGGCATGTCGGATGCCCGGGCTAGCCTTTCTCCATGGCATCCAAACGCGCGGCGTCGACCCTCGCCTACCGCTGCACGGAGTGCGGCTGGACGAGCGCCAAATGGGTCGGACGATGCGGGGAATGCCAGCAGTGGGGCACGGTCGTGGAGGCCACCACCCCGACCGGGATCTCCGCCCCCGCCGTCACGGCGACGACCCCGACCCGGTCGGCCCGCCCCATCACCCAGATCGACACCCGTGAGACGCCGCGCCGCACGACGGGCGTCGGCGAGTTCGACCGGGTGCTGGGCGGCGGCATCGTGCCGGGCGCCGCGATCCTGCTCTCGGGCGAGCCGGGCGTCGGAAAATCCACGCTTCTGCTCGAGGTCGCCGCGCGGACGGCTGCGGCGGGCCGCCGCGTGCTCTACGTCAGCGCCGAAGAGTCGCTCGGGCAGGTGCGGCTGCGGGCCGAGCGCACGACATCGCTTCACGACGAGCTGTACCTGGCCGCCGAGACCGACCTCGCCACGGTCCTCGGGCACGTCGACGAGACGCACCCCGACCTGCTCATCGTCGATTCCGTGCAGACGGTCTCGTCCGGGCTCGTCGACGGCGCCGCCGGGCACCCGAGTCAGGTACGCGAAGTGGCATCCACCCTCATCCGCGTGGCGAAGGACCGATCCCTGCCCGTCATCCTCGTCGGACACGTGACGAAGGACGGGCAGGTCGCCGGCCCCCGCATCCTCGAGCATCTCGTCGACGTGGTCTGCCACTTCGAGGGCGATCGACAGACCTCGCTGCGCTTCGTACGCGCCCTGAAGAACCGCTTCGGCGCCACCGATGAAGTCGGCTGCTTCGAACAGACTCAGCACGGCATCGCCGAGGTTCCCGACCCCAGCGCGCTCTTTCTCGGGCATGGCTCCCGTGAGCCGGGAACCTGCGTGACGATCGCGCTCGAGGGTCGGCGGGCACTTCCCGTCGAGGTGCAGGCGCTGACCCTGCCCGGGTCGGGGCCGAACCCGCGCCGCATCGTGAGCGGCGTCGACGGCGCCCGCGTGGCGATGGTGCTGGCGGTGCTCGAAAAGCGCGCCGGCATCCGCGTCTCGGACCAGGACGTCTACGTCTCGACCGTCGGCGGCGTGCGTCTCACCGAACCGGCCGCCGACCTCGCGATCGCGCTCGCGGTCGCCAGCGCCGTATCGAACAGGCCGAACCCGGCACAGCTCGCCGCCATCGGGGAGCTGAGTCTCGCCGGTGAGATCCGCGCCGTCACCCAGCACGACCAGCGCCGGTCCGAAGCCGGCCGACTGGGCTACCGGACGATCGTCGACACGGCATCCGTCGATCTGCGCCGCGCGCTGCGCGACCTGCCACGCCAGCACCCCGTCCAGCGGGGCGACGCGCCCGGCTTCTGAGGGACACGGCCGCCGTTCTTACGCGTCGAGCGCCGCGATGACGTCGGCGGGTGTGGCCTGCATGGGGTGCGGGCCGGCGATGTCGAAGAACACCGTCGTGATCTCGTCGCCGTGCGCACCGAGGAACGCGCGCAGCCACGCGGACGAATGCAGCCCGACCGCGGGGGGCAGCGCCGCCGGCTTATGGGCGGCATCGCTGAACAGCAGCAGCGCGACGTCACCCGTGTTCGGGTCACGGTAGGTCCAGACCTCACCGCTGTCGCGCGGATCGTCGCGCTGCCCGGGCCGCATCAGGGGGACCACGGTCGGGCCGTGGCGCAGGGCGAACGCGAGCGCTGCCATGTCCTGCGTCTGCAGGGCATCGGCGAGCTGCGGATTGCGGAAGTCGAGCGGCGCCTTCTTGCGACGCGGGGTGCCAGCCATGCCGTCCAGCCTAGAAGGGACGAGCGAGAAGGGCCCCCTCGACCCTCGCACTGGGGGACGGGAGGAATCGAGAGGGCCTGAGCTCACCGCATCCAGCCGGTGCCACTGGGATGACCACCGGGGACCGTGACTGGGATCACGGGGGGACGCAGTTCACGAGCTCCGAACAACGGTACGCAGGTGTTCGGAGCGAGCGGGCCGCCACGTCCGGTATATCAATGAGAATGCTCTCATAATAGCGCTGACCAGGGAATTTCCTGACAAGCCGATCTCGCGTCAGCCAGGGGGATTGCGCTCAAGGCATCCACCATGTAGGCGATCAGCGCAGCTGGAACATTCCGGTGTCGGCGGCCTGGATTCCGCCAATCGACACCTGCAGGTGGAAGTAACCCGATGGTGCAGGCGGCCGCGACGACCCGCAGGTGTCGACGGACGAACGGGTGCGATCCCAGACCACGGGGGTGACGCTCGAGACGGTCTGCCCCGCGGCGAGCTGCACGACCTGGTCACTCGATTCGCTCTGGCAGTCGGTCGACCGCCACCACGTGTCGGCGCCGCTCGTGATGACGAAAGACTGCGTCGCCGTGCCGACGTTGATCAGACACGGATGATCGGACGTGTTCGACAGCGTGATCGACAGCTTCGGCAGCTCGCCCGCCCCATAGGAGTCCTTGTCGGTCACCGCGAGCACGGAGATTCCCGACGTCGAGCAGGCCGCGATCCCAGGCGATGCTTCGGGCGTCGGGGATGCCGCAGGCTCCGTCGCCGACGAGGTCTGCTCGGTCGGCGCAGGGGCGTCCGACGGTGCCGCCGTCGGCGCCGACGATGACGCGGAGTGCGATGCCGACGGCGTCCCGCCCGTCGACGGGGCGCTCTGCCCCGGCCGCCACAGCGCGATGACCGCGGCGACGATGCCGCCGATCACGAGCAGCGCGAGCAGCAGCGCGACCAGCCGACGGCGTCGGTACACGGCCGGAGAGGGCCGGCGACGGGTCGGGGTGCTCATTGCTTCAGGCTACGCTGTGGCATCCACCATCCCCTGGGGGCACGCGGGGCGGACGCCCGCACGGGTCGTCCGCCGCGAGCCGAACCGTTCAGAGGTTCTTGAGCATGCGGGTGTTGCCGAGCGTGTTCGGCTTGACGTGGGCGAGGTCCAGGAACTCCGCGACGCCCTCGTCGGGGCTGCGCAGCATCTGCGAGTAGACATCGTGGTCGACGACCTGTTCGCCGATCGGCGCGAAGCCGCGGCGGGTGAAGAAGTCGACCTCGAACGTGAGGCAGAACAGTCGCGACAGGCCGAGTTCGAGCGCGTTGTGCTCCAAGCGCTCGACGATGGCCCCGCCGACGCCGTGGTGCAGCCAGGCATCCGACACGATGAGGGTGCGGATCTCTCCCAGGTCTTCCCACATCACGTGCAGCGCGCCGCAACCGACGAGCTCGCCGTCCGCCTCGGCGACCACGAACTCCTGCACGGACTCGAAGACGGTGACGACCTCTTTGCCGAGCAGAATCCGTCGCTGCACCCAGGGTTCGAGAAGGGCGAGGATCCCGCGTACGTCGGACGTGCGGGCCGGACGGACCCCGAAGGAAGTCATCGCACAACTGTACGGCGCGCCGCCGGGGCGCACGTAACCCGTCGGCAACAGAGATGCACGATGCTGAGGGCATGTCGATCAAGGTCGCCCTCGAGCATTACACCGGCTACGAGTTCGCACATCCCGTCAACGTGGGCGCCCACACCGTGCGCCTGCGCCCCGCGCCCCATTCGCGGACGCCCATCGAGGCGTACTCGCTCGACATCTCGCCGGCGAACCACTTTCTGAACTGGCAGCAGGATCCGTTCGGCAACTGGCTGGCACGCATCGTCTTCCCCGAAAAGGTGTCGAAGCTCGAGATCACGGTCGGGGTGGTCGCCGACATGATGGTGATCAATCCGCTCGACTTCTTCATCGAGGAGTACGCGGAGCGGTTCCCGTTCGCCTACGATCCGGCGCTCTCCGCCGACCTGGCCCCGTACCTGCGGCCCGTCGCCGACAGCGGCGCCGCCGAGCTCTGGCGCGAGAGCCTGCCCGCGCTGCCGGCCGACGGGCTGCCCACCGTGACGTTCCTCTCGCAGCTCAACCGGGCCGTGCACGGCGCGGTCGGGTACTCCGTGCGCATGGAGCCCGGCGTGCAGACCCCCGACCACACCCTGCAGTCGGGCATCGGGTCATGCCGTGACAGCGCCTGGCTGCTCGTCAGCCTGCTGCGCCAGTACGGGCTCGCAGCCCGCTTCGTCTCGGGCTACCTGGTGCAGCTCGCGTCGGACGAGAAGTCGCTCGATGGGCCGAGCGGGCCCGAGCAGGACTTCACCGACCTGCACGCGTGGGCCGAGGTGTTCGTCCCGGGTGCGGGGTGGATCGGGTTGGATGCCACGAGCGCGCTGTTCGCCGGCGAAGGCCACATCCCCCTCTCCGCCACGCCGGATCCATCGTCGGCCGCACCGATCAGCGGTGCCACCGACCCCGTCGGGGTGACCTTCTCGTTCCACAACGAGGTGCGCCGCATCCACGAGGACCCCCGCACGACGAAGCCCTACACCGACGAACAGTGGGCTCGCATCGACGCCGCGGGCGAGCTCGTCGACGAGCGCCTTCGTACGTCCGACGTGCGACTGACGCTGGGCGGCGAGCCGACGTTCGTGGCCCTCGACGACGCCACGGCGCCGGAGTGGAACACCGCCGCCGACGGAACGGACAAGCGCCGGCTCGCGAACGTCCTCGCCGAGCGCCTGCGCGAGACGTACGCACTCGGCGGCGTCGTGCACCGCGGGCAGGGCAAGTGGTACCCGGGCGAGAGCCTGCCCCGCTGGAACATCGCGCTGCAGTGGCGCACCGACGGGGTCGCCCTGTGGCAGCACGCCGACCTGTTCGACGACCCGTGGGCCGAGGCGTCCCCCGATGACGCGGCCACGGCACCCGATCGCGCCCGGCGCCTCGCCGAGCGGATCACCGCGCTTCTCGGCCTGCCCGCCGAGCAGCTACTCTGGGCGCACGAGGATCCGCTCGCAGCGCTGTCCGCGCACCTGCGCCAGCCCGACGGCCCCGCCCCTGACGGCGACGAGCTGGGCGCGGCGCGCGCCGTCGAAGAGGATGCCGGGGCACCGACCGGCCACGTCCTGCCCCTCGTCACCGGCGAGACCTGGTCGAGCCCGGCCTGGCGATTCCGCCGCGGCCGCCTCGTCCTGGCCCCCGGCACCAGCGCCGTCGGCCTGCGCCTTCCCCTCGACTCGATCGATTGGAGCGATCCGGAGTGGCCCGGCGAACCCTCCTACCTCGAGGCGTACGCACCCCTGCACCCGGGGATCCCCGCGGTCGAGGTGATCTCCCCGACGGGGGCACCGACCACGGCCCTCGCCGTCGAGGCACGCGAGGGGCACGTGTTCGTCTTCCTGCCGCCGACGTCACGGCTCGAGGACTACGCCGCGCTGCTCGCCCTGATCGAGGCCGCCGCGGTCGAGGTGGGCACCTCGCTCGTGCTCGAGGGATACTCGGCACCGCCGGACGCCCGTCTCACGCAGCTCATCGTCACCCCCGACCCGGGAGTGATCGAGGTCAACGTCCAGCCGACGTCGTCGTGGGCCGAGCAGCGCGCCCTCACCTTCGATCTGTACGCGACCGCACGGAGCGTCCGTCTGACGACGGAGAAGTTCGATCTCGACGGCACCCACACCGGCACCGGCGGCGGCAACCACATCACGCTCGGCGGGCGCCAGCCGATCGATTCACCCCTGCTCCGGCGCCCCGACCTGCTCGCCTCGCTCGTGACCTACTGGCAGCGGCATCCGTCGCTCTCGTACCTGTTCTCGGGACGGTTCATCGGGCCCACCAGCCAGGCGCCGCGCTTCGACGAAGGCCGGCCCGAGGCGGTCTACGAGATGGAGATCGCCCTGCAGGAGGTGCGGCGGCTCGCAGCCGAGACCGACGAGCCGCGCCCGTGGATCATCGACCGCGCGCTGCGGCACCTTCTCACCGATCTGACCGGCAACACGCACCGCGCCGAGTTCTGCATCGACAAGCTCTACAACCCCGACTCCGCACGCGGCCGTCTCGGTCTGCTGGAGCTGCGCGGCTTCGAGATGCCGCCGCACCCGCAGCTCGCCCTCGTGCAGGCACTCCTCGTCCGCGGGCTCGTGGCCATGTTCTGGGACGAGCCGCTCACCGCTCCTCTGGTGCGGTGGGGAACAGCACTGCACGAGGACTTCCTGCTGGCCGAGGGCGCTCGACGCGACATCGCCGCGGTGGTCGCAGACCTTCGCGCCCACGGCATCCCGTTCGAGGAGAGCTGGCTGGAACCGTTCGTGGAGTTCCGCTTCCCGCGGGTGGGTGTGACCCGTGTCGAGCCGGGCATCGAGCTCGAGATGCGCCAGGCCATCGAGCCGTGGCACGTCCTCGGCGAAGAGGCGACGGCCGGCGGAACCGCCCGATACGTGGATTCCTCTCTCGAGCGGATGCAGATCAAGGTGTCGGGCCTCGACGCGACGCGTCACGTCGTCGTCGCCGGCGGGGCCGTGCTGCCCCTGACCTCCACCGGCCGCCACGGCGAGTACTACGCGGGCATCCGCTATCGCGCCTGGCAACCGTGGTCGGCACTGCATCCTTCGATCCCGATCCATGCCCCGCTCACGGTCGAGGTCGTCGACGCGGATGCCGGGGTCTCGCTCGGCGGCGCGACGTATCACGTCGTCCATCCCGGCGGCCGCGCCTACGAGCGCCCCCCGGTCAACGCCAGCGAGGCCGAGGCCCGCCGGTCGGGCCGATTCGAGCCTCGAGGCCACACACCCGGTAGGTTCGATGTGGCTGCGGCGCGCGAGACGGGGGCGCGTGCGGCGACACCCGACTATCCCCGCACCCTGGATCTACGGAGGGTTCCTTCCGCGTGAGCGTTCTGCGGGACTACGCGACGGCGGTGTCGCAACCGACACTGCCGCTGTCCACCGCGCTCGAACCGGCCCGGTACGACGAGGTGGTGGATGCCGACGGCGCGCTGCGCGCCCCGTGGCAGGCCCTCGCCGGTCTCGCACTCGGACTCACCGGAGACGAGCTCAGCCGGGTCGCCGGCGAGATCTCCCGCTTCCTCGCGGACGACGGCGTGTCGTACCTGCGCCCCGGCGCCGTCGCCGAACCCTGGCAGCTCGACCCGATCCCCCTGGTCATCGACGCCGCGACCTGGTCGAAGCTCGATCTCGGACTCGCCCAGCGCACCGAGCTGCTGAACGCGATCGCCGTCGACCTCTACGGCGAACAGACCCTCCTGCGCGAGGGCATCGTCCCGTCGGCGGTCGTTCTGGGGCACTCCGGCTTCGTGCGGCCGATCGCCGGCTCGCGGACGACCGACAGGCATCCGCTGCTGCTGGCCGGCGCCGACCTCGGCCGCGACGCGGCGGGCGAATGGCACGTGCTCGCCGACCGGGTGCAGGCCCCGTCGGGGCTCGGCTTCGCCGCCGAGAACCGCCGCGTCATCTCGCAGGTGCTGCCCGACCTGTTCCACGAGAGCAGCCTGCACCGGATCGACCCGTTCCTGTCCGCACTGCGGGCGGCCCTGCTGTCGTCGGCGCCGGAGGGAGTCACCGATCCACGCGTCGTGATCCTGTCGCCCGGAACGCACAGCGAGACCTCGTTCGACCAGGCGTTCCTGGCCACCGCACTCGGGTTCCCCCTGGTGCAGGGCAGCGACCTGGTGGTCCGCGACGGCACCGTGTGGATGAAGCCCGCCCGGTGGCCGGGTCGCGCACCGACCGACCGCGTCGACGTGATCGTCCGGCGCGTCGACGCGGAGTGGTGCGACCCGCTCGAGATGCGCGGCGACTCGCGCCTCGGCGTCGCGGGGCTGTCGGAGGCGGTCCGGCGCGGGCGCGTGCGCCTGGTGAACGGGCTGGGCACGGGCGTCCTCGAGAACCCGGGGCTCCTGCCCTTTCTGGCGGACGCGTGCGAGCATCTGCTCGGCGAGCATCTGCGCCTGCCGTCCGTGCGGACGCTGTGGTGCGGCGATCCCGACGCGTACCGTGATGTGCGGGCTCGCCTCATCGAGGGAGACCCGACCCTGCTGCTGCGCTCCATCGACGAGCCCCGCAAGACGTTCGCGTCACTTCCGACCGACGAGCTCGCGGCGCGAGTGGATGCCGCTCCGCACCGCTTCGTCGGTCAAGACCTGCTCTCCCTGTCGCAGGCGCCGATCTGGCGCACGGGCGGCCAGGCCCTCGCCGCCCCCCTGAACCTGCGGGCATTCACCCTGCACTACGGCTCGGCGTACCGGCCGCTGCTGGGCGGGCTGGCCACCGTCCGCGAGCATCCCGACGCTCCCCCGCGCACCAAGGACGTCTGGGTGCTGAAGGCCGACCTCGCCGACGCGGACCAGAACCTGGCCGAGATCACTCCGATCGCCACGGCCCGCACCGTGCCGGCCCTGGCTCCGCGCGCGCTCGCGGACATGTTCTGGACGGGCCGATACGCGGAGCGCGCCGAGGACTTGCTGCGCCTATCGCTCGCCGCGCAGGCATTGCTCGACCAGCCGGGAGCTCCCGCCGCGACGCGCATGCCCGAGAGCGCGCGGGTGCTGTGGCGGGTCATCGCGCGGCTCATGGGTCAGCGCTCGTCCGACCACGAGTCCGAGTTCCGCGACGTCCTGCTCGACTCTCGACGCGCCGGTACCGCCGCGCACTCCGTCCGAAGGTTGCGCGAGGCGATGGAGGGAGTGCGCGATCAGCTGTCGGGAGACACGTGGCGCGTGTTCTCGAACATCGAGCGCGCCACACGGGCGCTCGAGCTGTCGCCGCGACCGCACCGCGCCGCCGAATCCGCCGGCCGCATGCTGGCGGCCATGCTCTCGCTGTACGGGATCACCGCGAACATGATCCGCGACTCCGGGTGGCACATGATGGAGGCGGGACGATTCCTCGAGCGCGGCCTGCAGCTGACCCACCTGTTGCACGGTCTCACCGAGCGGCGTGACCCGCGACGCGAACACGAGGTGCTCGACGGCATCCTCCTCTCCGCGGAGAGCGTCGTGACCTACCGTCGCCGCTACCGCGGATCGGTGCGCGATGCCGATGTGCTCGATCTGCTGCTGCTCGATGAGAGCAACCCCCGCTCGCTCGCGTTCGCCCTGTCACGACTGCGTGAACACCTCGGTGCCATGCCGGCATCCACCGGTTCGACCCGCGCGGAGCGGCTGCTCGACCATCTCGAGTCCGACGTGGCCGAGCTCGATGTGGCGAACCTCGGACGCGCGCACAGCGGCCGCCGCGAGGACCTCGCCGACGCCCTCGACGACATCGCGACACGGCTCGAGCAGCTCGCGGTCGCGATCCACGAGCAGCACTTCGAGAGCGGCCCGCCGCCGGTGCCGCTGTCCGAGCTGTCGCTCGTCGAACTGATGGAGGCGCGCGCATGAGGCACTATCGCGTGTGGCATCGCACGGCGTACACCTACTCAAAGCCGGTGCAGGACAGCGTGGGACTCTTCCACCTCGTACCGCGCCAGCTGCCGTGGCAGCACGTCACGGCTTCGGCGGTCACCGTCGACCCTCAGCCGGGCGACATCTCGCCCGATGTCGACTACTTCGGAAACCCGTCGACCTACTTCCACCTCACCGACCCGCACGACGCCCTCGCGATCGAGGCGGCGAGCGATGTGTCGGTCGAGCTGCCCGCGTACGATCCCGAGGCTCTGGCGTCGCCCTGGGAGCGGGCACGCCCCCTCGTGCACTCCGATCTGCCGCATGCGTGGAGCGCCGCGGAGTACGCCCTCGAATCGCCGCGCGTGCGCCATGCCGCGGCGGCGACCGAGTACGGCGCGCAGTCGCTGACCCCGGGGCGCCCGCTGGGAGAGGCGGCGACCGACCTCATGCAGCGCATCTTCCGCGACTTCGAGTACGACAAGACGGCGACGACCGTCACGAGCACGGTCGACGATGCGATGCGCAAGCGCGCGGGCGTCTGCCAGGATTTCGCCCACGTCGCTCTCGCGTGCCTTCGCGGCAACGGCGTGGCCGCGCGCTACGTCTCGGGGTACCTGGCGACGCAGCCACCGCCCCGCAAAGAGCGGGTGTTCGGAGCGGATGCCTCGCACGCCTGGCTCGCCGTGTGGCTGCCGGGCACCGACCAGTGGCTCGCAATCGACCCGACCAACGACCAGTGGGCGAACGATCGCTACATCACGGTCGCCTGGGGGCGCGACTACGGCGACGTCTCGCCGGTGAAGGGCATCATCTACACGAAGGCGAAGAAGTCGACCCTGCGCGTGCAGGTCGACGTCGCCCCGGTCGAGGCGCCGGCAGACCTCCCCGCCGCTCCCCCGATTTCCCGCGCCGCGGTCACCGGCTGAGCAGTCCGCGACGGCCGGCTGTCAAGGCCCGACGCCCGGCACGCGGACGATGACATGCTGGGCGGGTGAAGGCCTACTCCTGCCGCGTCTGCGGAAACGTCCTCTACTTCGAGAACTCCGTGTGCGTGTCGTGCGGCACTCCGCTCGGCTATGCGCGCAGCGAGCGCGCGATCGTCCCCGTCGACGCGTCGGGCGTCTACGTCGATGACGAGGGGTGGGTGTGGCACGTCTGCCGCAACCTCGGGCTCTCGGGGTGCACGTGGCTCGCCCCGCTGGCAGGCGGGCAATGCGCGGCCTGCGACCTGACCCGCACGCGCCCCGCCGACGACGACGCCGCAGGGATGGCCGCGTTCCCCGTGGCCGAGCGCGCCAAGCGCCATCTGGTCGCCGAGTTGGACTCTCTCGGCTTCGACGTCGTGCCGAAGTCGGCCGACCCCGCCGCCGGTCTCGCGTTCGACGTGCTGTCGTCGGTGCACGCCCCCGTCATCATCGGCCATTCCGACGGCATCGTGACGATCGATCTGGCCGAGGGCGACGACTCGCACCGCGAGAAGATCCGCCACGAGCTCGCGGAGCCCTACCGCACCATGCTGGGGCACTTCCGCCACGAGGTCGGTCACTACATCGAGTGGCGTCTCGTCGAGTCCGACCCGACGCGACTCGCGCGGGCGCGCGAGCTGTTCGGCGACGAGAGCGCCGACTACGACGAGGCCGTCCAGCGCCACTACGCCGAGGGCGCGCCGGCCGGCTGGCAGCAGAGGTTCATCTCGGCGTACGCGACGATGCACCCGTACGAGGACTTCGCGGAGACCTGGGCGCACTACCTGCACATCTGCGACACGGTCGAGACCGTGGTCGCCACAGGCCTCCTGCCCGCCACCGACATCATCGGCTACCCGAGCTTCGCCGCGTTCGTCGCCGACGTGTGGATCCCGCTGTCGACCGCGCTCAACCTCGTGAACCGGTCGATGGGCGAAGGAGACCTCTACCCGTTCGTGATCCCGCCGGCCGTGCTCGACAAACTCGAGTTCGTCGCGTCGCTGCGCCCGGGGACCACGGAGGCGTGACCTGCCGAGGCGCCGCGTACGGCGCCTCGGGGTGAGCGAAGGGGGGTGGATGCCTGCAGGCATCCACCCCCCTTTATTCGTGCGTGTGGCTCGGCTCAGCCGCCGGCCACGATGTCCGGGGTGGCCTCGATGGCCCCCGCCGCACCGATGCCGACCGCGACCTTCTCGCCGCGCGGACCGAGCTCGAACAGGAACTTTCCGTTCTCGGCGTCGACCTTCACGTGGTCGCCGGGGTTCAGCTCGCCGTGCAGGATGCGCTCGGAGAGCTGGTCCTCGACCTCGCGCTGCATGGCGCGGCGCAGCGGGCGCGCACCGAGCGTGGGGTCGAACCCGATCTCGATGAGGCGGTCCTTCGCGGCATCCGTCAGCTCGACCGTCATGTCGCGGTCGAGGAGACGCTCGCTGAGACGCTTCGTGAACAGGCCGACGATCTGGCGCAGCTCGGCCTTGTTCAGCTGCGGGAAGACGATGACGTCGTCGACGCGGTTGAGGAACTCGGGCTTGAAGTGACGCTTGAGCTCTTCGTCGACCTTGCCCTTCATCCGCTCGTAGGTGGTCTGCGCGTTGCCCTCGACCTGGAACCCGACCGGGCCGCCGGCGATCGCCGACGAACCGAGGTTGGTGGTCATGATGATGACCGTGTTCTTGAAGTCGACGACGCGGCCCTGACCGTCGGTCAGGCGACCCTCTTCGAGGATCTGCAGCAGCGAGTTGAAGATGTCGGGGTGGGCCTTCTCGATCTCGTCGAACAGCACCACCGAGAACGGCTTGCGGCGCACCTTCTCGGTGAGCTGGCCGCCCTCTTCGAAGCCGACGAACCCGGGAGGGGCACCGAACAGCCGCGAGACGGTGTGCTTCTCACCGAACTCGCTCATGTCGAGCGAGATCAGTGCGCCCTCGTCGTCGAAGAGGAACTCGGCGAGCGCCTTGGCGAGCTCGGTCTTTCCTACGCCCGTGGGGCCGGCGAAGATGAACGAACCCGAGGGACGCTTCGGGTCCTTGAGGCCGGCGCGCTGGCGACGGATGGTGCGGCTGAGCGCCGCGATGGCCTCTTCCTGGCCGATGACACGCTGGTGCAACGCCTTCTCCATGAAGACGAGGCGGCTGGTCTCCTCCTCGGTGAGCTTGAAGACCGGGATGCCCGTGGCCTGCGCCAGCACTTCGGCGATCAGACCCTCGTCGACGACCGCGTGGGTGGCGACGTCGCCGCTGCGCCACTGCTTCTCGAGACGCAGACGCTCGGCGAGCAGGGACTTCTCCTCGTCGCGGAGCGACGCGGCCTTCTCGAAGTCCTGCTCCTCGCTGGCGAGTTCCTTGTCTTCGCGGACTTTGGCGATCTTCTCGTCGAATTCGCGGAGCTCCGGCGGGGAGGACAGGATCGACAGGCGCAGGCGGGCGCCGGCCTCATCGATCAGGTCGATCGCCTTGTCGGGCAGGAACCGGTCGGCGATGTAGCGGTCGGCGAGGTTCGCCGCCGCGACGATCGCGCCGTCGGTGATCTGCACCTTGTGGTGTGCCTCGTAGCGGTCGCGCAGACCCTTCAGGATGTTGATCGCGTGGGGGAGGCTCGGCTCGGCGACCTGAATCGGCTGGAAGCGGCGCTCGAGCGCGGCATCCTTCTCGAAGTGCTTGCGGTACTCGTCGAGGGTCGTCGCACCGATCGTCTGCAGCTCGCCGCGGGCGAGGAGGGGCTTGAGGATGGATGCCGCGTCGATCGCGCCCTCGGCGGCACCCGCACCCACGAGGGTGTGGATCTCATCGATGAAGACGATGATGTCGCCGCGGGTACGGATCTCCTTGGTGACCTTCTTCAGGCGCTCCTCGAAGTCGCCGCGGTAGCGGGAACCGGCGATGAGCGAACCGAGGTCGAGCGAGTAGACCTGCTTGTCCTTCAGCGTCTCGGGCACGTCGTTCTTGACGATCGCCTGCGCGAGGCCCTCGACGACGGCGGTCTTGCCGACGCCGGGCTCGCCGATGAGGACGGGGTTGTTCTTCGAGCGGCGCGACAGGATCTGCATCACGCGCTCGATCTCCTTCTCGCGCCCGATCACCGGGTCGAGCTTGTTGTCGCGCGCGGCCTGCGTGAGGTTGCGGCCGAACTGGTCGAGCACCGCCGAGCCGCCCTGGGCGCCCTGCTGGTTCTGCTCGCCGGCACCGGCGGCGACACCCGCGGGCTCCTTGCCCTGGTAGCCCGAGAGCAGCTGGATGACCTGCTGACGCACCTTGTTCAGGTCGGCGCCGAGCTTGACGAGCACCTGGGCGGCGACGCCCTCGCCCTCGCGGATGAGGCCGAGCAAGATGTGCTCGGTGCCGATGTAGTTGTGGCCCAGCTGCAGCGCTTCGCGCAGGCTCAGCTCGAGCACCTTCTTGGCGCGCGGGGTGAAGGGGATGTGGCCGGTCGGCTGCTGCTGCCCCTGGCCGATGATGTCCTGGACCTGCTCGCGGACGGCGTCCAGCGAGATCCCCAGGCTCTCGAGCGCCTTGGCGGCGACGCCCTCGCCCTCGTGGATGAGACCGAGCAGGATGTGCTCGGTGCCGATGTAGTTGTGGTTGAGCATCTTCGCCTCTTCTTGGGCGAGGACGACCACACGACGGGCACGGTCCGTGAATCTCTCGAACATGTCTGGCTCCTCCGGGTACCCAGTCTTCTGGCACCTACGTAGAGGCTAACGAGCAGGGCATCCGCATATGCCCGTGTTCGCTGGCGGCGTGATGACCGCATGTGACGCCCTCGGCCGTCACTCGCCTCTGTGTTCGGCGGCGCGTTCGCGTCCGGGAGTCGCCTTCACGTTCGGGGTCGCCTTCAGGTTCGGGGGCGTGTTCATGTTCGGAGGCGCCTTCACGTTCCGAGGCGTGTTCATGTTGGGAGGCGTCGATTTGTGGCGCGGATGCCACGGCATCCGCAACTCGGCGCCTTCGAACCCGCACACGATGCACCTCTTGCCCCTCAGCAGCGTGCTGCATATCGTTTATCGATAACAACGATTAACGATAGGGAGAACCTGTGGATGTCATCGGTTTGCTCGTCACCGCACTCGGCGCGATCGGGGTGATCGTGCTGGTCGCGGCGATCGCGCTCTCGCCGCGCGCGAGGAAGGACTCCACGCCGAGTAACATCCGCAACGCCGGGATCGAAAGGAGGTCCGCGGTCGTCCGGCTCGCCGGCTGGGTCGGCGGGATCTGGGCCACCGTGGCAGCCGCAGCGGCCGTCTATCTGGTCCTCACCATTCTGCTGGCGCCGTCGGTGCAGATCACGATCCCGGTGCAGACCTTCTGGCCGACTCTTCCGGCAGGGGCGACCTACGAGGGAACCACGGCGGTCCGCGAGCAAGGCGGCTTCACCAACGCGCAGGTGACGCTGACCGGCCTTTCGTTCGGTGCCCGCAGCGCATGGGCTCTCAGCCAGGCGCTCTGGTGCCTTATCCCCGGCGCCATTGCCGCGCTCGTCGCAATCGCCGCTTCCCGCTTGCAGCGCGGAGAGCCGTTCACGCCGCTCCTCTCGCGGTTCACCACGGTGACCGCCGTCATTGTGGCGCTCGGCGGGATCGTCGCACAGCTGTCGGGTGACCTCGCCGGCACCGCAGCCGCGGCCGAGCTCCTGCGGTGGTCCGGAGCAAACTACCCCGACATCCCCGTCTTCCCGGACTCCAGCATGTCCACCTGGCTGCCTCAACCCGGATCCAACGTCGAGATCGCTCTGTGGCCGCTCGCGGCAGGACTCGGCCTCGCCGCCCTGGCCGCCATGTTCCGTCACGGAGGGCACCTCCGCCGCGACACGGAAGGCCTCGTATGAGTCCGGCCGCGGAGGACGAAGAGTCCGCCGGCATCCACTGCCGGCTCGATGACCTCCTGATCGAGCGCGGGATGACCCTCACCCGACTGTCCGAACTCGTCGGCGTCTCGGTCGTCAACCTGTCGATCCTCAAGAACGACCGCGCACGCGCGATCCGCTACTCGACGCTGTCGGCCGTCTGCCGAGCGCTCGACTGCGAGGTCGGCGAGCTGCTCGTGCGCGCCGACTGAGGCTTCGGCCCTCGCGTTACCCCCTCCCCTCTCTTCAGGGGCTCACCCTGCTCAAGGTCGTGAACGCCCTCTTCCTTCCGTCCGGAGGCGCCGAATCGCGGGTCGGATGCCCCGGCATCCGCACATCGGCGCCTCCGAACGGCCGCCCACGGCCTCACCGCGCCGCGGCCCCCAGCGCACGACCCACGCGCGCGATCAGGGCGCGCGGGTCGCGGAAGACGTCCGCCTTCGTCACCCGGATCACGCGCCAACCTGCGTCGACGAGACGGTCCATGCGCGCGATATCGAGCGCCCACTGCGCCGGATCGGTGAGGTGATGCTCGCCCTCGTACTCGAGCGCGACGCGCGCCCGAGGGAACGCGAGATCCACCTGGGCAAGCCACCGGCCACCCTCGACGACGTCGACGTTCACCTCGGGCATGGGCAGGCCCGCGTCGATGATCGTCAGCCGCAGCCACGTCTCGGCCCGTGATCGCGAACGCGTGCTCACCCGCGGAATCGCGAGCCTCAGCCGATCGCGACCGATGCGCCGGCCCGCATCCAGCGCCTCCACGAGAAGATCGACCGTCGCAAGGGCAGGAGGATCCGTGGCGTGGAGGGGCTCGCGTGCAGCGGCATCCGCCACCGCGACGAGGTCGTACGGATGCCGCAGCACCGAAGCGAGCATCGCCACGGTCGTCGCGGGCGTCGTCACGGCGACCCCGGTGCGCGGATGCGGCATCACCTCGGCGAGCGCAGGTCGCACCGTATGGCCCGTCACACCCACGCCCGCCGGGCCTCGGCGGGGCGCGAAGACGCACACGTCGAGGCCACCGGAATCGACGACGTGCAGGGGCAGCGGCATCCCCCACAGCACCGCGGCGGCGCCATGGCTGAAGAATTCGTGCTCCGTCATTCTCGGCGCATACTGCATGACCCGCGCGAGAAGTCGCCCCTCCGGGGTGCGCTGCTGCTCCCGCTCGAGGCTGCGCACTCCGTGGAACGGTCGGTCGAGGTCACGTGCACGCACGCGCGATGGCGTGACGCCCGCCGCGTAGGCGGTGCGCACAGAGAACGCAGCGCCCAAAGATGCCGGGAGAGGTCCGCGATTCATGGTGCCAGCGTGGAGTGTTGCGCGCCGTGGCATCCGACTTTCCACAGCATTCGGGGGCTTCTCGCGTGATCGCCTCGTTGTGGAGGAAAGGATGCCGCGGAGCGCCCCCGCTCGGCGGCGCCGATTCGCGGGTCCGACGCGGCCACACCCACAACTGGGCGCCTCCGAACTCGGGGGGAGGGAGCCTGCACCCGTGGGCTCACCGGTCGAGGTCTCGAAGGCGCCGATGCGCGGGTCGGATGCCTCCGCACCCGCAATTCGGCGCCTCTGAACCCAGGCACCACGACCCAGGCGCCACAGCCCAGGCGCCACAGCCCGGGTCGCACCCGCGGGCGGGTCGCGCTCAGCCGAGGACGGGCACCGTGACCGGGGTCGCGAACTGCGCGTCTCCGCCGCTCAGCACGACGCTCGCGCCGGCGCGTTCGACGCCCGCGACGCTGGCGAGGGCGACACGCGGAGCCATGTCCATCGTGCACGGCCTATTCTCGGCGGGGGTCGCGAAGGTCACAGCGACGGTCGTCGGGGTGGATGCCACGGCATCCTGCACCACCGGGGCGCACGTCGACGACCCCCACGTGAGGATCGCGATCAGGTCGCCACCCACCCACCCGGCGCTCGGCGCGTAGTCGGTCGCCTCGCCCGCCACCGCGCCGGCGATCCCCGTGAGTGTTGCCTGACCGCGGTGGCCCTGGCCTCCTGTGATGACGAGGTCGACACCCTTCGCCGGGTCCACACCCTCGGGCACGCCGACGAGGGTCGCGCGCGGCGCGAGGTCGGCCGTGCAGACACGGTCGGCGGGTCCGTCGTCGAGAGTGACGGCGAGCGAGCCGTCGGGCTGCAGCGCGACGTCGGACGCCATCGGCACGCAGGTGGATGACCCCCACGTGACCAGGGCGATCTGACGGCCGCCGTCGAGCCATCCTGCTTCGACCTGCACGGGCCCCGCCTCGGACGCGACGGGCGAACCCGACCCCGCCGGAGAGGCGGTCGTGGCGCACCCGGCGAGCGCGAGAACACCCGCAGCGACCAGGGTGAGAAGCGAAGCGGTGCGACGTGCGGTGTTCATGAGGTCATCCTTGCTGTGCGGTCGAGTGCGGTGCGGGTGGCCGAGCGTCGGAAGCGTCGAGGTGCGGGTGCGTCGGCATCCGCCCCACGAATCGGCGCCTTCGAACCGGAGCGACATCCCACCCCGAGGGCGCCGACAGCACGGGCCCCACCATGGCAGTGTCGCGCCCGCCCGGTTCGTCTCATTGCAACGACGACGTGAGCCGGGCGATGTTGTCGAGCACGGTCGAGCGCAGTGGCTGCTTCATCCACTCCTCGAGCGTGAGCTCGCGGCTGAGAGATCGGTACTCGTCCTCGACCGCGCGCAGCTGACGTACGTACTCCTCGCCTCGCACCAGCAGCGAGATCTCGAGGTTGAGACCGAACGAGCGCATGTCCATGTTGCTCGAGCCGATCACCGCGACCTCGTCGTCGATCGACATCGACTTCGAGTGCAGGATGTAGGGCTTCTTGTACATGAAGATCTTCACGCCGCCGCGCAGCAGCGCCTCGTAGTAGCTGCGCTGCGCGTGGTAGACCATGGCCTGGTCGCCCTCTTCCGAGACGAACAGTTCGACGTGCACGCCGCGCTGGCACGCGGTCTGGATCGCGAGCAGCAGGCCCTCGTCGGGCACGAAGTAGGGCGAGACGATGATGAGCTTCTCGCGCGCGGCGAATAGCAGCGACATGAACAGCTTGAGGTTGTTCTGGAACTCGAACCCGGGGCCCGACGGGATGATCTGGCAGTCCAGGTCGCCCGTTCCCGGCCGCACGTCGAAGACTTCGAGGTCTTCGACGATCTCGTCGGTCTCGCTGTACCAGTCGCTGAGGAAGACCGCGTTGATGGATGCCACGACGGGCCCGTCCACGCGGGTCATCATGTCGACCCAATGCAGGCCACGACGGATGTTCTTCGGCAGGTTGTAGGTCGAGTCGGTGACGTTCTGCGAGCCCGTGAATCCGACGACGCCGTCGACCACGAGAAGCTTGCGGTGGTTGCGGAGGTCGGGCCGGGTGTACGCACCGCGGAAGGGTTGCACGGGCAGCATCAGGTGCCAGTCCGCGCCCATGGCGTCGAGGCGACGCAGCGTCTGCTTGTAGAACGGCTTGCCACGGTTGGCCCAGTGGTCCAGGAGCACCCGGACCTTCACGCCCCGCGCCGCCACCTCTTCCATGGCGGCGAAGAAGGTCTCGGTCGTGGCATCCGCCTGCAGGATGTAGAACTCGACGTGCACGTAGCGGGTGGCCCCGCGGATGGCCTCGGCCATGGCGTCGATCGAGTCCTGGTAGCCCGAGATGAGGGTCGCCCCGTTGTCGCCCGAGATCGGCATGGCCCCCAGATTGCGGTTGAGACGCACGACGGCGCGGAACCAGTGCGGCGCCCCGGGGCGGAGCGTGCCGAGGTCGAGGCCCCGGCTCATCTGGCGGATGGTCTCGTTGATGACCTCCTGCTCGCGGCGGCGCTTGCGGGGAAGACGCGGGTTCCCGATCAGCAGGAACAGCAGCACGCCGACGATGGGGATGAAGTAGATCGCCAGCAGCCAGGCCATCGCCGCAGTGGGGCGCCGATTGCGCGGCACGAAGATGATGGCGAGGATGCGCACCGTCACGTCGAAGATGAAAACAACGATGACCCAGGCGAGGGCCCACCCGGTCTGCTCCACGAATCCCCCTGCGCTGGTCGGCTCGGTTCAGCGTACCGTCAGCCTCAGACGGTGCGTCGTTCGCCGTCCACCGGCGGCAGTCCGCGCTTGGCGCGCTCTTCCGCCTCGACCCGTGAGTATGCGCGACGCTCGGAGCGGTCCATCCGCAGGATCGCCCGCACGACGAAGACGAAGAGCCCGAGAACGACCACGGTGGGCAGCAGTGACCAGGCGACGGCAGCCCAATACGAGTCCATGGCATCCATCGTACGGACGTTATCCACAAGGCGACGATTCGGCTTCCACAATCGCGCCCCGCAGGCCACGACACGATCGCCTGGCCGGGCACGCTCGTGCCCATGTCGATCACCGTCAAGGCCGCCGATGCGGCACAGTTCCTCGCTCTCGTGCCGCGCCTGCTCGGCTGCACCCCGAACCGCAGCCTCGTGCTCGTGCCGATGTCCGGTAGTCGCAGTCTGGGCGCCATGCGCCTCGATCTGCCATCCGACGATCTGGCCGACGGCGTCGCGAGCGCTGCGATCGGCATGCTCTGCCGCATCGCCGACGTCGATGCGCTGGCCGCCGTCGTGTACACGGATGCCCCGATCGGACGCTCTCCCGACGGCGACGGGCCTCCGGCCCTTCCCGGCGCCACGCTCGTCGCGGCTCTCGCCGTGCGGGCGGATGCCTGCGGGTTGCGCCTCGTCGATGCGCTGACCGTGGCCCGCGACGGGTGGGGGTCGCATGAAGACCCCGCGCTGCCGCCCGGCGGACGCGCCCTCGACGACCTCCGCGTGCACGACACGACCGCGCGGCAGCTCGCGAGCGCGGGAATCACCGCCGACGGCGATCAGGCGTCGGGGGCGACTCTCCCCCGCGTCGAGGCGTCTGCGCGGCGCGCCGTGGCCCAGGCCTTCGCCTCACTCGCATCGGCACTGGAGGTCATCTGCGGCATCCCGTCCATGTCGGGGGCGGCGTCGCGGATCGACCCGGCGGCACTCGAGGCGGCGTGCGAGCTCGACGACCTGCCGACGCTGTTCGAGGATGCCCTGTCGTGGCATCCGGGCCCGTCGCCCATGCGCGCGGCGATGCTCGGCTGGTGCCTCTCGCGGCCGTCGCTGCGCGACATCGCCCTCGTGCAGTGGGCGACCGATCAGAACGGCGGCGACGTCGCGATGGACGCGCAGCGGCGCTGGGAGGATGGCGCGGAGTACCCCGCCGATCTGGCGTCGGTGATGTGGGGCGAAGGGCCGCGACCCGACGCGGAGCGTCTCGAGGCGGCGCTCGCGATCGTGCGCGAGGTGGCGGCGCTCGTCCCGAAGAAGCAGCGCCCGGGGCCGCTCGCCCTGTGCGGGTGGCTGTCGTGGGCGCTGGGTCGCTCGTCGCATGCCGACCGGTATACGACGCTCGCCCTCGCGATCGACCGCCGCCACGGGCTCGCCGACATCGTGCGCTCGTTCGTGCGCGCCGGCCACCTGCCCGACTGGGCGTTCCGACAGCACTGAGCGCGCTCGGCCTCGCGGTGAAACGTCAGTGCAGGAATGCGAGCAGAACGGCCACGGCGAGGAACAGGGCGCCGAACACCCGATCGATCACGCGCTGGCCGCGGGCCGTGCGGGTGAAGCGCCGGAACCCCTGGGCCGCGAGAGCGAAGAAGCCCCACATGACGGCGATGTCGACCGCGACGACGGTGACAGCCACCGCGACGTACTGCGACAGCAGCGGCTCGCCGGGACGGATGAACTGCGGCAGGAACGCCAGGAAGAAGACGATCGCCTTCGGGTTCAGGAGGTTCACCCATAGCCCGCGCCGGAACATCGACCAGCGCGACTCCATGACGACGCCGGGGCCTGCGGTGGTCGCCGTGGTTTCCTCGGCGCCCGCCATCTCGGGCGCAAGATCCGCGCGCGGGTCCGAGGCCGGCTCAGTAACGACAACCGGCCGCTGCAGAATCAGCCGGATGCCGAGGTACGCGAGATACGCGGCGCCGGCGTAACGGATGATCGCGAACAGCACCGGCGACGACGCGACGAGCACGCCGACCCCGGCGGCGACGATCGCGATCAGCACGACGAGTGCCGCCTGCTGCCCGAGGATGCCCCAGATCGCCCGCCGGAACCCGTGCGTGAGCGAGTTGCCCATCGTGTTGATGGCACCGGCGCCCGGCGTGAAACTGATCACGACGCACGCCGCCAGCAGCGTGAGCCACAGCGAGAACGCCACGCGCGGCCGCTACTTCACGAGGGGGAACAGGATCGTCTCGCGGATGCCGAGCCCGGTGATGGCCATCAGCAAGCGGTCGATGCCCATTCCCATGCCACCTGTGGGCGGCATGCCGTGCTCGAGCGCGCGCAGGAACTCCTCGTCGACGCGCATCGCCTCGTCGTCACCGCGTGCGGCGAGCTTCGCCTGCTCGACGAAGCGCTCGCGCTGGATGACCGGGTCGACGAGCTCCGAGTAGCCGGTGGCCAGCTCGAACCCGCGGACGTACAGATCCCACTTCTCGACGACGCCGGGGATCGACCGGTGCTCGCGCACGAGGGGCGACGTGTCGAGCGGGAAGTCCATGACGAACGTCGGACGCGTGAGGCCGCCCTTGACGAAGTGCTCCCACAGCTCCTCGACGTACTTGCCGTGCGTCGCGACCTTCTCGGGCACCTCGATGCCGGAGTCGGAGGCGAGGTCCTTCAGCTGGTCGAGCGGCGTGCGCGGGGTGATGCGGTGGCCGGATGCCTCCGACAGCGATTCGTACATCGAGATGCGGTCCCACTGTCCGCCGAGGTCGAACTCGGTGCCGTCAGCCCACGTGACGGTGGTCGATCCGGAGACCGCGACCGCGGCGTTCTGGATGAGCTCCTGCGTGAGGTCGGCGATGCCGTGGTAATCGGTGTAGGCCTGGTAGGCCTCGAGCATCGCGAACTCGGGGCTGTGGGTCGAGTCGGCGCCCTCGTTGCGGAAGTTGCGGTTGATCTCGAACACCCGGTCGATGCCCCCGACGACGGCGCGCTTGAGGAAGAGCTCGGGCGCGATGCGCAGGAACAGCTCCGCGTCGAACGCGTTCGAGCGCGTGACGAACGGGCGCGCCGCGGCACCGCCGTGCTGCACCTGCAGCATGGGCGTCTCGACCTCGAGGAAGTCGTGACCGGCGAAGGTCTGGCGCAGCGACGCGTTGACTCTCGCCCGGGCGATGACCGTCTCGCGGGCCTGGTCGCGCACGATCAGGTCGAGGAAGCGCGAACGCACGCGACTCTCCTCGCTCAGCTCGCTGTGCAGGTTCGGCAGCGGCAGCAGCGCCTTGGCGGCGATCGCCCAGGCGCTCACCATGATCGACAGCTCGCCCCGACGGCTCGAGATGACCTGACCGGTCACCGAGACGTGGTCGCCCAGATCGACGAGGTCCTTCCAGGCCTGCAGAGACTCGTCACCGACCTCGGCGAGCGAGACCATCGCCTGGATGCGGGCGCCGTCGCCGGACTGCAGCGAGGCGAAGCAGAGCTTGCCGGTGTTGCGGCTGAACACCACGCGTCCGGCGACCGATGCCGTGACGCCGGTCTCGGCGCCGGCGTCGAGGTCGGCGTAGCGAGCCCGGAGCTCGGCGATCGTGTCGGTGACGGGGACGGCCACGGGGTACGGGCCCCCGGCGGCATCCGTCCGCTCCGCGAGCAGACGGTCGCGCTTGCTCAGCCGGACCGCCTTCTGCTCGATGACGTCGTCTTCTGCGTCGGCAGAGACGGGGGACGCGGCGGACGGGTCAGTCATGTCGGGCGGCTCCTCGGTATCGACCCTCGATTCTATCCGGGCGACCCGGACGGTCCGCGCCCCGCACCGCGTCAGAGAGCGAGGTGCTTCCGCAGCGTGTCGCCCGCTGCGCGCATCGCGGCGAGCGCAGCGTCGCGCGCAGGGATGCCCGAGGGCCAGTTGACGAGCACCGCGTACGCGATCCGCCGTTCCGGCGACATGACGAGGCCCGTATCGGCGCGCACCGTCGAAATCGTGCCGGTCTTGTTCCACAGCCACACGTCGCGGTCGAAGTAGTAGTGCGCGAGCGGATCGAGGCCGAACGCGGAGGCGACCATCGACAGGTCCATGCCCGCTCCGAGCCAGCGCTGCAGAGTGTCGGCCGACGCCGGCGACAGATCCTCGGCCCGCGCCGTGCGGGTCACGAACCTGACCAGCTCGCGTGCCGTCGCGTGCGACAGTGTGCGGGGTGCCCCAGGCGGAAGCGGCCAGCGCACGACGTCGTCGAGCGCGGATGCCTCGTAGCCGAGGCGGCGCGTGTGCTCCTGCACCAGGGGCAACCCGATGACGCGCGCCAGCGTGTTGGTGGCCGCGTTGTCGCTGACGGCGCCGATCAGCGCGGCGACGTCGTAGAGCGAGAGCTCGTCAGCCTGCAGCAGGTACCAGAGACCCGAGTTGTCCATCCACTCGACGGGGCGCCGCGTGACCCGCTCCTCGAGAGAGCGCGTTCCCTCGTCGACCTCGGTCAGCAGGCGATGCAGAAGGAAGATCTTGCCGACGCTCGCGGTATCGAGTGCCGCGTCCGGACGGTGCGAGAACACCGTTCCGCCTGTGTCTGCGTCCGCGGCGTCCAGGTCGACGGCGAGCGCAGAGACGACGAGGCCCTCGAATCTCGATTCGAGTTCCTCGAACGGCGCGAACGCGCTCATGCGTCCACCCGCTCGCCTCTGGCGAAGGCGCCGAGGCTCCCCCGCCACGGTTCGCCCTCGGCCTGCACGGTGACGAGGTCGGCGCCGGTGTCGACCATCGCCGTCGCCAGCGTGAACAGATCGTCGCGGAGGTTGCGCACACCGTCGGCGCGCAGCGCGCCCCATACGGCGTCGGCATCTGCCGCATTCCGCGAGACGTCCGAGAGCACCGCGAGCCGCGCGCGGCTCTCGGCCAGCCATTCGTCATCGGCGGCGACGGCGAGATCACCGCGGGCACCGTCGACGACGCGCAGGTGATTCGTGTGTCGGATGACGCCGCCCTCCTGCATGGCGCGCACACCCGCCGCATTCTCGATGAGGTCGACGCGCCCTGCCTCGGCGTCGGCGACGTCGAAGGCGAATCCGCCTGCGCACCCGAATCGGGTGAGTGCGTCGCGGGCCTGAGCGCCCGAGTGCTGGCGCTGCGCATGGCGGGCGACGAGATGCCGACCGCATCCGCGCAGGTCGGCGACGCGCACCGGAACGTGGTCCATCCCGAACGACAGGCCGGCAGAGGTGGTGACGAACGAGTTCGACGGGAGCATGCCCGGGTACCAGACGACGGTGATCGACGGGTCGCCCTCGATATCGAGGGTCACCAGACGCAGGAGACCGCGCAGGCCGGCATCGCCGTCTTCGTTGTGGCCGAGCACGACGGATGCGCCGTGCAACAGCGACAGGTCGCTGCAGCCGGTGCCGTCGCGTCCCAGGTCACCGCGCAGGTTCTGCGCCCACAGTTCGTCGGGCGCGATGTCCGCGCCTTCGGCGATCCAGTCGAGTTCCTGCGATTCGACCGGCAATGCCGCGCGGGTCGAGTCGGCGACGGCCGCGAATCTCTCGGCGGCGACGCCCCGCGACCGGCGCACGTTCGCGCTCCACCCGCCATCGGAGTCGGCACGTTGCGCCTCGATGAGCGCTGCGTGCTCGGCCCCGAGCGCCCGCATGACATCGGCGCGGGCGCCGCGCAGCACGGTCCATCCCATCCCGGAGACCGCATCGCGCCGTTCGATGACGACGCTCACGACACCGTCCCGGCGTCACGCGGCAACCCGGTCGCATACGCCCGGATCGACTCCCCGATGGCGGCCATGGCGTCGAGCACGGGCGCCCTCAGGTCCTCGTCGATTCCGCGCCAGTTCGCGCAGACGGCGTAGGCCACCGCGCCGGCATCCGCGCTCACGTGTCCGACGTCGACCCGGGTCACCTCGGTCGTGCCGGTCTTGTGGCGCAACACGACGCGCTGGTACTCCGGGTCGAGGTGCGCCAGCGGGTCGAGGAGAAATGCGGAGGCGACCATCGAGGTGTCGGTGTCGACGCCGAGCCACGCGAGCACCTGCGCACTGACGTCCGGCGAAATGACGTCGCCGGCGCCGAGACGCCGCATCAGATCGCTCAGCTCCGCCCCGGTGCCGTGCGACGGCGTCCACGGCATCCCCTCCAGCCGTTCGTTGCGGATGTAGTCGAGAAGAGTGGTGTCGCGATAGCCGAGGTCCGTGGCGACGGCGCGCACCGCGCCCAACCCGCACAACGAGATCAGCGCGTTCGTGGCGAGGTTGTCGCTGACGGCGCCGACGAGCAGGGCGAGATCGGCGACGCCGAGCCGCTGATCGCGCATGAGGTAGAGAAGCCCGGAGTCGGCCACCCGGTGCTCGTCGGGGATATCGACGGGCTGGTCGGGTGAGAGCGCGCCGGATGCCAGGCGCGATGCGACCTCGATGAGCAGGAACACCTTGCCGACGCTCGCCGTCTCGCACACGACGTGCGGGGTGTGCTCGGCCAGGATCTCGCCGGAACGGGCATCCTCGACGCGGATCGACCATCGGACGCGATCATCCAACACGGGCAGCGCGATGCCGCTCACGGCGCCTGCTCCGAGCCGCGCGGGCCGGTGACCTCGATCCGCGGATCGTCCGCGTCGGCGATGAGAAGACCATCGACGTTCAGGGGCACACTGATCGCGTTCGGGTCATGGCCGAACCCGACCTCCCAGAGCACGGGGATCCCGCGCGCGCCGAAGAACTCGTCCATGAGCGGGCGGAGACCCTCGACCGGCGTGCACTCCTGCCACGAACCGAGGGCGACGGCGGTCGCCGCATCGAGCCGACCGGAGCGCTCCAGGGCGAGCAGGAAGCCGTCGAGACGATAGATCTCCTCGGCGACGTCTTCGAGGATGAGGATGCCGTCGTGGTCGGCCCCGAGCGACTCCGGTGAGCCGAGGCTTCCGGTCAGCAGCGCGAGACAGCCTCCGGTGATCCGTCCGCGCGCCGTCCCCGGCGCAAGGACCGCCGTGCGAGGCCCCGCGATGCGCCCGCCGCGCCAGGGCTCGAACAGCCAGCGGTGCACATCCCGGCGGATGATCTCCGAATCGAGGAACACCTGGTTCCCCGCCATGGGGCAGAACAGCGTCGGTCCCCCGATGTGGAAGCGGAAGGCCTCGTGCAGAGCCGTGATGTCGGACGATCCGGTCAGCAGCTTCGGACGTCCGTCAGGGCGAATCGCCGCCGCCGCCATCTGCACCCAATCGATCTCGTCGAGCAATCGCATGGCGCCGTATCCGCCGCCCAGGCTGACGACGGCGGCGATCTCGGGATCGAGCCAGGCCTCGACGAGATCGCTGCGCCGCCCCGCATCCGCTCCGGCGAGGTAGGGAGCGCGCGGCGGATGCGGCTCGAGCACGTGCGCCCCGAGCGTCACGTCCAGTCCCCAGTCGCGGTAGTGACGGATGGCCTGTGCCACCCGGTCCGCGCGGCCCGGACCCGACGGAGTGATCATCGCGACGCGATCGCCGGGCTGGAGGGGGGCGACGTCGAGATAGGCATGGCGGTCGATGCCGCCCGGCAACGCGCTCACGCCCGCGGCTCGATCGCCGCGACGGCCGACAGGAGCGTGCGGGTGTACGGATGCTGTGGCGAGAGGAGCACCTGCTCGGTCGGCCCGTACTCGACGATCTCGCCCTCGTACATCACGGCGACGGTGTCGGCGATGTTCCATGCGAGTCCCAGGTCGTGCGTGATGACGAGGGCCGACAGCCCGAGCCTGCGACGCAGCGACAGCAGCAGCGAGAGGATCTCGCCGCGCGCCGAGGCATCCAGCGAGGCGACCGGTTCGTCGGCGACGAGCAGCTGCGGGCCGACGGCGAGCGCCCCCGCGATCACCACGCGCTGGCGCTGACCTCCGGAGAGCTCCTGCGGGATCGCGTTGACGTACTTCTCCGGCGGGGTGAGCTCTGCGTCCGTCAGCGCCTGCAGCACCCGTTCGCGCTCGTCGCCGCGATAGTGCTGCACGCGCAGACCCTCGGCGACCGACTCGTAGACGCTGAGTTTGGGGTTGAGGGCGGCCGACGGGTCCTGCAGCACCATCTGCACGTCGTGCCGGAACGCGCGCAGCGACGCGCCCCGCCGGGGCAGGTCGGTACCGCGGAAGCGGACGGTCGATCCGGCATCGGGCTGCTGGAGTCCCACGAGGGTACGGGCGAGCGTGCTCTTGCCCGATCCCGACTGACCGACCAGCGCGACGATCTCGCCGCGGTGCACCGTCAGGTCGACGCCGCGGACGGCCCTCAGCCACGTACCGCGCGCACGGTAGGTCACGGTGAGGTCCTTCGCCTCCATGACGACATCGGCCTCGCCGGGTACGTACTCGTGGACGGTCTCCGGATCGATGTCGACGGGCGCCCGGTTCGTGGCCGGGTTCATGCGGGATGCCGGATCCCCGATTTCGGGGAACGCCGCCGCGAGCTGCTGCGTGTACGGGTGGTTCGGCGCCGTGCAGATCATGACCGACTCGCCGACCTCGACCAGCTCTCCGCCGCGCATCACGGCGATGCGCTCGCAGACGCTCGCGAGCACAGAGAGGTCGTGGCTGATCATGAGGAGCGAGATGCCCCGCTCGGTGACGAGGCGTCCGATCATGTCGAGGATCTGCTTCTGCACGATGACGTCGAGCGCCGTCGTCGGCTCGTCGGCGACCACGATGTCGGGCTCGCACGCGAGGGCCATCGCGATCATGATGCGTTGCTTCTGACCGCCCGACAGCTCGTGCGGGTACGCATCGGCCTTCGCCGCCGGGAGGTCGACGGCGTGCAGCAGCTCGCCGACGCGGGCCTTGCGCGCCTTCTCCGTCTTCCACTTCTCGGCGACGTGCAGCTCGAGCGCCTCGATGATCTGCTGCCCCACCGTGCGCACGGGGTTCAGCGAGTGCATCGCGCCCTGGAAGATGATGGATGCCTCCGCCCAGCGAACGGCGCGCAGCCGCCCGAAGCTGAGCTCGGCGACATCCGTGTCACCGATGAGGACGCGCCCGTCCAGACGCGCGGACTTCGGCAGCAGGCGCAGCACGCTCATGGCGAGCGTGGACTTGCCCGAACCGGACTCGCCGGCGATGCCGAGCGTGCCTCCGGCGGGCAGCGTCAGCGAGACACCGCGGACAGCGGGCACCTCGCCCCGGTCGTTTCGCCCCGACGTGCGGTAGGTGATCGAGACATCGTCGAACACGAGATCAGGCATCGGTCACCGACTCCTCAGGGTGGGGTTGACGATGGTCTCCACGGCACGGCCGACGAGAGTGAAGGCGAGCACGACCAGCACGATCGCGAGGCCGGGGACGACGACGTACCACCAGTACCCGCTCGTGGCGGCCGAGACATCCATCGAGTTCTTCAGCACGGCGCCCCACGACTGCTGCGTGGTGTCACCGAGCCCGAGGAAGGAGAGGGTGGATTCCGCGATGATCGCCGAGCCCACCGTGAGCGTCGTGTTCGCCAGCACGAGCGGGAGCACCGCCGGCAGCAGGTGCTTCACGATGATGTGCCCGTGCCCGGCTCCCAGCACGCGGGAGCGCTCGACATAGTCGCGCGCCTCCACCGACAGCGTCTGAGCACGCACGACACGCGCCGTGCCGGCCCACGACGTCAGACCGATCGCGATCACGATCGTCCAGACGCCCCGACTGAGCACCGAGGCCAGCACGATCGCGAGGATCAGCGAGGGAAGCACGAGGAAGAAGTCGATGACGCGCATGAGCGCCCCGCCGGCCCATCCCCGGAAGTGACCGGCGGCCAGACCCACGATCGTTCCGAGGATCATCGACATGGCCGTCGCCGCGAAGCCGACCAGCAGCGAGACCCGGGCACCCCACAGCATGCGGACCCAGAGCTCACGCCCCTGATGGTCCGTGCCGAGCGGATGCTCCCATGACGGCGGCGCGAAGCGCGGGTTGTCGATCACCTGCGTCACGTCGAGCATCGACGCGGGTGCCAGCAGGGGGGCGAGCAGCGCGAGGACGACGATGACCAGGAGGAAGACCAGGCCGACCATTCCGGCACGTTCGTGGGAGAACTCACGGCAGAACTGCGCGAAGGCACGCCCGCGGCGCTGCCACGCCATGGCCAGAGGGGAGCGGATGGAGGTCGCGGCGGTGCTCATGAGCGCCTCACTCTCGGGTCGAGCTGGCGGTAGACGAGATCGGCGAGCAGATTCATCACGATGATGATCGCCGAGAAGACGACGAACGTCCCCTGCAGAAGCGGCAGGTCGGGCCCGCTGATCGCCTCGAAGGTCAGTTTGCCGAGGCCCGGCCACGAGAACACGGCCTCGACCGTGACCGCGCCCGCGATGAGCCCGCCGATGTGCATGAACACCAGGGTGACAGCGGGGAGGAGAGCGTTGGGCACGACGTGGCGGGTACGCACGAGATCGTCGCGCAGGCCCTTGGCGCGAGCGGTGGTGATGTAGTCGGCGTTCATCTCCTCGATCACCGAGGCCCGCATCACCATGACGTACTGCGCGTAGACGACGGCGACCATCGTCAGCACCGGCAGGACCATGTGCGAGAGGACGTCCAGCACGTCGGCGAAGCCACCGGGCGGGTCGGGCGAGGTCATGCCGCCGGTCGGGAACCAGTGCAGCGTGCCGCCGAACACCATGAGCAGCAGCAGCGCGAGCCAGAAGGTCGGTACCGACCACAGGACCAGCGAGATACCGGAGGTCACCCTGTCGAACATGCTTCCGTGGCGCCATCCGGCGCGCTGGCCGAGCCACAGCCCCAGGGCGATCGCGATGACCGCCGAGGTGCCCGTGAGCAGGATCGTGTTCCAGAAGTACTGACCGATGAGGCTCGACACCGACGTCTTGTAGACGTAGCTCTCACCGAAGTTCAGGGTGAAGACGTTGCCCAGATAGTCCCAGAACTGCTGCAGGAGCGGCTTGTCGAGACCGAGCTGCTCACGCAGCTGGGCTATCTGCTCGGCGGACATCTGGCGCTCGCGCGCGATGCGTGCGACGGGGTCACCGGGAAGGATCTTGAAGGCGAAGAAGCCGAGCAGGATCACCATGACGAGGCTGATGGCAGCCCCGCCCAGCTTCGAGCCCAGGTATCCCCACCCGGAGCCGCCGCGCGGGCTGCTCTCGGGACCCTCCTCTTCGAGGATCACCGCCTCGGTGGGGGGAACTGTTGTCGACAACGTCATACTCCTCACTCGTGTCGTCGGATCGTTCCGCGAGATCTGCGCGCGACGCCCGGCGGGGCGTCGCGCGCAGATCTCATGTGCTACTCGCGGTCGCCGGCCCGGCGGCGGCGGATCACGGCGATCACGATCGCCAGGATGACGGCGAGCGCGACGATCACGCCCACGACGATGAGGCCGACGTTCACGCCGCCGCCCGCGTCGCCGCCGCTGGCGGGCTCGACGGTGAGGAAGCCCCAGTACCCGGCCTGGTTCGCGATGATGCCGTCCTTCTCGGGCTGCAGCGAGAAGTTCGTGAATCGGTCGGAGCGGTACGCCTCGAGTCCGTTCGCGTACCAGAGGACGACCTGGGCGGCATCCTCGTAGTTCATCGCGAGCATGTCGTGGACGATCGACTGACGCTTGCCTTCGTCGAGCTCGGAGCGCTGCTGCGCGTAGAGCTTGTCGAACTCCGGGTTGCAGTAGCCATCCTGGGTCGTGCCGCCCGAGCCGTCGACGTCGGTGGGCAGGTTGGCGCAGGTGTTGATGCCGAGCTGGTAGTCGGGGTCGGGGTTGACGCTCCACCCGGTGAAGTAGATGTCGTAGTCGCCCTTGACCGAGCGCGTGCTGATCGTGTCGTCGTCGGTCGACTCCACCTGGATGTCGATGCCGATCGCCTTCATCCACGGCACGAAGTACTCGGCTGTCGACTGCTCGGTCACGTCCGACGCGTCCACGAGGAGCCGCAGGCTCAGACGGTTGCCGTCCTTGACGCGGATGCCGTCCGCCCCGGCGACCCAGCCGTCGGCCTCGAGGAGGGCCTTGGCCGCGTCGGGGTCATAGGACTTCACGACCGAGTCGTCGGCGGGGAGGGTCCATTTCGCGAACGAGGCGGGGATGAACGACGTTCCGGGCACGCCCTGGTCCTGCAGGACGTTCTTCAGGAGCGCCTTCGTGTCGATGCCCTGACGGATCGCCTGACGCACCTTGACGTCGGCGAGGGCGGGGTTGCCCGTGCCGAAGCTCTGGCCGTCGCGGGTCTTCATTCCGGCGTTGAAGCTGTACGAGGCATACCGGCGACCCTCACCGGAGTGCGTCGTGATGCCCGGCGCCCCCTTCAACGCGTCGAACTGCGTCGGCGTGAGGCTGCCGACGAAGTCGACCTCGCCTGCGCGCAGAGCCTGCACCTGAGCGTCGGAGTTCGTGTAGTAGATGTACTGCAGTCGGTCGATCTTCGGAGCGCCGCGCCAGAACGTGGGGTTGGCCTTCAGCGTGATCGACTGGTTCGCGCTGTAGGAATCGATCAGGAACGATCCCGAACCGACGACGTTGCTGTCGTTCGCGTAGGTGGACCGGTCGGCGATCTTCTCCCACACGTGCTTCGGGACGATCGGGATCTCGCTGCCCGGGTTGGGAGCCTGGGGCGCCTTCAAGGTGATGACGACGGTCTTGTCGTCGGGTGCATCGACGGACGCGAAGTTCGAGACCAGGTTGCCGTTGGCGACGGCGAGCGCCGGCACCGTCAGCATCTGCTCGTAGGTGTAGACGACGTCGGCGGAGGTGATGGGCTCACCGTCCGACCAGGTCAGTCCGTCCTGCAGGGTGTACGTCCACTTCTGACCACCGTCGTCCGTGGTCCACGAGTCGGCGAGACCCTTCGTCGGCGAGCCGTCCTGCTGGTCGTTCTGCACCAGGTTCTCGTACATGTACCGGATGAGGTTGGTGGGAAGCAGGTAGATCGACGTGAACGGGTTGAACGAGTCCACGTGACCCGACGTCGCGATGCGCAGCGTGGTGGCCGATGCGCTCGTATCGGGCGCGGGCGTGGCGTCCGCCGCCACCGAGAGCCCTGCGGGAGATTGAGCATGCGCCGCGCCGACAGGCAACGCCACGAGAGCGGCCGCCACAGCGAGCGTCAGCGCTCGTCGGACGCCCACACGGTTACGAATCGACATTCCGGTTCCTTTCCGCCGGGGTCGACCTGGCCGACCCCGATGATCACTGGCATCAGTGAACATGATGGTTCGCGTCGAGACAAGCCCTTACGTACCGCATCCTTGCATTCTTCACACGCTCGTAACAGGGCGGAGGCGGATCGCACCCATCTGTGAATCCGCCGCCTCGCCCCCATATCACATCGACAACACCTGGTTTCACCAGGGAATCGGGGCATGAGTGCACCAGCACGAGCGAGTGCATCAGCGGCACGACCCGCCACGCATCCCGACGAAATTGTCGATGATTCGTTACATATCCTCGGCACACACGTCGTCGTCGACGTCGGCCAGGAACTCGGTGAGCAGCGCGATGCGCTCGGCGAGGGATGCCAGGACGATGTGCTCGCCGACGGCGTGCGCCCCGCCGCCCCGGGGGCCCATGCCGTCGACCGTCGGAAGGCCCCACGACCCGAGCGCGTTCGTGTCGCCCGCACCCGCCGCCGGGCGCGACTCCAGCTGCTGCCCCACCCGCGCCGCCGCGCGAGCGAGGCGGCGCGCCACGTCACGATCGCGCTCCGTGGCCGCCCACGCGGGGCGATGGCTCAGCACCTCGATCCGCACATCCGCACCGGCGCGAAGGGGAGTGAGCGCATGCAACTCGGCGAGCACCTTGTCCTGGGCCTGGGCATCGATGAACCGCAGGCCGATCTCCGCCTCGGCCTCCGCCGCGACGACGTTCGCGCGGGTGCCGCCCGACAGCGACCCGACATTGCAGAGCACCTCCGACGGCAGACCGGGGTCGCTCACGATGCGACGAACGCGCAGCAGCTGGTCGACGAGCTCGTCCACCGCCGAAATCCCTGCGCCGGGATCGAGAGCCGCATGCGCGGCGCGGCCGGTCACCGCCAGACGGATCCGTGTGCTCCCCCGCCGGCCCACCTTCAGAGCACCGTCCGGGTGCGGCGACTCGAAGCCGAGAACGGCCGAGACACCGGCGGATGCCTCACGGAGAAGCCCTCCGGTGGTCGGCGAGCCGACCTCTTCGTCAGCGACGACGACGACGCGCACCGCACGTCGGTCACGGCCCGTCGAGGCCTCGACGGCCGCAAGCATCGCCGCCAGCCCGCTCTTCATGTCGTAGACGCCGGGACCGCGGAGGATGCCTCCGTCCTCTCGCAAGGGCACTTCCCCGGCCAGCGTTCCGTGCGGCCAGACCGTGTCGGAATGCCCGACGAAGAGCACGGGGTCTCCGCGCCCCGGGAGGTCGGCGATCAGCGAGACACCGGCCCCGGTGGTCACCAGTCGGGTCTGCGCGCCGGCGTCTCGCCACCAGGCATCCAGCAGATCGGCGATCCGCGCGCTCGACTCCACATCGAAGGAGGGAGACTCGATTCGCACGAGCGAATCGAGTCGTTCACGGCAGCGGTGGAGGATCTCGTCGGTGACGGAGTTCATCGGTGTGTCCACCTCTCCATCCTCGCCTCACGGCGCCAACAAGTCGAGATACGAAACATATCTGTCACATTCGTCATCTTGTATGGCGTTATCTGATGCCATAAATTCAGTGATGTCCGCCCGACTCTCGCAAACTTAGGTTCCGTATCGTGCCCCCCTCCCTTCTCTCCTCCGTTCGAGTGGAGACGTTGTCCACGGCCGACGACTATCGCCGCGCCGCAGAGCTCTATTCCCGCGTGTTCGGATACGCGGGATCCGATCTGGGGCTCAACGCCAACCTCCTGAGCGCGCTGCGCAAGAACGGCGGAGCGACTCTGGGAGCGGTCGACGATTCCGGAGAGCTCGTCGGCTTCGTCTACGGGTTCGAAGGAACCGACGAGTCGCGCGCCCGCTACCACTATTCACAGGCGGCCGTCGTGGACCGCCGATACCAGGGCACGGGCATCGGCCGTCGCCTGAAGACCGCGCAGCGAGAGGTCGCGCTGGGCTGGGGTCAGACGCACATGCGATGGACGTTCGACCCGCTTCTCGTGCGCAACGCCCACTTCAATCTCGTGACCCTGGGCGCCGAGGGCATCCGGTACGAACGTGACTTCTACGACCGCCCGGGGTCGGACCGCCTCGTCGTGGACTGGAACCTCTCACGGACCGATGACCCTCATCAGGCGTACCGGCGCGCGCACGCGCCGGCGACGCTGGCGGGGCGGCCCGGCGCCGTGGTCGACGCGGACGGACTGGGTGACGGGGCGTGCTGGATCGCGATCCCGAGCGCTCCCTCCGTCGGCGCGGACCCCGTCGCCGACCGGGCCCGCCTCGCTCTCGCAGAGGCCATGAACGGCCGGATCCTCGTGACCTGCACCCGCATCGACGAAGCGACCAGCGCCTATCTCGCCGTGCCGACGACAGAAGGGGAGACCCCATGAGCGACGACAGTGTGGAGTCCCGCGATCGCCGCCTCCGGTCGCCCGGAGACAGGTACGGCGACAGGTTCCGCACGAACGTGTCGGCCGAAGCGCTGCTCGCCCGCGTGATCGACACCGAGAGCCGTTCACTCGCGCTGACGTTCGCCGAACTGGCATCCAGCGGCGATGTGTCGCGCGCGGCGGGCCTGATCCTCGGTGCACGCCGGCGGTATCTGACAGGCCGGGGCAAGAGCGCCGCCTACGCCGAGCTGCTCGGCGCGGATCTGGCCACCACACTGTCGAACGTGTTCGTCGTCGACGGGCGCAGCCTCACCGACCTCACCGTGCTCAGCGACGTGCGGGCATCCGATGTGCTGATCGCGTTCAGCATGCGCCGCTACCGCGAAGAGACAGTGCGGTTCGGTGAACTCTTCCGCCGCGCAGGCGGCGAGGTCATCGTCATCACAGACACAGTCGATGCACCGCTCGCGGCGGCGGCGACGGTGCTTCTGCCGGTGCACACCCACTCCGCATCCTCGTCGGACTCGCCGACCTCGGTCGCCGCGGTATGCCATCTGCTCAGCACTCTCACCGCGGCCAGCGCGAAGGGTGCCCGCCGACGTCTCGCGGCACGCGACGTGATCGCGGCCGATCTGGACCTGTACCACCCCGACGACCACTTCCCCGCGGGAACGGAGACGACGCCATGAGAGTCGACCGCGTACGGCTGCACCGCGTGCTGCTGCCCCTCGTGCACGAGTTCCAGACGAGCTCGCACCGAAAGAGCTCCCTGGAGCACGTGCTCGTCGAACTCACCGACGAGTCCGGCCTCACCGGCTGGGGCGAGATCGCCTCACCGGCCGATCCCTACTACGGCTCGGAGACGACCGAGACCGCTCTTCTCATCGCCGAACGCTACCTCGCACCGGCCGTGCTGGGCGCGTCGTGGGACACACCCGCCGAGCTCGAAGCAACGTGGGCGCGGATCCGCGGCAACGAGTTCGCGAAGGCCGGATTCTCGATCGCCGCGTGGGACCTCTTCGCCCGCGCGGGCGCACAGCCACTGGCCGCGGCCCTGGGCGGCACGCGCACACGCGTGGACGCGGGGGTCTCACTCGGCATCGAACCGACCATTCCCGCACTGCTCGAACAGGTCGCCACCCACGTCGGCGCGGGGTACCGCCGAGTCAAGCTGAAGATCGCGCCCGGCTGGGACGTCGAGCCCGTCCGCGCCGTGCGAGCGGAATACCCCGACCTCGATGTGCACGTCGACGCCAACGGCGCCTACCCCGACTGCGACGAGTCGTTCGCCGTGATGACCGCGCTCGACACGCAGCGGCTCACCATGATCGAGCAGCCGTTCGCGCCCCGCGCCTTCGCCACGCACGCGCGCCTGCAGAGCAGTATCGACACCCCCGTCTGCCTCGATGAGAGCGTCGAGACCCTCGATGACCTGCGCACCATGCTCCTCACCGGGGCCGGACGAATCCTCAACGTGAAGGTCTCCCGCATGGGCGGTCTGAGCGTGGCACGCGCAGCGCACGACCTCGCCCGCGACGCGGGCGTCCCGGTCTGGTGCGGCGGCATGCACGAATTCGGCATCGGTCGCGCCGCGAACGTCGCCCTGTCGTCGCTGCCCGGATTCACCCTGCCCTCCGACGTGTCGGGATCGGACAAGTACTACGCGCGCGATGTCATCCTTCCTCCCGTGATCGCCGTCGACGGTCGCGTGCAGGTTCCCACCACCCCCGGGCTCGGGCACGAGATCGACCTCGCCTGCATCCGGGAGCACACGGTCGACCTCGTCGAGGTCGACGCCGCACTGCGCTGAGCCCCTCACTCCACGGAAAGAGCCATGACCCCCGACGTCCTGTTCCTCGTCGACGCGACCGCCGCCGCCCCGATCGAGGTCTCCCCCCACGATCCCGCCCTGACCGTCACCCAGCTCGCCGCCACCCGCGGCGACGGGATCTTCGAGACGATCGTGGTCGTGCACGGCGTACCGCAGGCGATGCGGGCCCACCTCGATCGATTCGCCCGGTCGGCACGCATGCTCGACCTGCCCGCGCCCGACCTCGACGCGTGGGAGGCGGTGATCCAGGCCGCCGCTGATCGGATGCGAGCCCACCCGCGAGCGGCGATCAAGTACGTCCTGTCCCGCGGCGACGAGGCCGGAGAGAACGCGACGATGGGCTGGGTCCTCGGTTTCGTGTCGCCCCCGCGACAGGCCGGTCCGATCCGGGTCGTGACCCTCGATCGCGGCTACCGCTCCGATGTCGCGCAGACCTCGCCCTGGCTGCTGCAGGGGGCGAAGACCCTCTCATACGCCCTGAACATGGCGGCGCTGCGCGAAGCCCGGCGTCGCGGAGCGGACGATGTGGTGTTCGTCTCCACCGACGGGCTGGTCCTCGAAGGCCCGAACTCGACGGTGATCGCCCGTGTCGGCGACACGTTCGTCACCCCGCCGGTCGACCTCGGCATCCTTCCCGGCACGACGCAGCACGATGCCTTCGTAGTCCTCGCCGCAGCGGGGCACGCGACGGCGGTCCGAACGGTCACCGTCGACGAGCTCCGTGACGCCGACGCTCTGTGGCTGTGCTCGTCGACACGGGGCGCGGCCGCCGTGTCGCACCTGGACGGCGTGGAACGATCGACGGATGACGACATCACCGCGCTCATCGCGACGGGACTGGACGCACGGAAGGCCTGACGGCATGCACCTCGTGATCGACGGACACAACGATCTGCCGTGGGCGCTGCGCAGCTCTCACGGCTCCCGGGTCGCGGGCGTGGCATCCGCCCTGCCCGACCTGCACACCGACATCCCGCGACTGCGCCGTGGCGGCGTCGGCGGCCAGTTCTGGTCGGTGTGGGTCGACCCGACGTTGCGCGGTGCCGAGCAGGTCACGGCGACCCTGGAGCAGATCGACCTTGTGCGCCGCCTCGTCGACGCTCATCCCGATCACCTCGCCTGGGCGCCGACGGCCTCGGACCTGCGCGCCGCGATGAAGCGGGGACGCATCGGCTCGCTCATCGGCGTCGAGGGCGGCGCACAGATCGACGGGTCGCTCGGTGTGCTGCGGCAGTATGCCCGATTGGGCGCGCGCTATCTCACCCTGACGTGGTCGCGCACGATCGCTTGGGCGGATTCGGCGACCGACGCGGCCCGGCACGGCGGCCTCACACCGTTCGGTCGTGACGTGGTGCGTGAGATGAACCGCATCGGGATGCTGGTCGATCTCGCCCACGTGTCGCCCGACACCATGCGCGACGCCCTCGACACCTCCGTGCGCCCGGTCATCGTCAGCCACTCCGGCGCGCACGCGGTGTGCGGGCACCCCCGGAATGTACCCGACGACGTCCTGGCCCGCATCGGAGCTTCCGGCGGGGTCGTGATGGTGACCTTCGTCCCCTCCTTCCTCTCCCCCGAGCGACGCGCCTGGGTCGAGGCGGGCGAGGTCGGACCGGCTCCCGTCGTCGATGTGGCGGCCGTGGCCGACCACGTCGAGCACGTACGTGCCATCGCCGGGATCTCGGCGGTCGGGCTCGGCGGCGACTACGACGGCACGGATGCCATGCCCGCCGGACTCGACGATGTCGCAGGCTACCCGGCGTTGGTGGACGAGCTGGCTCGCCGGGGGTGGACGTCCGACGATCTCGACGCGCTGACGCACGGCAACATCCTGCGGGTGCTCGGCGTCGTCGACGAGGACTACCGCACCTTCCTCGCCGGAACGGCGGGCGAGCCGGTCGGCATCCGCCCCGCCGTCGACCTCACGGCCGCGGGCGAGGGCACCACCCGACGCCCCCGGGTCCTGGTGGTCCAGAATGCGAAGCCCTCCGGCCCGCGCCGATTGAGCGGGTGGCTGCGCGACGAGGGCCTCGACCCCGAGGTCATGCTCGGCGCCGGCGGTCTTCCCTCGAGCCTCGAGGGATTCGACGGCCTGGTGATGCTCGGCGGCGGACTCATGCCCGACGACGACGCGGCGGGCCCGTGGCTCGCCGCGGAGCGCGCACTCGCCCGTCAGGCGATCGACGGCGACATCCCCACCCTCGGCATCTGCCTCGGCGGCCAGATCCTGGCGCACGTCGGCGGCGGCGAGGTCGCAGCCGACACCGGACCGAAGGAACGCGGGGCGACCGAGATCCTCCCGACCGCCGCAGGGCGCACCGACGCGGTCATCGGCGGCCTCGGCACGAGCGCGCACATGATCGAGAACCATCAGGACATGATCACGCGACTCCCTCCCGGAGCGGTGCTGCTCGCGTCGAGCCGTGCCGTCGCGAACCAGGCCTTCCGCCTGGGCGAGAACGTGCGCGGCCTGCAGTTCCACCCTGAGGTCGGTGCCGACGACCTGCTCGGCTGGGAGGAGCCGACCACGCCCGCCCCTGGCGACGAACCCCTCGCCGTGGTGTTCGCCGGCGCGCAAGCGGTCGAAGCCGAGAGCACGCGCGCCAGCCGGGCGCTCGTCGCGGGATTCGCCGCGGACGTGCGCCGGGAGGCGTCGCTCAACTCGCAGGATCCTGCCGATGCCGGTGCCCCGGGAGGCACGGCGTGACGGAGGATGCCTCGTTCGGGTCCGTCTTGGAGCAGGCGCTCTCGGAGGATGTCCGCCGCCTCGCGATCGGCGGGATCGCGGCGGTCGTGCGGGACGGATCGGTCATCGCCGTGCATCCGTTCGGCGAGCTGCGGCGCGACGGCGGCTCCACCGCCCGCGGGAGCGTCTTCCGCGTCGCGTCGATCACGAAGAGCTTTCTCGCCGCGACCGCGCTGTCGCTCCGGGACGAGGGTCGGCTGGATCTGCACGCTCCCCTGACCGCGTACCTCCCCGAGATGTCCGCGACCCGTCTGCGCGGCGCGCCCGTCGAGATCGCCCTCGACGATCTGCTCTCCAATCGGTCGGGCCTTCCCGAAGACAACCCGTGGGGCGACGAGCACCTCGGCGCGAGTCGAGAGGAGATCGGTGCGCTCATCGCCGCGGGCCTGCAGCTCTCGGCCGCCCCCGGCGAGCGCTACCAGTACTCCAACGTGGGAATGTCGCTCGTCGGCCGTGTCATCGAGGCAGTCGAGGGTCGACCTGTCGAGCAGGTCGTCAGTGAGCGGATCCTGGTTCCTCTCGGGCTTTCCGACACCCGGTGGGATGCTGCGGCGTTCCCCGCCGGGGCGGATCTCGCTGCAGGTTTTCGCACCTTCGATGACGGAGCGACGTTCGCGCCCGAGCCGTACGTCGGGTCGGGCGCACTGGCCTGCATCGGCAGCCTGTTCTCCACGGTGGACGACATCGGCCGGTGGGTCGGCTTCCTGGCATCCGCGTTCGAGGACGCCGGCGCCACGGGGTCGCCCGAAGCGGACGCTGTGCTCAGCCGCCGCTCACGTCGTGAGATGCAGCGCGTCCACACCGTCAACCCCGCGCGCATCACCCGGTTCGGGGACCGTCCCCTGCTGGCGACCGGATACGGCTACGGCCTCGTGGTCGAGCACGACGACGTGCACGGCGTGACGGTCGGCCACTCCGGGGGCCTGCCGGGGTTCGCCGCGCACATGCGCTGGCACCCCGAGTCACGGTTCGGTGTGGTCGCCTTCGGCAACTCCGACGCATTCCCCGCATGGCAGGTCACCGCGTCCGCCCTCGATGCCCTGTTGAGCGCACGCGATGCCCCCGCGGTGGGCGCCATCGTCTGGCCGCAGACGCGGCGCGCCGCGGGAGCGATCGACGAGGCCATCCGACACGGAGCCTCGTTCGCCGACCTGCCGATCCCCCTCGCCCGGAACGTGCTGCGCGACATCCCGACGAAGGTGCGTGATGACCGGCTGCGCGCACTGATCGAGAGCGTGGGCGCGCCGCTGACGGATCCGCCGACCCTCGACGCACGCGTGGTCGCCGCCCCCGAGGCGTCGACGCTGCGCTGGCGGATCCCGACTGCGCGGGGAGCGCTCGTGTGCTCCGTGCATCTCATGGGCCTCTCGACCCCGATCGTGCAAGCGATCGACGTGTCGCCCGAGACGGCGGTCTGACCGGCGCGTACGCCCCGGTCGGTCAGAGCTCGAGGTCGGGCTCGGCGCCGCCGTCCTGCAGCGCCCGATCGACGGCGGAGTGCACGAGCGTCGACAGATACCGCCCGGGGGCGGTCACGCCGACGTCGCGCAGCAGCGACGTCGACTGGCGGACGACCGAGGCCGAGAACTCCGTGGCGGTCGCGATCGCCTCGCCGTACGCCGGCCGGTCGGCCTCGGCGATGACGACCGGCTCGCAGCCGAGCTCGACGGCGAGCGCCTGCGCGATCGGCAGCACCGCCGCGGGCGCCGTCACCGCGGCGAACGCGTCGTGCAGCTGTCGCACATCGATCGAGGTCCCGGTGAACGCGATCGCGGGATGCACGGCGAGCGGAATGGCTCCGCGGGATGCCGCCGGCGCGAGCACCTCGACGCCGAAGCCGGGCGCGGTGTGCAGCACCAGCTGGCCCACCTGCCACGCGCCGAGCTCCGCCAGGCCCGCGACGACGCCGCCCAGCTCCTCGCTCGGCAACGCGAGGATCACCAGCTCGCTGCGGCGGACGATCTCATCGGCCGCCAGCACCGGGATACCGGGGAGGATGGCCTCGACCCGATCGGGGTCGGAACCCGCCGTGATCCCCGTCAGCGCGTGCCCCGCGCCGGCCAGTGCGGCGCCGACGACCGGCCCCACCCGCCCGGCTCCGATGATCCCGACGCCCAGTCTGCTCGCGGCGCTCATCGTTCGCTCTCCTCCCACCGGTGCGACCGGTCGCGGGCAGCCGCGTCGATGACGGATGCCTCGATGTCGTTCCAGACCGCGAGCGCGTCGTCGCGGTCGATGATCCCGAGTCCGCCCGACACGCGTCCGATCACGGTGTGGCCGGTGAGGTTCGCGACGCGCAGGGCCCGATCGAGCGGCCCCTGCGAGATCCGCACCGACTGCAGTCGGGCGAGAGGCAGAAGAACGAGCCCCCGCCGAATGGCACCTCGGCGCAGCAACAGGGCGCGCGGGGTCAGCAACAGTCCGTTGCGACGCCACGACAGCGGGCGCAGCCAGCGTGCGCGTCGCGGCGTCGCGGTGAACGGGTCGTCGTCGGTGCGGCGGCGCAGCGCCAGCATCCCGTCGGTGGCGAGGGTGTCGATCTCGGCCTCGGTGAGACCGCTGAGGAAGAGCCCGAGCACACGTTCGACGTCGGCGCGGGTACCGACCGGAAGTACCTCGGCGAACTGCAGCGACTGCGAATCGGTCGCCGAGCGGCCCGACATGCGGTTGACCCGGATCGACCACCACCCGAACGGCCGCCACATCAGCGGCTGATGGATCTCGTACGCGTGCACACGCCCCGGCGGCAGGGTCTCGGTGATGGTCGTGAACAGTCCGAACGTGATGCGCACACCCGACGCGGTGGGGGCGATCGAATAGCGCAGGGACCGCGTGATGGAACGGAACCAGTACGCGCCGAACGCGATCACCGTGGGAACGATCGAGAAGAGCACCCAGGGCGTGCCGAAGACGGCACCCGCGATGACCGCGGCGATGAGCCCCAGCATCCACAGGGTCGAGCTCGACAGCAGATGCGAGGCGATCAGCCGGCCCGGCGGGATGTGCACGACGGATGCCGGTTCGGCGGCCTCGGTGTCGACGCCCTCGATGAGGCCGGTGAGTCCGGCCGAGACCACGCCTGCGGCGGCACGCACGCGAGGCCCGCCGCGGCGCTCCGCGGCCTGCGCCTCGGCGAGCCGGCGCCCGGAGGCCAGGCGCAGGATGTCGGCACGCACGGCCTCGGCGTTCGCGGTGGACAGGTACTCCAGCTTGACGTTGGCGTCGAGGCCCGCCCCGACCACCTCGAGCTTCGCCGTGCCGAGCAGGCGCGCGACCATCGGCCGGGTGAGGTTCACCCCCTGCACGCGGTCGAGGGGCGCGCGCCGATGGGTGCGGAACAGCACGCCGCTGCGCACCTCGACGTCGTCGCCGGTGATGCGGAACGTGTGGAATCGCCACGAGAGCCAGAACACTCCGAGCAGGATCAGCAGCGCACCGAGGACGACGAGGCCGGCGACGAGCCAGAGATTGTTCTCCCAGACGTAGTCGACGGGATCGCCCTCGTACCTCTCCCACTCGCCGAGCCCGGGAAAGAAGAGGACGACGAGCCGGTCGCGCAGGTTGGCGACGACGAACCCGATCACGACGATGAGGAAGAGCCCGCCGCGCAGCACCGGCGTGAGCGGGTGCAGGCGATGCCACTCGCCGTCGCTCAGCGGAGAGCGGACGTCGGCGACGGCGGTCGGCGCGAGAGGCGCGCTCCCTGGGGCCGGGCCGGACTCGTGAGGAGTGCTGTCGGAGTCGCTCACAGGCCGGTCCGCCGGGTCTCGGCGACGGCGATGAGAGTGTCGCGCAGCCGCTCCGCGGCATCCTGACGCAGCCCGGGGATCGTGACGCCGGTCGTCGCGGCCGCCGTCACGAGCTTGAGCTGGGCGATGCCGAATCCGCGGTCGAGCGGCCCGTGGGTGATGTCGACGAGCTGCATCCGCCCGTACGGGACGGCGACCATGCGCTGCCAGAGGATGCCACGACGAAAGACCAGGTCGTCGGTGCGCAGCTGATAGCCGTAGGCGCGTGCCTGCCGCGGGAGGATCGCGAGGGTCCAGAGGCAGATGATGGCGACGACACCGCCGGGGATCAGCGGCCACGGCATCCCGGTCACGAACCACACCACGAGTGCGGCTGCGACGGCGAGGACGAGGACCGCCCCGGTGGAGATCAGCTGCACCGTGACGTACCTCGGTGAGATCTGGTGCCAGACCCCGTCGCCGAGCGGCAGCCGATTCTCGCTGCGCGGCTCGCGCAGCCGGTCGTAGGTTCCCGCGTCGAGCACCTCGTCGGCGGGCGGCTGCACCGCAGCCGCGTCCATCGCGGTGGGGCCGGTCGGAGCGGGGTCAGTCGCGGTGGGAGAGCCCGAGTCCCGGCTCGGGAGGCCCGTCGGGTTCGGCGTGTTCGTCATCGTCGTCCTTCCGGATGGTGCACAGGTGCTCGGCCACGAGGGCCGCGGCCAGGAGCACGAGGCTCGAGACAAGCGTCGTGACAACGGCTACCACCGAGCCTACGGGGGCGACCGGACGCGTGAGCAGGAAGGCCAGCAGACCGGCGGACAGACCGGCCATGATCGCGCCGACGAGGCTGGATGCCTTGGCGAGCATCGCGACGCGCACGGCGCGGAACGGATCGACCGGGGTACGGTCGCGCCCGGTGATCGCACGGCGGATGGGCAGGGCCAGCAGCACGGTCGCCGCGGCGAGCAGGACGAGCAGCACCGGGAGCAGGAGCGAGGGGGTGAACGTCGCTCGGCCAGCACTCGTCAGCAGCTGATCGACGCCGAAGCCGACGACGGCGCCGAGCACCGCCGCGATGATGAGGACACTGGGTCGGGTGCGTCTCATGCGTCGGCGTCCGTCCGGAGGTGCGCGAGGAGATCCGCCACACGCCCGGCGCCCGGCAGCACGGCATCCGGGTCGACGACGAGCCACGGGGCGAGCACGAAGTCGCGCTCCGCGGCGCGCGGATGCGGCAGCTGCAACGCGGGATCGGTGCTGCGGACGTCGCCGTACGCGATCAGATCGAGGTCGAGAGTGCGGTCCTGCCAGCGCGGCTGATCCGCTCCCCGCGGTGCCCGCCCGTGCCGCCGCTCGATCGCGTGCAGATACGCCAGCAGGACGCTCGGAGCGAGGCGGGTCGTCAGCAGGGCGACCGTGTTGAGGTAGGCGGGGGCGGAGGCATCCGGCCCGTCGAGCGTCAGGGCGACCGTCTCGATGGGCGCCGCCGCCCGGATGTCGGTCGTGAGCGGCAGGCGGGCGAGGTCGCGCAGTGCCTCGTCGATCGTCGCAGCGCGATCGCCGAGGTTCGCACCGATCGCGACGACGGCGGTGGTCTCGGGCGTCGTGGGGGTGGGCGGCTCGGCGCCGATACCCTGGGCGAGCCGACGGTTCACGCGGCGCCTCCCGGCATCGAGGCATGCGGTGCGGTGCGGCGGATGGTGACGGCGACGTCGGCGAAGGGCACGGGGATCGGCGCGGCGGGCTTGTGCACCGTCACGGTGACAGCGGCGACGCCGTCGCGTGTCAGCAGGTCGTCGGCGATCCGCGCGGCCAGGCGTTCGAGCAGGTTCACCGGTTCGGCACCGACGAGCTCGACGACGCGTTCGGCGACCTCGCCGTAGTGGATCGTGTCGGTGACCTCGTCGGTCTCGGCCGCGCGACGCGTGTCGACCGACAGCGTGAGGTCGACCACGAACTCCTGCCCGTCGCGGCGCTCGTGCGCGTAGACGCCGTGGTGCCCGAAGGCACGCACGCCCGTCAGCACGATCTCGTCGGTGGCATCCACTCTCAGCATCCTCCTCGGTCCCAGGCCCGCAGCACCGCCAGCGCATCGCGCGTCGCGGACACGTCGTGCACGCGCACTCCCCAGGCACCTGCCTGTGTCGCCAGCACACTCGTGACGGCGGTCGCCAGATCGCGCCGCCCCTCGTCGACCTCATCCACCCGGCTCACCGATCCCCGCGAGACCTCCCCTATGTACGCTTTTTCGGCGTCTAACGGTACATACGCGAGGTTTCGCGGGGACTCCGCAGCGGCAGAAGCGGCGGCGGCAGAAACCGCACCAGGAGCGGCCGGCGCGGCGGCGGCAGAAGCCGCACTAGACGCGGCGGCGAGGGTCTCGGCGAGGAAGCGTTTGCGGCTCGTGCCGACGAGCACGCGCGGCCCGATCGAGACGATCCGGTCGAGTGCGCGCAGCGCCTGCCAGTTCTGGCCGCCGCGCTTGCCGAATCCGATGCCCGGATCGAGGATGATCCGGGCGGGCGAGATCCCGGCCGCCGCGGCGGCACGCACACGCGCCTCGAGCTCGCCGGTGAGCTCGGCCGCGAGGTCGGCATAGTGCGCCTGGGCGTACATCTCGGCGGACGGGCCGCGCCAGTGCTGCAGCACGACGTCGGCGCCGGATGCCGCGACGACGCCCAGCATCTCGGGGTCGGCGAGGCCGCCCGACACGTCGTTGACGATGCGGGCCCCGGCAGCGACGGCGGCGGCGGCGGTCTCCGCACTCATCGTGTCGATGCTCACGACCGCTCCCGCCGCGGTGAGGGCGGCGACGACCGGCAGCACGCGCTCCTGCTCCGTCGCGGCGACGACCCGCGCCGCGCCGGGCCGGGTCGACTCCCCGCCGACGTCGAGGATCGCGGCCCCCGCGGCGTGCAGGGCGAGACCGTGCGCGACGGCGGCATCCGTGTCGAGGTAGCGTCCGCCGTCGCTGAACGAGTCGGGCGTGACGTTGACGATGCCCATGATGACGGTCATTTCAGGCTCCCAGGCCCGCGCCCGAGCCCGAGCCGGTGAGGAGCATCATGATCTCGGCGCGCGCCGCCGGTTCGGCGAGCTCTCCGCGCGCGGCGATCGTGATGGTCGCGGCATCGGGCTGGCGACCGCCGCGCATCGTGACGCATTCGTGGCGCGCCGAGAGCACCACGATGACGCCGCGGGTATCGAGCGATCCCGCGATCGTGTCGGCGATCTGCTCCCCGAGCCGCTCCTGCACCTGCGGGCGCGCGGCGAGGATGTCGACGACTCGCGGCAACGCGCCGAGCCCGACGACCTGCTCGCCGGGCAGGTAGGCGACATGGGCGAACCCGGCGAACGGCAGCAGGTGGTGCTCGCACACCGACCGGAAGCGGATGTCACGCAGCAGCACCGCGCCGGACGGGAGCGTATCGGGGGCCGGCCCGCGCGACACGGAGATCGTGTGCGCGAGCGGCGCCCCGGCATCTTCACCGACTCCGGCGAAGAACTCGGCGTAGGCATCCGCGACACGCTGCGGCGTCGCCTTCAGGCCCGGACGCTCGGGATCCTCCCCGATCGCGGCGAGGATCTCGCGAACGGCGGCGGCGATGCGGTCACGATCGACGGCCACAGCGTCCTCAGGCCGTGGCAGGTCGCGCCTGACCCGCCTGACGCCGTGCGGGAGCCTTCTCGGCGGCTTGCTCGGTCGTCACGGCGGTGGATGCCGCGAGCCCGGCCTCGCCCTGACGGCGCGGCACCTCGACCGGCGGCAGCGTCGAGACGGGGCGGTCGCTGCTCGAGAGCCACTGCGGGCGCGGGGGCAGCCTCTTGACATCGCGGAAGATCTCGGCGAGCTCGAGGTGGTCGAGCGTCTCCTTCTCGAGGAGCGCGAGAGCAAGCTTGTCGAGCACGTCGCGGTTCGCGTTGATGACCTCGTACGCCTCGTTGTGCGCCTGTTCGATGAGCAGGCGCACCTGCTGGTCGACGCGCTCGGCGATGCGCTCGCTGAAGTCGCGGCCGTGGCCCATGTCGCGGCCCATGAAGACCTCACCCGACGATCCGCCGAGCTTGACGGGGCCGACATCGGTCGTCATGCCGTACTCGGTGACCATCTTGCGGGCGATGCCGGTGGCCTTCTCGATGTCGTTGGATGCCCCGGTCGTCGGATCGTGGAAGACGATCTCCTCGGCGACACGTCCGCCCATCGCGTAGGTGAGCTGATCCTGCAGCTCATTGCGCGTCACGGAGTACTTGTCCTCGAGGGGCAGCACCATCGTGTATCCGAGGGCCTTGCCGCGGGGCAGAATCGTGACCTTCGTCACGGGGTCGGTGTTGTTCATGGCCGCGGCGGCGAGCGCGTGACCGCCCTCGTGGTACGCGGTGATGAGCTTCTCGCGGTCCTTCATCACGCGCGTGCGACGCTGGGGGCCGGCGATGACGCGGTCGATGGCCTCGTCGAGGGCGCGCATGTCGATCAGCTGCGCGTTCGAGCGCGCCGTGAGCAGGGCCGCCTCGTTCAGCACGTTGGCGAGATCGGCGCCGGTGAAGCCGGGGGTCTTGCGGGCGATCACCGACAGGTCGACCGACGACGAGAGCGGCTTTCCGCGGCCGTGCACCTCGAGGATCTTCTGACGGCCCTTCAGATCCGGGGCATCCACACCGATCTGACGGTCGAAGCGGCCGGGGCGCAGCAGAGCCGGGTCGAGGATGTCGGGGCGGTTGGTCGCCGCGATGACGAGCACCGAGACCTTGGGGTCGAAGCCGTCCATCTCGACGAGCATCTGGTTCAGCGTCTGCTCGCGCTCGTCGTGACCGCCACCCATGCCGGCGCCGCGGTGACGGCCGACGGCATCGATCTCGTCGATGAAGATGATCGCGGGGGCGTTCTCCTTGGCCTGCGTGAACAGGTCGCGTACGCGGCTCGCGCCGACGCCGACGAACATCTCGACGAAGTCCGAACCCGAGATCGAGTAGAAGGGGACGCCCGCCTCACCGGCGACGGCGCGGGCGAGCAGGGTCTTGCCGGTTCCGGGAGGGCCGTACAGCAGCACGCCTTTGGGGATGCGGGCACCGACGGCCTGGAACTTGGCCGGGTCCTTCAGGAAGTCCTTGATCTCCTGCATCTCTTCGATCGCCTCGTCGGCGCCGGCGACGTCGGCGAAGGTGACCGTCGGGGTCTCTTTCGTGACGAGCTTGGCGCGCGACTTGCCGAACTGCATGACCTTGCTGTTGCCGCCCTGGGCGGCCGAGAAGAAGAACCAGAAGAGCAGGCCGAGCAGCAGCAGCGGCAGCAGGAGCGAGATCATGCTCTCGAAGAAGGTCGTGCGCGGCACGACGTCGTTGAAGCCGTCCTTGGGGTTCGCGGCATCGATGGCCGAGACGACCTCCTGCGAACGGGCTCCCACGTAGTAGAACTGCACCTGCGTCGCGCCCTCGTAGGGCTTCGACAGGGTCATGTCGACGCGCTGGTCGCCGTCGGTGGTGGTCACCTCGGTGACGGACCCCTCTTTGAGCAGCGTCATGCCCTCTTGCGTCGTGATCTGCTTCGCGCCGGTGAGCGACGAGATGAGCGTCATGCCGGCGATCAGGAGGGCGCCGATCAGCAACACGTAAACGAACGGGTTGCGTGCGAGCTTCTTGAAATCCATGGTCCGCTCAGGCTACCTCGCCGGGACTATGCCTCGTCTGTGCATTCGCCACAGGCGAACCCGGAACGCCGGGCCGTCGGATGCCGCGCCGGAAGGAGTTCTCAGCTGTACACGTGCGGGGCGAGAACGGCGACGTCGCGCAGGTTGCGGTAGCGCTCGTCGTAGTCGAGTCCGTAGCCCACGACGAAGTCGGTCGGGATGTCGAAACCGACGTAGCGGCAGTCGATCTCGACCTTCGCCGCTTCGGGTTTGCGCAGCAGGGCGAGGATCTCGATCGAGGCTGCACCGCGCGAGGCGAAGTTCTCGAGCAGCCAGCTGAGCGTCAGCCCCGAGTCGATGATGTCCTCGACGATGAGCACGTGCTTGCCGTGCAGGTCGGTGTCGAGGTCTTTGCGGATCTGCACGACACCGCTGGACTTCGTTCCCGCGCCGTACGACGAAACCGCCATCCAGTCGATCACGACGTCGCGGTGGAGGCGGCGGGAGAAGTCGGCCATCACCATGACGGCGCCCTTCAGCACGCCGATGAGCAGGAGGTCCTTGCCTTCGTAGTCGGACTCCACCCGCGCGGCCAGTTCGGCCAGCTTCTCGTGGATCTCCTCCTCGGTGACGAGGACGGTCGTGAGCTGATCAGCGATGTCGGCTGCGCGCATAACTCGATGCTAGGCGACGGATGCCCAGCATCAGCACGCTCAGCAGCGCGACGGCTGCCCACACACGTCTCGTCATCATGTGATCTTCACGTATCCGGGCGTGCACGCCGGGGGCCGATGCGCCCCGGTGTCAGCGATGGCGCGCCTCAATGGTCGCCGCGCACCGTCTCGGGGCTCACGATCGCGAGGTCGAGCGCTTCGGCCTTGCCCGCGACGGTGGCGTACCAGGCGATGTCGGTGTACCAGCCGTCCTTGCGAAACCCGCCCACCGTGCGCTCGTCATCGGAGCGTACGAGCTTCTCCGTCCACCCGTCGGCGGTGAGGTGAGCCGCGATCGCCGCCGCCGCGTCCTTGGCGGCGTTCGCGACGGGAGCGGGGGTCACCGATTGGTCGACGCTCCACCACGCGGGCGCTCCCGCCCCCCTCGTGCGAAGAGATGTCGGCTCCGAGAGTCATGCGCGAGTTGAGCACTCCGGTCGAGCCCGCCAGCTCGGCGGGGATCGCGGCGATGAGCTCGCCACTCAGTCGCTCGGCCTGACCGCGGTAGTCGTCGAGCCGGCTCTGCGGCGGGGTGGACGCGCACCCTCCCAGAGCGAGGGATGCCGCGGTGACCGCGGCGAGGACGAGCAGGCGTCGCGTCGTCATGTGCGCTCGTCTCGACGCGGGCCACTGTCCGTCGACCCGGCCGCCGCGGTGAACTCCAGCCGAGCGCCGAGGCGCGCGGCGCGGCATCCGGGAAGGTCGATCGGCCCCTGGCCCCGCCAGTCGGTCACGAGGCGTGCGACTTCGAGGGTCTGGGCGCGGGTGAGACTCACGCCGAACTCGCTCGCGACGACGTGGCGGATGATGCGGTGGCGGAGCGCCGGCGGGTTGGCGGCGAGCGCGGCGACCGACACCGCGATGCCCGCCTCGGCATGCTCGACGATGTCTTCGATCGTCTCGTCGATCATCTCGGTGAAGGCAGCCGCATCTTCCCGCAGCTGGTCGCTCGTGCGGGCGAGGGCATCGGCGACGCCGGGGCCGAGCTCGGCTTCGAGCACCGGCATGACGTCTTGGCGCACGCGCACCCGAAGAAAGCGGCGATCGAGGTTGTGGGGGTCTTCCCACACCGGCAGCCCCTGCGCGGCGCAGGCGGCGCGGGTCTGCGTGCGGCGCACCTCGAGGAGCGGGCGGATGATCCGGATGCCCTCCTCGACCCGGTCGGGGGCCATCGCGCCGAGGCTCGCCGCACCCGAGCCGCGGGCGAGGCCGATGAGCACGGTCTCGGCCTGGTCGTCGAGGGTGTGAGCGAGCAGCACGGCTTCGGCCCCCGCCGTGCGTGCGGCATCGAGGAGCGCGCGACGGCGGGCGTCGCGGGCCGCGGCTTCGGGGCCGCCGTCGAGGCCGACATCGACCTGCACGACGCGCGCCGGCACGCCGAGCGATTCGGATACCGCCGCGGCGCGGGCGGCGACTCGGTCCGATCCGGGCTGCAGTCCGTGGTCGATCACCGTCGCGGTGACGACGACGCCGACCTTGGGAGCCTCGAACGCGACGGCCGCGACCAGAGCCAGAGAATCCGCTCCGCCGGAGAGCCCGACCAGCACAGGGCCGGTGATCGTCGAGAGCGATTCGCGCACCGCTCGGCGGATCTCGGCGACAGCGGGATCGAGGCTCGGACGGTGCTCCACGGCATCCACGCTATCCCTCGCGCGTGTGTGCCCCGACTAGGCTGATGCGCGGAATCCACCAGACTCTCCGAAGGAGCACCAGCATGGGCGCATACGACGCCGTCATCGAGATCCCGCGCGGCAGCCGCGTGAAGTACGAGGTCGACCACGGCACGGGTCGCGTGTTCCTGGACCGCGTGCTGTTCACGCCGATGGGCTACCCCGCCAACTACGGCTTCTTCGAAGACACTCTGGGTGAAGACGGCGACCCGCTCGACGTGCTGCTGCTGCTCGACCGCGACCTGTACCCGGGCGTCATGGCGAAGGTCCGCCCCGTCGCCGTGCTGAAGATGCTCGACGAGGCCGGCGGCGACGACAAGGTCGTCGCCGTGCTCGCGAAGGACCCGCGCTGGGACCACATCCAGGACGTCGGCGACCTCGACGAGTGGACCAAGGGCGAGATCGGTCACTTCTTCGAGCACTACAAGGACCTCGAGCCGAACAAGTGGGTCAAGGTCGACCAGTGGGGCGACGCCGCCGAGGCCGAGCGCCTGGTCGGCGAGGCCTTCGAGCGCTTCCAGCAGGAGGGCGCCCAGACCGCCACGCAGGGCGAGGGCCACGCCCCCAAGACCATCTGACGCGACGCGTCGAACGAGAAGAGCGGATGCCTCCGGGCATCCGCTCTTCTGTGGTTTCGGGCTCGGTGCGCTCGCGTCAGTAGACGTCGATGCCGCGATCGAGCAGGTAGGGGGCGGGGTCGATGCGGCCGCCGTCGATCCAGACCTCGAAGTGCAGGTGGCATCCGGTCGACGCGCCCGTGCTGCCGACGTAGGCGATGACATCGCCGGCGTTGACCCACTGGCCGTCGTTCACGTTGTAGCCGCCCGGCATGATGTGGGCGTAGGCGGTCTGCGTGCCGCCGCCGTGGTCGACCTTGACGTAGTTGCCCCAGTCGCCCGTGTACTGCGCCCAGACCACCGTGCCCGAGGCGGCGGCGTAGATCGGCGACCCGCAGCCGGTCGCGAAGTCGATGCCGCGGTGCCCGCTGCTCGTGCACGAGCCGTTGCCGCAGACACTGCCGCGCACGCCGTACCACGAGCTGATGTAGCCGGATGCCGGGCGCACCCAGCCGCCGGTGCCGGCCGATCCGCCGGACCCGCCCGATCCGCCGGTGCCGGCCGAGCTGCCGCCCCCGCCGTTGTCGCCACCGCCGCCTCCCCCGCCACCGCTGTTGGCATTGGCGTTGGCGGCAGCTGCGGCCGCGGCGGCTGCGCGCGCGGCGGCCGCTGCCGCCTGGCGTGCCTCTTCTTCTTTGCGCGCCTGCTCGACGCCCGCCTGGTACTGGGCGACCGTCTTCGCGGTGGTGTCTTGCAGGGCGGCCAGCTGCGCCTGCAGCGTGCCGAGATTCTGGTTCTGCGCGTCGAGCGCGGCCTGGGCAGCAGTCGCGGCGTCACGGGCCGCGTCGGCCTTCTGCTCGGCCTCTTTGCGCAGGCGGTCGCATTCGTCACGGGCGACCTGGGCCAGGTTGCTGAGGTTCTGCGCGTTGTTGCGGGCACTCACCGCGTCGGCGTAGACGCCCTGGTTGGCCGCGACCAGGCGATCCATCGTGCCGAGCTTCGCCAGCAGGTCATCGGCGCTCGCGGCGGATCCCGAGAAGAAGAGGTCCATCGCCGCATCGTCGCCGCCGGCACGGTACTGCTGCGCGGCCAGGCGGCCGAGCTTCTTCGCCGACTCGGTGGCGCGGGCCGCCTCGGAGTCTGCTTGCGCCTGCAGGTCGTTGGCCTTGTCGACGGCGGTCTCGTAGGCGATCTGGGCGGCGACGTACTCGTTGGCGAGACGCTCGGCCTCGGCCTGCTTGGCCGCGACGTCGCCCTGCAAGCTCGAGATCAGCCCCTGGATGCGCTGGATCTCGGCGCCCTTGGCCGACTCGTTGGCTTTTGCCGCCTGCACGTCGTCCCACGAGGGGTAGTCGGCGGCGAACGCGGTCGAGCCGAAGCTCCACCCGAGAACACCCAGGCCCACGACGCCCAGGCCGCCGAGCCCGAGCGCGGTGCGCCGCGACAGGGGCGAGCGCAGCGCCGTCAGTTCGCGCGCACTCGGCGCGCAGCCGCAGTCCTCTGAGGATCCGGCTTCGTCCATCACCACGTTCTGGCTCTCTTTCCGCGCGCCCGGGTTTTCGCACGCCTGAGGCTCGGAGTCACTCCGACACCACGAGTCACACTAACAACATTCGCCACAGAGACAAGGGGTTCGATGGCATCCGCGACCGCCGCCATCCTCTCCCCGCAACGCGGCGTTCGAGGGACCCCACGCCCTCGATTTCGTATTTGGCGCAGGATCTCTTATGCTTGAGCGTCGGTAAGAATGAGCCTCCGGGTTCGCTCGGCCCCATCGTTTAGCGGCCTAGGACGCCGCCCTTTCACGGCGGTAGCACGGGTTCGAATCCCGTTGGGGTCACTCTCCGGCACACAATTGAATACGTATGGCCCTGTAGCGCAGTTGGTTAGCGTGCCGCCCTGTCACGGCGGAGGTCGCGGGTTCAAGTCCCGTCAGGGTCGCTCCAAGCGACGGGCCCTTTCTTTCGAGATCAGGGCCCTTCGTGTAGGACGCGGCAGATGTTCATCGGATGCCGCGCGGCTCTGTAGCTCAGTTGGTAGAGCGCACGACTGAAAATCGTGAGGTCACGGGATCGACGCCCGTCGGAGCCACAAGGACCGTCGTTACAACGGTCCCAGAAACCCTCGCCTAGCTTCTACATGGCGGGGGTTTTGCTTTGCCCTGGTCAGAGTGAGGTTCCGGGCTACGCCGACACGACGACGTGGAGAAGACGCCGCCGCAAGTTCACTCAGGCGCGCCTTATAGCGCCGTCACCGTGACGTGAACGGGTCGACCGTGTCGCCCGAAGGTTGCGGACGCCGCTTTCCACCGCGAGCTCGCATCCAACGCACGCACCCGGGAATGAGGGCCACAATCGCGATCGCCCAACACACGTAGTTGAGGGGTGTTGAGCCGAGAAGAACGGCGTTTGCGATGAAGGTGACGACCGCAAGCGCTGCGACGACAACCTCAAACGGCTTGATCATTTCTGCCACTCCATTCGGGTGAGTTGTTCGACTTTCGACCACGCGGAGGCGACTGTCGCTCGAAGAACTCGACGTTCCCGGCGTTCCGGGGCAACTCATTGCTCCGGCCAGCGGGATCACTACGCCCATCCTCAATGTAGGGAATCCGCTCAGTGTCGACAATGGTGTTCCGCCGGCAGCACCCCACCCCACCCATGTCCATACCGACGCGGATGTCGGCGCCCATCGGTATCGTGAGGTCGATCGGACGGGAGGCCGATGAATCATGAGTGAGACCGCGACACTGGTCTGGGCACAAGTCGAAGCCGGCTTCTACGTCGCCAGCCTTCCCGGAGTGTTCGTCGGGTGCGTCGAGCGCACGTCCGACGGCCGCTACCTGGCCCGCGACGGCTTCAGCAACCCTCTCGGCACAGCCGACGAGCTGGCGGGGGCGACGGAGCTGGTGACCTCCGCGTCGACGGCGGGAGGCATGCTGTGACGCTCATCGACCCCCTGAACGACGCATCGGGGGCATCCGATCTGTACTCGCTCATCTATATGAGCACCGCCACCTCACCCGCCATGCCCGAGGATCTGGAAGCCCTGCTCGTCCAGAGCCGCGCGAACAACGTCGACGAAGACATCACCGGCATGCTGCTCTACCGTCGCGGTCGGTTTCTGCAGTTCCTCGAAGGCCCCGAGACCGCGGTGCGCGCCCTGCTCGACCGCATCCGCGCCGACCCGCGGCACACCGGCATCCGGGTGCTGCTCGACGGGTATTCCCCCGAACGGCAGCTGCCGGACTGGACGATGGGCTACGAGCGGATCTCCGCCGAGCCCACCCCGCCGCCACCCGGTTTCCGCGACACGTTCGACGACCTGGAGAACGCCGACGACACGCAGGCGGCCATACGGGCCCTGCGCGAACTCACCCTCTGGTTCCGCGTCCGCGCCGGCTGAACAGCCGACCCCCGCGATCCGACGCGGAGGCTCCGCCGCCCGAGCGAACAGCCGACCCCCGCGATCCGACGCGGAGGCTCCGCCGCCCGAGCGAACAGCCCTCAGGCGACCTCGCGCTCGGCGCTCGGCGTGATCCGCACGCGGATGTCCTTCATCAGCGGCTGATCGCTCTGCGCACTGAAATCGTTCACGCCGATCAGCACGTTGAGCTCGGGCATGTACCCCGCCGCGCTGCCCCGGGGGATGTTGTACTCCAGCGCACGGAACGCCCGCACCGAGCGCGTCGAACCGTCCTTCACCGACGTCGCGACGATGTCGACGACATCGCCCTCGCCGATTCCCCGCTCGCGCATGTCTTTGCGGTTCATGAAGACGAACTCGCGGATGTTCCGGATGCCCCGATACCGGTCGTCGTTCGTGTAGATCGTGGTGTTCCACTGGTCGTGCGAGCGCATCGTCTGCAGCACGAGCACATCGGCCTCTTCAGGAATCACGTTCGGCAGCGGCGCGTGCGAGAACTCGGCGCGCCCCGACGGCGTGCGGAAGTCGCGCTCGCGCGCGGGCTGCGGAATGCGGAACCCGTACCGCTGGCGCACGAGCGTGTTGTACCCCTCGAACCCCGGCAGCACCCGGGCCATCACATCGCGGATGCGGTCGTAGTCGTCGATGTAGTCCTGCCACGGCGTCACCGTGTCGGTGAGGGTCGCCATGGCGATGCCGGCGATGATCGCGGGCTCGCTGCGCAGGTGGGCGGATGCCGGGCGCCGCGCCCCGAGCGAGAGCTGCACCGAGCTCATCGCGTCTTCCATCGAGATCGACTGGCGCCCCGCGCGCTGCTGGTCGGTCTCGGTGCGGGCGAGGCACGGCAGGATGAGCGCCTTCTCGCCGTGCACGATGTGACTGCGGTTGAGCTTGGTGCTCACCTGCACGGTCAGCTCGCAGCTGCTCATGCCGGCGGCAGTGAACGGTGTGTCGGGCGCGGCGAGCACGAAGTTGCCGCCCATACCGACGAAGACCTTGACCTCACCCGAGTGCATGCCGGCGACCGTGTGCACGGTGTCGAGGCCGCGCTCACGCGGCGAGCGGATGCCGCACACCTCGTCGAGCTTCGCGAGCCATTCCTCGGTCGGGTGGTGGTTGATGCCGCAGGTGCGGTTGCCCTGCACGTTGCTGTGGCCGCGGACGGGCGCGGGCCCGGTGCCGGGCCGGCCGATGTTGCCCTTCAGCAGCAGCAGGTTGACGATCTCGCGCACCGTGTCGACGCCGTGCTCGTGCTGGCTGACGCCCAGGCACCAGCTGATGATGGTCCGCTCCGACGCCAGGTAGATCTCGGCGGCACCGCGGATGTCGGCCTCACTCAGCCCCGACTGCTCGACGAGCTCGTCCCACCCGCTCGCCTCGACGAGGGCGCGATAGTCGTCGAGACCCGTGGTGTAGGCGTCGAGGAAGGCCTGATCGAGCACCGTCGGGTCGGTCGCGGCCGCCTCGAACACGACCTTCGCCATGCCGCGGATGAGAGCGAGGTCGCCACCCGGACGCACCTGCAGGTTGCCGGTGCTCGTGTCGGTCGCTTTGAAGCGCGCCATGTCGAGGATCTCGTGCGGCACGATCGTGCGGGTCTCGGCGACCTCGATGAGCGGGTTCACGTGGATGACCTGGGCCCCGCGGTCGACCGCCTCGGCGAGGGTCGTGAGCATGCGCGGCGCGTTCGAGGCGGCGTTGACCCCGAGCACGAACAGCGCGTCGCACTGCGCCCAGTCCTCGAGAGACGCCGTGCCCTTGCCGGTCGCGATCGAGGCGGTGAGCGCCCGTCCGGATGCCTCGTGGCACATGTTCGAGCAGTCGGGCAGGTTGTTGGTGCCGAGCTCGCGCGCGAAGAGCTGGTACAGGAAGGATGCCTCGTTGCTGAGGCGACCCGAGGTGTAGAACGCCGCCTGATCGGGGCTGTCGAGCCTCCGCAGCGTCTCACCGATGAGGCCGAAGGCGTCGTCCCACGAGATGGGCACGTAGTGGTCGGTCTCGGGGTCGTAGACCATCGGCTCGGTGAGCCGGCCGGCCTTCTCGAGGGCGTGATCGGTCCACTGGCTGAGCTCCGCGACGGTGTGCGCGGCGAAGAAGGCGCGGTCCGCGCGCTCGCGGGTCATCTCCCACGTGACGTGCTTGATGCCGTTCTCGCAGATGTCGAGCGTGACGCCCTGATCGTCGGGCCACGCGCATCCGGGGCAGTCGAATCCGCGCCCGGGGTGGTTCATGGTGAACATCGCTTTGGTGCCGATGATCGGCTCGCGCTCGCGCAGCAGCACCTCTCCGACCGAGATCGCCGCGCCCCATCCGGCCGCCGGGTGGCGATAGGCGCCCTTGCTCTCCCACGGTCCCGTGGTCGCGGGGCCGAATCCGCCCTGCCGCGGGGCATCCGTCATCAGTCCGAACGCCGAACCCTCGTTACTGTCGATCGCCACACAGGTCATCCTCCTCCCGCCGTCCGGCGACGGCAAGGCGAGCGCGGTCTAGGCTCGGCACGTGGGACGGATCACGACCAGACGACCGGTGCTGAGCGTCTCGCTCGACGCCTCACCGCGTCGTCGTGCCGACACCCTGGCGGTGGAAGAGCCCCTCGAGCTCCGTATCGACGGATCGCCGCTCGTCGTCACGATGCGCACGCCGGGGCACGACGTCGAGCTCGCCGCCGGCTTCCTGCTGTCGGAGGGGATCATCCGCGACGACAGCGACTTCCGCGGCGCGATCCATTGCGGCGGACCGGGCACCGGCGGCGCCGAGAACACCTACAACGTGCTCGACATCGCACTCGGCGCCGGCGCCCGCCTGCCCGAGTCGCCCGCCCGAAGATTCACCGTGACGAGCGCCTGCGGCGTCTGCGGCCGGGAGAGCATCGACGAGGTGGAGCGGCACTCGTCCTTCGATCTGTCGGCGGATGCCAGTCGCGTCGACGCCGCTTGGATGCTGACCCTGCCGGACCGACTGCGCGCGGAGCAGGCGGCCTTCGACAAGACGGGCGGCCTGCACGCGGCGGGACTGTTCGACACCGCCACCGGTGACCTGCTCGTCGTACGCGAAGACGTCGGTCGCCACAATGCGGTCGACAAGGTGCTCGGCTGGGCCCTGCTGCAGGGGCATCTGCCCCTCACCGGCACCGTGCTGCAGGTCTCGGGGCGCGCGAGCTTCGAGCTGGTGCAGAAGTGCGTCATGGCGGGAGTCCCGTTCCTGTCGGCGGTCTCGGCGCCGTCGTCTCTCGCCGTCGACCTGGCCGAGCGCACCGGGCTCACCCTCGCCGGATTCGTGCGCGGGGCATCCATGAACGTGTACAGCCACGGCGAGCGGCTTGTGCTGCCCTCAGCGTCCGCCTCCGCCCCGGCCTGAGCGCCGCGCGAGCGCGTGCGGCGCGGGCGCCGGAGTCAGGAGCGCGCGACGACGATCGCGGCGATCGCCGATTCGAGATCGGTCGCCTGCGCGATCTCGACGGCGCGATGATAGTCCGGGCCGGCGAGCGCGACATACACTGAGCCGACGACGTCGACGAAGCCGACGGTGTCGGCGTCGCACGTGACCGCGTAGGCGTCGACGTCGATGAGCTCCCATACGATCCCGCGGACGGGCGACGGAGGCGCGGACGGGGCGGGGGAAGACAGCTCAGCGGCAACCGGCTCGGCGCCGGCGACCCTCGTCGACGCCGGAGCAGAGCCGACCTCGGCAGTTCTCGGTTCGATCATGATGTGCTCCTCGCTGCGCATCGCGCATGCTCCTCAGTCGCCCGCGACGCGCGAGCGGTACAGTCCGGCCAGTTCCCCTGCGGCATGGGCCCGCCGCTGACGCGACGCTCCCGTTCCCGACCGCTCCAGCTCGGCGAAGAATCCGTCCACCTCGCGCCGCCCGTCGGCGTCGAGGTGGCGTTCGACGATCGAGCGCAGCGCCTCGATGACCACGACCGCGGGAACGGGATGCCCCGACGCCGGATCGATGAGGGTCGATGAGGTGCCGTGGCGTGCCGCGTGCCAGTGCGCGGCATCCCACCCTTCGTAACGGGTCGGACGCGGGGTGACGGTGTCGAACCCCTCGACCACCAGCGCACGGATGATCGCGGCGAGTGCCACCGACGAGCGCGGATCGAGCTGGGCGTCGCACACACGGACTTCGAGGGTGGGATGCCGCTGCGACAGCCGCGCGTGCCAGTTGATGGTCCCGGCATCCGATGTCGCACCGACCCCCGCCAACCGGTCGAGCGCGTCGTCGTACTCGACCGCGTCGGCGAAGTACGGAGGTGTGCTGTGCGTCGTCCACCGCCTGCTGTGGATCGCCCGCCAGCTGGCGAAGCCCGTGTCGCGCCCCTGCCAGAACGGCGAGTTCGCCGACAGCGCGAGAAGGGCGGGCAGCCACGGCCGGAGGAAGTTGGATGCCCGCACGCCCGCATCGCGGTCGGCGATGCCCACGTGCACGTGCAGTCCGTTGAGCTGATGGTCGGGGGCGAGCCCGGCGATCTCGTCCGCGATGACGGCGTATCGCCCTGACCAGTCGTCACCGCGCGTCAGCGTGCGAAACGGCGTACCCGTTCCCGCGACGACGACACCGGCGGCATCCGCGAACGCGGCGAGCGCCCGGCGGAACGCCAGGATCGCGGCGAGCGCCTCATCGGTGCGCGTGCACACCGGCGTCGCGTACTCGATCTGCGACGGGAAGAACTCGGCGGCCACCGCACCGGCGGCGTCGGCGCCGAGCTCGGTGATCGCCGCCGGGCCCAGGTCGATCGTCTGCAGCGTGCGGCGGTCGACGAAGACGAACTCCTCTTCGATGCCGAACGTCACGGCGGAGCGAACGGCGTCGGCGACGAGACCGGGGCGATCACCGGTCAGAATCCCGACGCTGTGGTCCATCTCCCCAGCAGACGCGCTCGGGAGGCATCGGACGAGGGACTTGACATCGCGTCGACGACCTGCGCTCGTGGCCTCGCTCGCCCCGCTCCGGCGGCCGGCGGCCGGCGGGTCAGCCGATCAGCACGTCGAGGGCGGCGCCGCGCGCCCGGCGAACCGGTCCGCGGTCCACGAGACCAGCAACGGCAGAAAGCCCGATCCCTCCGTCACGACGCCCATGTGCGAGAGCCCCGGGTACTCGTGCGAGGTCAGATCGACCCCCGCGGCGCAGAGCTCGCCGACGTAGTCGTGCTGCAGTGCGGGGGCGATGACCTCGTCCGACCCACCCCACGCGATCAGCAGGGGCGCACCCCAGGGGCCGAGGGTCTTGTTGTCGTCGAGGCGGGCGCCGAGCACCCCGCCGGTCAGATCACCGAGGTACAGCCGATCGCCCGAGCCGACGCCGATCGCACTCAGCACGCTGACGAGCAGACCCGGCTGGCTGGCGCAGCGGGCCGACATCTCGCGGACGATCGCGCGCCCCGCGGGGGCGACCTGCGCCGCGAAGTCGACGTCGTCGTATGCCTGGCTATAGGGGATCAGCACCCACGCGACCGCGAGCGTCGTCACGGGACTGGATCCCGCGGCGCCGATGATCCGCTGCGCGAGACCGCGCGGGTCGGCCGCCGGAGAGACGGCTGCGACGCCGAGGATGTGCAGTTCGGGCGCGTACTCCGCGGCGAGCGCGCCGGTCCACAGTGCGGCGTGACCGCCCTGCGAATGCCCCCAGACGACGGCCTCGGCGGGCAGGTCGAGCCCGTCCAGGTGACGCGCGGCGCGGAACGCGTCGAGCGTCGAGCGCGCCTCGCCCTGACCGATCAGATAGGGAAAATCGCCCGCCGCGCCTTGACCGGAGTAGTCCGTCGCGACGATGACCCATCCGGCGGAGACCGCCTGAGCGACGGCAGGGATGCCCTGGATGTCGAACATGTTCATCATGAGGCTCGGCGCGCAGTCGCGGGCGATGCCGGTGGTGCCGTGATCCCAGAGCACCACCCGCGCCTGTCCGTCCGGCAGCGTGTCGGGAATCACGACGATCGCGCTCGCCACGGCGGGGGCGCCGTGCAGGTCGGTCGTCGTGTAGAGGATGCGTTCGACGTGCGCGCCTGCCGGCGCCGTCCCGGGCCACGCGTCGGCCCGCAGCAGCGCGCCGGGGGCATCCGGCACCTCCGCCGGTGTCGAGTAGAACGCGTCGACGACAGGGAGCCCCGCCCGCAGGTCGAGGCTGACCATCCACGCGCCCGCCGAGACCGCCACCACCAGCAGCGCCGCCACCCAGCGGCCCACAGCCGCCGCGATGATCCGTCCACGCGGCGCCGGATCGCGCGACGCCCGCGTCGCTCGCAGGCGACGACGCCACGGCGCCAGCGCGCGCCAGAGCAGGGTGAGGCCGAACACGACGGCGCGCAGCCCGAACAGCACCGCCACCGTCACCGAGGTCAGATCGGGCCACAGCAGCGCGAGCACGCCGAACGCGATCTGCGCGAGAATCCACGCAGCCGTCAGGACGCGGGCGCTGAGGGGCCCCTGGCGCAGCCGCGGCAGGTCGGAGAGACCGCCCACCACGAGCAGCGCCGCCATCACGATCGGCAGCAGCGCGATGCTGACACCGAGCCACGCGATGAGCGCGATGCCCACGACGATCCAGACGACGCCGACGACCATGCGCAGGATGCCCGGGCGCCGCCCCCGGACGAGCTCGGCGACACCCGAGAGGATGCAGCTCGCGCCGGCGTAGACCGCGAGCACCCACAGCGACGTCAACGGGCGCACCGCGATGAGCGCACCCAGTACGACGAGCGCCGCCCCCACCGTCGCGACCAGCCAGGTCGGCGCTTCAGCGAAAAGGCCGGGCAGGGCCCGGAACCGGCGCAGTCGCACGTCGGGATCGCTCACACGATCACCCTACGCATCCGCGCCGACGCCGCCCAGCATCTGGCTCCGCGACGCGCGCGAGGGACGGGGCCCAGTCGAGGCCCGTCGTCCAGATCGTCGATACCCGCGACCTCTAAGATGTTCCCGGCGCGAGCGGCGCCCGGCACCGGGGGTAGTACGACATGAGCATCATTCGCGCGCAGCGGCGCGGCTTCGCGCGAGCGCTGACCGTGGGCATCCTGGTCGCCGTGACGTCCGCGGGGCTGTCCGCCTGCGCCGGCGCGACCACGGATGCCGCCACGCCCGACGTCAGCGCGACCGCGGCCACCCCGACGCCGACTCCGACGCCCCAGACGCCCGGCGAGAAGCTGCTCGCGGCGCACACGGGCCAGGCCGGCGCCTGCGCCGTGTCGTTCGTGCTGGACGGCGCCTCGATCGACCCCCAGCTGCAGGTGCAGGACCGCCTCTACGACCACCTGCCGATCCCGCGGCACGACGGCCGGGCGTTCGCCGGCTGGTACCACGACCAGGCGGCGGCCACTGCGGCATCCGCCGACCCGACCACGAACGCCGCCAGCCCCGCCGTGCGTGTCAACGGCTCGGACCTCGTCTCGTGCACGAACCAGCAGACCACCCTCTACGGCGCGTGGACCACGCCCGCCGCCGTCACCGGTGCGAAGACCCGCGTGCCGATCCTGATGTACCACCAGTTCACGGCGAAGCCCGGGGGCGAGGAGGGGTGGCTGCGCGGCAACTACTCGTACATCGAGGACTACCGCTCGCACATGCAGTACATCAAGGACCACGCGTTCTACCTGCCCACGTGGGACGAGCTGAGCGCGTTCATCGACGGAGCGCTCTACCTGCCCGACCACTCGGTCATCGTCACCGACGACGACGCCGACCCGACCTGGTTGACGATGGCCTCGCCCATCAACGAGCAGCTGCAGGTCATGGCGACCTCCTTCGACATCACCGGCGACGGCGCGGCGACGCAGAACCGGTTCATCCTGCCCCGCTCGCACACCCACGACATGCATCACGCGGGCGCGAACGGCAAGGGCCAGATGGTGAACCTGTCCGCGCCCGAGATCGCCGCGGACATGAAGGCTTCCGCAGACGCGCTGCGCGGTGTCGGCGTCACGGCGGGCGCGACCGAGATCATGGCGTATCCGTTCGGTCACACGAACGACACCGCCAAAGAGGGCCTGCGCGAAGCCGGGTTCGAGATGGCCCGCACGATCGAGCAGGGCTACGTGCAGGTCGGCAGCGAGAAGCTGGCGCTGCCCTGCGTCCGCATCAACTACGGGATGGGCGTCGCCGATCTGAAGGACCAGATCGGCTGAGGGGGCAGGCCGCCCAGCGCTCGCCGAGCACATCGGCGACTGACAGATCGTACTCAGGTAGCGCCTGCATACCACCGATATGCTGAATCGTCCCAACCGCCGGAGATTCGTGAGCAGCGCCATGGAACTGTCCATCATCGTTCCGACCTTCAACGAAGGCGGGAACGTCGCCGAGCTGGTGCGCCGCATCGGTTCGTCCCTCGACGGCGAGGACTTCGAGATCGTCTTCGTCGACGACTCCACCGACGACACCCCTTCGATCATCACGTCCGTCGCGGCCAGCGCACAGGTGCCCGTGCGCCTGATCCACCGCGACGCCCCCGACGGCGGCCTCAGCGGCGCCGTGCTCGAAGGCTTCCGGTCCGCCCAGGCACGCTGGTGCCTCGTGATGGACGGCGACCTGCAGCACCCGCCCGAGGACATCCCGCGGATGCTCGAGCGCGCCCGCCGGGGCGACGTCGACGTCGTCGTGGCATCCCGCTACGTCGCCGGCGGCACGGCCGGTGGCCTCGCCGGGGCGACGCGCACCGCGGTCTCACGCACCTCGACTGTGCTGACCAAGGCCATGTTCCCGCGCAAGCTGCACGGCTGCACCGACCCGATGACCGGGTTCTTCCTCGTCGACCGCGACAGCATCGACATCGAGTCGCTGCACCCCCGCGGGTTCAAGATCCTCCTCGAGATCCTCGCGCGCCGCCAGATGCGCATCGGCGAGGTGCCCTTCGCCTTCGCGACGCGGTACGCGGGCGAATCGAAGGCCAGCTTCACGCAGGGCATCCGCTTTCTGACGCAGCTCGCGATGCTGCGCTTCGGCCGCATGTCGGCGTTCGCCCTCGTCGGCGGCGTCGGCGCGATCGCGAACCTCGTGATCATGTGGGGACTCATCCGCCTCGGCATGGAGTACCTGCCGGCCGCGATCATCGCCAGCGAGGTGACGATCATCGGCAACTTCCTGCTGCTGGAATACCTCGTCTTCTCGGACATGCGCGCCGATTCCGGCCTCATGCGCACACGGTTCATCAAATCGTTCGTCTTCAACAACGTCGAAGCCGTCGTTCGCATCTCGGTGCTGCCTCTGCTGGTGCAGGGCGCACACATCCCGAGCGTGCTGGCCGCCGCCATCACTCTCGCCGCCGCGTTCGTGGTGCGTTTCGTCTACCACGCCCTGTGGGTCTACGCGCCGAAGCGGGTCGCAGCCGCTGCCGTCACGCGTGAACCGGCCGTCATCACCGCCGCCAGCCGTACGCTGGACTCATGACTTCGCAGGACGCCTCCACTCCGATCACGATGTTCGGCGCCGACTGGTGCCGTGACTGCGTGCGCACCAAGCGCCAGCTCGACGAGCTCGGCGTCGAGTACACGTACGTCGACCTCGTCGCCGACCCGTCTGCCGCCGACGTCGCGCGCGAGATCTCGGGTCGCACGAACATCCCGGTCGTCGTCTACCCCGACGCGACCCACCACGTCGAGCCGAGCAACGCCGACGTGGAGGCGAAGCTGCGCGAGCTCTCCCTCATCTGACGCCGCGGCCCGCGGGACGCGTGCCGTACGGTCGCCTGGCGGCGGCACGGCCGCCAGCCGGTAGCACGGCCGACGATGACGGGTACGGTCGTCTGGTGGCGGCGCGGTCGTAGGCTGGCACGGCGACGCCTTCTCACCGGCGACGCACCGCTTCGAGGGGGACGCCGTGACCGCAGCTTCTGAGACGACAGACTCCGACGCCCTCCCCGCGCACACGCGTACGGTGCTGGATGCCGCGATCGCCGACCTCGGGCAGGGCACCCGCACCTGGCGCGCGCTCACCCTCGGGCAGCGCCGCACGCTGCTCCGCCGCCTGCACGCGACGACCGCCGCCGTCGCCGAGGAGTGGGCCGACGTCGCCGCGACGTCGAAGGGGCTCGAGCCCGGGCATCCGCTGCGGGGAGAGGAATGGCTGTCGGGGCCGTACGCCGTGCTCGTGGCGCTCGACGCTTACGCCGACACGCTCGGCGCCCTCGCCGCCGGCCGGTCCCCGCTCGACGGAATCCGGCTCGGTGCGGCCCCCGGCGGGCGGACCCGCGTGCGCACATCACCCCTGTCGACGGCCGATGCCGTGCTGCTGTCGGGGTACTCGACCGAGGTGTGGCTGCAGCCGGGTGTCGACGCGGCCACGGCGCGCCGTGAGGCCGGACTCGGCCAGCTGCATCCGACCGAGCCGGCCGAGGTGGGCCTCGTGCTCGGTGCGGGGAACGTCACCTCGATCCCCGTGCTCGACGTGCTCTACGAACTGCTCGCCTCGAATCGGGTGTCGATCCTCAAGGTGAATCCGACGCAGGACGCCCTCGTGCCCGTCTTCGAGCGCGCCCTGGCGCCGCTCATCGAACCCGGGCTGCTGCGGATCGTGCGGGGCGGCGGTGACGCGGGCGGGTACCTGACGCGGCATCCGTCGATCGCGCACGTGCACATCACCGGGTCGGAGGCGACCTTCCGCGCGATCGTGTGGGGGACGGCAGATGGCGCGGGGTCCGGGTCTGAGCGCGAGGCGGGCTCTGAGGTGGGGCCGGTTTCGGACGCGGAGCCGGGGCCGGAGGCGGGGCTTGGCTCGGGTGGCGCCGGTCGCGCCGCGACGGCGGAACGCGAGCCGGTCCTGCAGGTTCCGATCTCGGCCGAGCTCGGCGGGGTGTCGCCGATCATCGTGGTGCCGGGTGCGTGGTCGCGCGCCGACCTGCGATTCCAGGCGGAGCACGTCGCGACGATGCGCCTGCACAACAGCGGCCACAACTGCATTGCAGGTCAGGTCGTGATCGTCAGTCGCGACTGGCCGCAGCGCGCCGCGTTCCTCGCCGAACTGCGCGCCGCCTACGACCGCGCGCCCGCACGGCCGGTCTGGTATCCGCACAGCGAGGCGCGGCTCGAGGCCGCACGAACGGCGTATCCGGATGCCACGTGGTGCGGCGGGGGCGACCGGATGCTCGTCGAGACGACGGGCGAACAGGCATCCGCCCTCGAAACGACGGAGTATTTCGCGCCGGTGCTCGGTGTCGTCGACCTGCCCGGCGTCGGACAGGGCTTTCTCGACGCGGCCGTCGCGCACGCGAACGAGCGGCTCGTCGGAACGCTCGGGGCCAACGTGCTGGTCGATCCGGCGACGCAGCGCGCGCTCGGCGCGGGGCTCGAGCGTGCGATCGCCGACCTGCGGTACGGCACGGTCGCGCTCAACGCGTGGACGGCGTTCGGCTTTCTGACGCCGACCGCGACCTGGGGGGCCTTTCCCGGCGGGACACTCGAGCACGCACCGAGCGGCATCGGAGTGGTGCACAACGCGCTGCTGCTCGATCAGGTGGAGCGCACCGTCGTGCGGGGCCCGTTCCGCCCGTTCCCGCGCTCGCTGAGCGGCCTCGCGCACGGCTTCGGCCTGTCGGTGCTGCCGAAGCCGCCGTGGTTCGTCACCGCCCGCACCGGGGCTGCGGTCAGCGAGGGCTTCACCCGCTTCCGGATGGGTGGCGACGGCATCCGCATTCTCGCGACGCTCCTGCGCGCGTTCCGTGCCTGACCGCGGAGCCGCTGGTGGTGCGGGCCGGCAGTCGCGGCCGGATGTTGGTGGTGGGCCGATTGGGGGTCGGCCGGCGTGGTGCCGCTGGTGGCGCGGGGCGGCGATGGCACCGGGCGGGTGGCTGCGGCGACGGCCGCGGGGTTGGTGCTGCTGCGGCTGGCGTGTTGGCACCGCATCGTCGCACCGACCGATGTCCCACAATCGGCGATGCATGTCCCACAATCTGTCGCTGCGGCATCCCCTAAACGACAGAAACTGGGACACACCCGAGGCACAGGATGTCTCAGGAGCGAAGCCACCACCGGGCGCCGGACATGGCCCCCGCCGATGTCGCGCCGCCCGGCCGCGGTCCCGACCGACCCCACGGCCCCGTCCCACTATCCACACGACATGTCCCGCTATCGGCAGAGCATGTCCCACAATCCGTCGCTCCGACATCCCTCGAGCGACAGAAAGTGGGACACACCCCAGGCACAGGATGCCTCAGGCGCACAGCCACCCCGGGCGCAGCGGATGCCTCACAAGTGAGACCCCGCCACAGATCCGAGCAGGCCTCAGGCCGACGCCGCTCTGAGCGGCCGCGCGAGGCGCGCCGGGTCAACGACCCGAGCGGCGCTGGCCACCGTTCTGACGCACGACCGAGCCGACCATGAGCTTGCCGCTCCCGCCGCTGTGCGATGCACGACGGCCGGTGGTGCGAGCGTTGCCGGATGCCTGAGCGCTGTGCGTCTCGCGAGGTGCTCCCGCCCCGTCACGCGCAGCACGACCGGCGCCCTGCGAACGCTCGGCGTCCGGGCGTCCCGACCGGTCCTTGCGCGGCTGGGTCGACTGTCCCCCGCGCCCGCCGGCGCTCTGGCCGCCACGCCCGCCGGCGCTCTGGCCCTCGCGTGCCGCGCGCTTGCGCTGCGCGTTGGCCCCCTGGCTGCGGCCCCCACCACCCTGACCCCGCGCGGGCGCGGCGGCCTTCGGCTCGGGCTTGACGTACGGCGCGACCTCGCCGACGAGCGCGGTGACCTCGGGCGAGGTCGCCGTGACCCGGATGGGCGCCGCGGTGATCGCGGCCTTGCGGAGGAGATCCTTGACGTCCCTCTCCTGACCGGGCAGCACGAGCGTCACGACCGAGCCTTCGGCGCCCGCACGGGCGGTACGGCCGGAGCGGTGCAGGTACGCCTTGTGCTCCATCGGCGGGTCGACGTGGATGACCAGCTCGACATCGTCCACGTGCACACCACGGGCGGCGACATCGGTCGCGACGAGGACCTTCGCCGCGCCCGACGCGAACGCGGCGAGGTTGCGGTCACGCGCCGGCTGCGAGAGGTTTCCGTGCAGGTCGACGGCGGGGATGCCCTCGGCCGTCAGCTGCTGTGCCAACTTCTTGGCGTGGTGCTTGGTGCGCATGAAGAGAATGCGGCGGCCCGTGCCGGAGGCGAGCGTGCGAACGAGCTCCTTCTTGGCATCCGCCCCTTCGACATGGAACACGTGGTGCGTCATCGCGGCGACGGGAGAGTTGGCCTCGTCGACCGAGTGGAGCACCTCGTTCTGCAGGAAGCGGTTCACGAGCTTGTCCACGCCGTTGTCGAGCGTGGCGCTGAAGAGCATCCGCTGACCGCCGGTCGGCGTCGCCGAGAGGATGCGCGTCACCGACGGCAGGAAGCCGAGGTCGGCCATGTGGTCGGCCTCGTCGATGACGGTGATCTCCACGGCATCCAGCTTCACGAAGCCCTGCTTCATGAGGTCTTCGAGACGGCCGGGGCAGGCGACGACGATGTCGACGCCGTCCTTCAGCGCGGCGACCTGGCGGTTCTGGTTCACGCCGCCGAAGATCGTCGTGGTCTTCAGGCCGTAGGCGGATGCCAGGGGCTCGAGCGTCGCATTGATCTGCGTCGCCAGCTCGCGCGTCGGCGCGAGGACGAGGCCCAGGATGCGACCGGCACGACGCGAGCCGCCGGCGAGCGCCCCGCCCAGGCGCGCGGCCATCGGAATGGAGAAGGCGAGGGTCTTGCCCGAGCCGGTTTTGCCGCGGCCGAGCACGTCGCGGCCGGCGAGCGTGTCGGGCAGGGTGTCGACCTGGATCGGGAACGCCTCGGTCTTGCCGTCCTTCGCGAGGACGTCGAGGAGCGGAGCGGGCACGCCGAGCGTGCGGAAAGTGATGTCAGACATGAAGGTGTTTCTGGGCAGGGATGCCCGGATCGGTGGCCTCTGCGCGGATGCGCACAGGGTCGCCGTACGAAGAATGTCAGCCGATCATCCGGTCGGTGCCGGGCGGCGAGGGAAGCGTTCTACGACGCGAGAGGCACCGGAGTCGGCGCCGCAAGTGGGTCCACTCTACCAGGGCCGCTCCTGCTGCCGCCCCGGTGGCGGCCGGCAGGGGGTGCGGGGCGTGGGTCTTGGGGTGGGCGGGGTTTGCGGTCTGGGTGCGGGGGGCGGGGCGGTCGGGACGTGAGGCGCGGGGGTAACTCACCCGGGTTTGGGGTCGCCCGAGGCCATCGCGAGATGCCCCCGCTCGGTTCGGGGTCGCCAGGGGCCGCTTCGGAGCATGGGGGTCGACCACATGCGACCCCGAACCGAGCGGGCATCGACCACACGCGACCCAGAACCGAGTCAGAGGGCAAGAATCGAGACCCCTGGCATCCTCAGCAACCGCGGCATCCTCGGCGTCCTCAGCGTCATCGCCGCGCCGACCACGCTGACCTCCGAGCGATGCACCCCGCCACCGGCCGCATGTCCCACTATCCGTCGCTCAACCGCTGCTGGGAGAGCAGAAAGTGGGACATCCCCCGCAGAAAGTGGGACATGCGCCGCATCATGCAGGAGAGGACTGTCGCGACGGCACCGGCATCCGGCGATTCGCCGGGCCGCCGGGCCGCCGCGCCGACCACGTTGGCTTCCGAGCGATGCGCCCCGCGACCGGAGCATGTCCCACTATCTGTCGCTCAACCGCTCCTTGAAGAGCAGAAAGTGGGACATCCCCCACTGAAAGTGGGACATACCCCGCATCAATCGGGACACGGCCGCGCCGGCTCGGCGCTCACAGATCGTTCCCCGCGGCGAAGGTGTCGCAGGCTCGGGGACCGCCCTGCAGTCCCGCGCCGAACCACTTCTGCCGCTGCGCGCTCGACCCGTGCGTCCAGCTCTCCGGATTGACCCGCCCCGACATCGCCTGGATGTGGTCGTCGCCGACCGCCGCGGCCGCATCCAGCGCATCGCGGATCTGGTCACTCGTGGGTCGCTGCAGGAACGCGACGCCCTGGGCATCCTTCTGATCCGCGGCCGCCGCAACCCAAGCCCCGGCGTAGCAGTCGGCCTGCAGCTCCGCGCGCACGCTGTTGCTGCGCGGTCCGGTGCCGTTTGAGGGATAGCGATCGAAAACACCGGTGATCTGCTGGATGTGGTGACCGTACTCGTGCGCCACGACGTACAGCTGCGCGAGAGGCCCCGTCCGGTCGCCGAACTGCTGCTCGAGCACGTCGAAGAACGTCGGGTCGATGTACACCGTCTCCTCGGGCGGGCAATAGAAGGGGCCCGTCGCATTGGATGCCGTGCCGCAGGCGGTCGGGGTCGACCCGTCGACGATGATCAGCTGCGGCTCGCGGTAGCCGCTCACCTGCTTCGCCCAGTACTGGTTGATGCTGAGCGTGCCCGCGGCGAGCCGGCAATCGATGCGCGCGTTGGCGTCAGCACCGGTGCGGCAGTTGGAGATCTCGGTGCCCTCGCCCGACGCGGAGGATCCGCTCTCGGGGCCGACGAGCAGGCTGGAGAAGTCACCGCCGGTGAAGATCTGCAGCAGGATCACCGCGATCGCCCCGAGCCCGCCGACACCACCCGCGATGACTCCGCCACCGGGCCCGCGCCTCTTCGCGCCGCTCCCGCTGACATCGGCGTTGCTGTTGAACGTCATGGCCTCACCGTACCCTCTGAGGCGACTGCGCCCGTAGGCTCTGACCATGGATGCCACCAACGACCCTTCGACCGACTCGGGGCCTGCGGCGACAGCAGGCTCGCCGCCGCAGCCGGTCACCGTCACGATCACCGGAGCCGGCGGTCAGATCGGCTACGCGCTGCTGTTCCGCATCGCCGCAGGCGCCATGCTCGGCGATCGGCCCGTGCGGCTGCGGCTGCTCGAGGTGCCGCAGGGAATGAAGGCGGCCGAAGGCGCCGCGCTCGAGCTGCAGGACTGCGCGCTTCATCTGCTGCGCAGCGTGGACATCACCGACGACGCGCGCAGCGGCTTCGAGGGCGCGAACATCGCGATGCTCGTCGGAGCCCGCCCTCGCACGGCGGGCATGGAGCGTGCCGACCTGCTGTCGGCCAACGCCGGGATCTTCGGCCCCCAAGGTGCGGCACTGAATGCCGTGGCCGCCCCCGACATCCGCGTCGTCGTGGTGGGCAACCCGGCGAACACGAACGCGTTGATCGCGGCGGCATCCGCCCCCGACATCCCCGGCGAGCGCTTCGCCGCCCTGACCCGTCTCGACCACGACCGTGCGGTGGGGCAGCTCGCCCAGGCAGCGGGCGCCTCCCCCACCGACGTCCGTGGCGTCACGATCTGGGGCAATCACTCGGCGACGCAGTTCCCCGACGTCGATCACGCGCTCATCGCGGGCCGCCCCGCCCGCGATGTGCTGTCGGAGCGGCTCGGAGGACCGGGCGCGGCCCTCGCCTGGCTCGACGACGAGTTCGTGCCCCGCGTCGCGAAGCGCGGAGCGGAGATCATCGCCGTCCGCGGGTCGTCGTCTGCGGCATCCGCGGCGAACGCGGCGATCTCGCACGTGCGCGACAGCGTGCTCGGCACCGGTGACGAATCGGTATCGGCCGCGGTGCTCTCGCACGGCGAGTACGGCGTCGCCGAGGGGATCTACTCCTCCTTCCCGGTGACGAGCGACGGAACCGGGTACCGCATCGTCGAAGGCCTCTCTCTCGACGATCGCGCCCGCGCCCGCATCGACGCCTCGGCCTCGGAGATCGTCGCCGAACGCGACGCCGTCCGCGCCCTCGGCCTGCTCTGACACCTCGGGAGGCTCCGTGGATCTCCTTCTCGTCGTCCTCATCGGCGTCATCGCGGTCGCCGTCGTCACCGCGCTCGCGCAACGCCTCGGCGTCGCGGGGCCCCTGCTGCTGGTCGCGCTGGGCCTGGGCGTCGGTCTGCTGCCGTTCATCCACGTGCCCGAGATAGACCCCGAGATCATCCTCGTCGGCGTGCTCCCGCCCCTCCTCTACGCCTCGGCCGTGCGGTTGCCGGCGATCGAGTTCCGACGGGACCTCGGTCCCATCTCGGGCCTCGCGGTGTTCCTGGTCGTCGTCACCGCGCTCATCCTCGGCTGGTTCTTCTCGCTCGTGCTGCCCGATGTCGGCTTCGCGCTCGGCGTGGCCCTCGGCGCCATCCTGAGTCCGACGGATGCCGTGGCGACCGGCATCGCGAAACGGCTCGGCATCTCGCCGCGCGTCACGACGATGCTCGAGGGCGAGAGCCTGCTCAATGACGCGACGGCGCTCGTGCTGCTGCGCACCGCCCTGATCGCCGTGGTCGCCGGAACCTTCTCGTTCGGCGCGTCCGTCGGCAGTTTCCTGTGGGCCATTGTGATCGCCGTCACCATCGGTGGGGCCGTGGGTCTGCTCGCCGTGCGCCTGCGCGCCTGGGTCGGGAACTCGGCCGCGAGCACCGCCATCGGGTTCACCGTGCCCTTCATCGCCTACCTGCCCACGGAGCACCTGAACGGATCGGGCCTCGTCGCCGCTGTCATCGCCGGAATCGTGGCCGGTCAGGGCGCTCAGCGTTGGTTCACCCCCGAGCAGCGACTGTCGGACCAGGTGAACTGGCGCACCGTGGAACTGGTGCTCGAGGGCGGCATCTTCCTCATCATGGGGCTCGAGCTCGACCAGATCGTCACCGACGTCACCCGCCGTCACGAGGGCCTCGCGCTGCCCGCCGTCGTCGCACTGGCCGCGCTGCTCATCATCCTGGTCGTGCGGGCGGCCTACGTCGCCTTCCTCATCTGGGCCGGGCGCTCCCGCGCCGGGAAGATGGATCGCTCGCGCTACGACCGGATGGATGCCCGGTTGGACGAGATCGAGGAGCACGGCTGGCCCGAACGCGCCGCGGGCCGCGGGCGCACGACCCCCTCGCCGGAACGCGTCGCGAAACGCGTGGGGTCCATGCGCGAACGGGTGGCCCGGGCGGTGGCCGATGTGGACTATTACCAGTCCACACCGCTCGGGTGGAAGCACGCGACCGTCATCGTCTGGGCCGGCATGCGGGGCGTCGTGACCCTCGCCGCGGCGCAGACGATCCCCCGCACCGTCGAAGACCGTCCGGTCCTCATCCTCATCGCCTTTCTGGTCGCGTTCGTGAGCCTCATGCTGCAGGGGTTCACGCTGCCCTGGGTCGTGCGTGCGCTCCGGCTCGAGTCCGACGGCGAGGGCGCCGGCGACAGGGCCGAGCAGAAGCGGATCGATGACGAGCTGCGGGTCGCCGCCGCGGCGGCGCTGGCCGATCCTGCGCTGCATCGCCTCGACGGTTCACCGTTCGACCCGGCGCTGCTCGAGCGCATGGGCGCACGCTACATCGAACCGCCCGGTGAGCAGGCCACCTCCTCCACCCGCGACATCCTCGAGCTGAGGATCGCGCTCATCGAGGCGATGCGGGCACGGCTCACCCAGCTGTCGACGGGCGGCACCTTCAGCACCCAGACGCTGCGGCACACACTCGCCGAGCTCGACGCCGACCAGCTGAGCGTCGAGCTGAGACTGCGCGGTCAGGAGTGATCGCACAGCGACCGGACCTGGGACAATGGACCCCGGACGAGGGAGCGCCATGACCGATCAGACGGATGCCACCGACCGCGGACCGGCGGACTACGCCGAGTCGATCGCCCTGCCGGCAACGACCGAGGCCGTGCCCGTGATCGTCTCGCGCACGGACTGGTGGGCCGCGCGCCCCGCGGGCTCACGACTGGTCGGACTCGTCGTCGCCCGCGACGACCTGCCGTCGGTGATCGCCCAGCGCGACGCGCTGGCCGAGTTCGGAGTGCCGATCGAAGGCTTCCGCCACCCCGCCCCCGAGACCGGGGAGAGCTGGTCGGAGCGTCTCACACGCCTGTTCGGCCGGCTCACATCCGGCGATGTGGTCGTCGTCGCCGACAAGCATGCACTGGGGCGCACCGCGCCGGAAGAGACCCATGCCATCGCCGAACTGCGCCGACGCGGCATCATCGTGAAGGTACTGAGCGCCACGCGCTCCTGAGCCCGCTTCTCCCCTCGCGCGCCGCGGCCGGCGCCTCGTCGCGCCCCGTCTGCAGGCGCCGCCGGATGAGAGCCGCGGTGCCGCTCAGTGCTGGGCGACCGCGCGAACGTCGGCGGCGCTGAGTTGGAGGATGTCCTCGACGCCCGTGCCGACGCCGAGCCGATCGGCGACGCTGCCCATCACGGACGCACTGTCGGTGATGGTCGCCGTCAGAGGGTCGGAGAAGTCCGCCGGCGCACCCTGGACCGCCATGAAGGTGAGCGGCTCGCCGCGAAGGTCCGGGTCGTCGACGGCGACCGCGGCGACGGAGCGAACGTCGCGCGCGACTCCCTCTGCGGTCGCGTCGGCGACGAACATCCGGATCACGATCTTGTTCACCCACGGCGCGCCGGGGTGCTGCACCTCGACGAGCGCTCCGTTCAGACCGGCATCCTCAGCCAATCGATCCGAGACGCTCTTCTCGTTCATCCCGGCGCATCCCGACATCGTCACGGCGAGCAGCGCCGCGACCACGACAGCGCTCGCGCGTCTCCGAAGCCCGGCCACGGTGGTCGGGGCTATCCCCTCGCGAGACCGCACGGATGCGACGCTGTCGTGTTGAAAAGCGCGCATTCGTGCGGTCTCGCGTAGGCAATATGCCCGCAGGAGTCTTACTGGCCGAGCTGGCTGGCGAGCTGCTCGTCCGTGGACTGCAGGGCCTGGGCGGCCTTCTCGAGGAACGAGGCCATACCCTCGATGCCCTGGACGGTCTTGGTCGCGCCGGTGGTGAACTCGGTGTACGACGCGTCGAAGGCACCCGAGGCGCGCGACGTGGTGAAACCGTCCTGGACGAGCTGGGCGACGAGCTGGCGCAGACGCTGCAGGTTCGCCTCGAGCTCGTTCTGACCATCGCGCAGACGCCCGGCGGCGCTGTTCATCTGGTCGTAGGTGACATTCAGATTGGCCATGACGGCTCTCCTTCTTTCGGGCCCGGCTCGTGTGCCGGGGGTCTGTGGTGTTACGAATCTATGCGAGGGGTCCGCATCGATCCATGGGGAGAACTACCCATGGGTGCCCGTCCCGTCCGCTACGGGCACGGTGACCAGCGGGAACTGGATGCGCACGGTCTTGCCGCGGTGCGCGAGGATGCCACGCCCCACCGGCAGCTCTCCGCGCACCAGCCGGGGGAACGGCGTCTTCAGCACGACTTCACCGTCGATCGTCTCGGGCTGCAGGACCACGCCGCGGCGGGCCGCCTTGATCTCGCCGAGAAGGCCGAAGTTCGTCGTCCATTCGGCGAGCTCTCCGACGACGACGAAGAAGACCTCGCCGCGGCCGGCGCGCTTGACGAGCGTGGAGAGGTTCATCTCGATGATCGAGCTCGCGAACTCGCCGATCCCCTCGAGCACCACGATCGGCACGGGTCCTCCGGCCGCCGCGCGATCGGCGACCTCGTCGATCTGGGTCATGACGGCCATCGCCGCCGATCCGCTCTCGGCCGTCGCGGTCCACGCCACGGCCGCGTGCACGGGCGAGCGCCGGTCTCCCAGATAGAACGCCGGGGTGTCGGCGCGCGCCCGCAGCACCTGCCGCGCGATCGTCGCGGCCGCGTTGGAGCGCCCGGCGCCGGGCGAGCCGGCCACGATGAAGGTTCCGGTCGGCTCGATGCCGTAGGGGCCGAGGTCGCGGTCGGACAGACCGATCGCGACGCCCGCGGCGGTCGTGGCGGGCAGCAGGTCGAGGGCGTACTCGGTCGGCAGCGCGCGGATGCTCGGCGCGGGCGCGGTGCCGCGGCGCGTCATCGCCTCGGCCATGCGCAGGGTCGCCAGCGACTGGTCCTTGGTGCTCGGCGTTCCGCCGATGACGGCGATCTGCGCCTCGTGGTCGTCGACGATCGCGCGCCCGGGGGGCGAGTCGGCCGACAGGATGTCACGGGGCATCCCGAGCAGCGCGTACGCGTCCTCGTCGGCCATGCGCAGCACGATGCGTCGCTGGATCATCGCCTGCAGGCTCGTCGGCACACTCTGCCCGCGGTCGGCGGTCAGGGCGATGTGGATGCCCAGGCCGCGGCCGTCGGTGAGCACCTGCTGGAACGCGCGGTACGTCTCAGCGCGGCCAGGAACGCCTTCGAACGCCGTGCGGAACGCCGGGAAGCCGTCCACGAGCAGCAGGATGCGCGGTTCGTCGGGGCGCCCGGCGAGCGCCCGGTACTCGGTGAGGGTCGCCGCGCCGGCGGCGGCATACGCGTCGCCGCGGCGATCGAGCTCGGTGCGGAGCATGGCGAACAGGCGCTCGATGCGTTCGGCGTCGTCGCCCGAGATCACGGCTCCCACGTGCGGCAGCGGCTCCAGCATCCGGAGTCCCCCCGTCGCGGCGTCGAGACCGTACACGTGCACGGGGCCGCCGCGGGGCGTGATGCCGGCCGAGACGGCGAGGGTGCGGAGGGCGACGGATTTGCCCGACCCGCCGGTGCCGAAGATCGCGAGGTGGCCCTCGGTGTCGGGCTCGAAGAAGAAGGGCACCTGATCCTGGCGCTCGGGAACGTCCACGACCCCCAGCACAAGGCGTGCGTCGGTGCGCTGGTGGAGCTTCGTCTGGTCGAACGTGCGGGCGAGCTCGTCCAGCCACGGGCGCCGCGGCGGAGCGATGCGCGCGAGCTGAGCCGCGTCACCGAACCGGGCGACGAGCAACTGCTGGTCGTTCGGACCGAGGTCCTCGGTCTCAGCGGGGGCATCGCCGGTGGCGGGCTTCTCCCATGCCGGGGCCTCGCCCAGCAGGAACGGACGGATCTCGACGGCCGGCGCGGGGTCGGCGCGCAGACTCCAGCCGCCCGAGTAGGCCGACTGGAACAGGTTCATCCGACCCGGTCCGGTCTTGGCGATGCCGCGCCCGGGGATGCCCGGGTCGAACAGAGCCGCTTCCTTCGATCCGATCACGTCGTCGGAGTCGGTCTCATCGGCCATCCGGAGCGCGACGCGCAGGTTGGTGTTCGCCCGCAGGTTGTCTTTGATGACACCCGCCGGGCGCTGCGTCGCCATGATGAGGTGGATGCCGAGGGAACGGCCGCGCTGGGCGATGTCCACGACGCCGTCGACGAACTCGGGCACCTCTTTGGCGAGCGCCGCGAACTCGTCGATGACGAGGACGAGCGCGGGCGGGGCATCCGGGTCGGCGGCCTTCTCGAGCTCGAGCAGGTCCTTCGCCTTCTTGCGGTTGAACAGGTGCTCGCGGTGGTGGAGCTCGGCCCGCAGGCTCGTGAGCGCCCGCCGCACGAGGTGGGGGCTCAGGTCGGTGACGAGCCCCACGCAATGCGGCAGGCTGACGCAGTCGGCGAAGGCCGAGCCGCCCTTGTAGTCGACGAAGAGGAACGTGACCCGCTCGGGGCTGTACTCGGCCGCCATGCCCAGCACCCAGGCCTGCAGGAACTCGCTCTTTCCCGACCCGGTCGTGCCGCCCACCAGCGCGTGCGGGCCCTGCTGACGCAGGTCGAGGTGCAGCGCGCCCTGGGCGCCCTGCCCGACGAGCGCGCGCAGCTTCGGCTGGTAGCCCGCTCCCGACCGCGTGGCGCGGATGGAGGCGTTCTGCGTCCAGCGGTCGATGACCGCGTCGGCGCTCGTCGCCATGTCGGAGCCGAGCAGCTGCAGCAGCGGAATCGTCCGCGGCACATCGCCGGCGTCCTCGGCGACGTCTCCGATGTCGGTGATGCGCGCGAGCGCCCGCGCGACGACGCCGAAGCGTGCGGCATCGAGCGCTTCGACCCGCAACGGCGAGATCACCGTTCCCAGCCGCACGAAGTTGGCGCTGGCCTCGCCGTCGGCGGGCAGATCGACCCACGTGCGGCAGGCCGCCGGCAGGTCGGAGACGCGCGAGACGGCCCACACCGGGATGACCCCGCTGCCGGCGGCGCGCTCGCTCAGCTGGATCAGACGCCCTCGATCGACGGGAGCGTCCGGGGTGATGATGACGATGTATGCCGGAAGCGGCATCTCTTCGTCGCGCCCCCGGGATTCGCCGACCTCGGCACCGGCCGCCGTCGCGGCATCCGTCGCCTTGAGCGCGCGCAGACGACGCAACTGCTTCGTGCGCGCGTCGACGAGCTCTTCGAGCTGCGCCAGCAGACGCGACGCGGTGGCGGCGTTGTCGGCGATGGGCGCCGTGCCCAACGCGTCTTCCGCGGCCCACGTGTGCGGCAACCATTTGAGGTCGGCGAGAGCGGCGCGGGTGGCCGAGCCCACGAACGCGACGATGTGCACGTCCGAGGGGGCGTGCAGGCCCGCCGTCTGGGCGAGCAGAGCGCGGGCGGTGTCGCCGACGCGCGCGGTGGAACCGGCGATGCCGATCGCGCCGGCCTCGGCGAGCGACTCGAGGACCGGCACGTCGTCGACGTCGCGGAAGGTCTCGACGACCTCGTCGAGGCGATCGACGTACGAGGGGATCGCCGCGTCGCGCTTGGACGACTCGGCCACCGTGTTGCGGCTCGCCGACGTTCCGTCGCCGAGGCGCACGTGCAGGAACGACCAGTGCTCGGGCCGGCGCGTCCAGATCAGTGGCCCCGCGACGAGGGCGTCGGCGCAGATCGGATCGAGCTCGGGCACCTCACCCCGGCGGACGCGCCGCTCGGTCTCGCGCTCCTGCTCGAGGCGGGTCTGCAGGCGGGTCAGCTGCTGCTCGAAGCGATCCTTGTCGCGCTGCAGCTGGGCGCGGGCCTGCAGGCGCGTCGTCAGCCACGTGCCGAGCATGAGCAGTGGGGATGCCGCGACGAAGACGAGCGCCATCGGATTGTTCATCACGAAGTAGAGCACGACGCCCATGATCACCGGCGCGATCATGGCGAGCCACGGGAACATCTGGGGCGCGGGCGGCGCGGGAAGGTCGGTGCCCGGCAGCTCCTCGCCGAGGTAACGGGCCTCGACGCGCGGCGAGCGCACGAACGGCACCTGGCGCCAGGTGGACGCCGCCGCGGCATCCTCCCCCGGCGCTGCGGTGATCCGCAGGCGGGTATCGCCGAGCACCGCCTCGATCTCGCCGTCGGCCGCGGTCAGGTAGGTGACCGGCGCGCCGTCGACGAGGATGCCGTTGGCGGAGTTCAGGTCGACGAGCTCGGCGCGCCCCTGCCCCACCTCGAGGCGCGCGTGACGCTTCGACACGAGCGGATCGTCGAGGACGATGTCGCACTGCGGGTCGCGCCCGATGACGACGACCGTCCGCTCGAGGGGCAGCGTGGTGCCCGCTCCGGGGCCCGAGACGATCTGCACCTCGCCGACCCGGCGGGCCGGCTGATATCCCGCCGGAACGACGCGGATCGCCGACCCGGCGCCGAGCTGCACGTGCGAGACGGATGCCGCGGCATCCAACACCTCTCCGGGGGCCTGAGCGATCGTGCCGAACGCTTCGATCGTGACCTCGTCGGGGGCCTGGCCGCCGCGAGGATCGACCTCGACGAGCGTGCGGGCGAGATCTCCGACGGTGGCATCGGCATCGGCGTTGATGACGAGGTCCTGGGGATCGCCTCCGGGCCGGACGAGCGTCGTGCGCAGCTTCATCCGTCTTCCTTCCTGCGCGCGGCGTCCGCGGCGTCGTCGTTGTCGTGCGCGGCGGGGTCGTCGAGCATCGCGAGGTCGTCTCGCACGACCAGGCGTGACGCGACGGCGTGCTCGACCAGGCGCACGCGCCGGTTGGTCGCGGAGCTCGTCACCCCGCCGCGCAGGCCGGGCACGCCCTGACGATCGAGCTTGTCGCACACGTTGTCGAGCTTGCGGTTGAAGCGGGTGATGCTCCAGCCGAGCCGGGCGGCGGCCGCGGCCGAGCTCGGCAGTTCGCTCATGCCGGTGCCCTCGCGGCGGAGCATGGGCTCGGCCAGCGCGAGGATCAGCAGCTTCTGGCTGGGGGTGAGCGGCACGGCACCGATCGTCGACTCGCCGTCGCCGAGATGTTCGGGCGCCGTCGCCTGGAACGCGGGCTGCGCGGTGTGCACCGACAGCTCGTACGTCGTCGGTCCGGCGCTGAAGACGACGGTCGTCACCCCGAACACGATCGGCAGGCGCGCGCCCGGCGCGAGCTGGGCCTGCACCCGGCCTTCGGTGTCGGTGACGGTCGCCGCCAGGCGCGACCCGATGTTCACGAGCCACCACAGACCGCCGGCCTGCTCGATGGAGAGGAAGTGCCGGTGCAGGAACCGGTTGTCGTCGAGGGCGAGGTCGCCCTCGCGCCCGATCGTGAAGCGCGTGCCCGAGGGAACGGTCACGTACTCGCCGGCGAACTCGACGGTGACGTCGGTGCCGGCGGCCTCGGCGCTCGGCGCTCCGACGGGCGGAACGGTGTCGTGGATGTCGGTCATGGGGTGCACTTCCGCGTCTCGGCCCCGGCGGTGCCGTCGCCGCGCACGAGGGTCACCGCGATGCAGGTGGGGCCCCCGGCATCGGCCGGCATCGTCACCGTCGGCTCGGTCACCTTTCGGGTCTCGCCGTTCCCGGAGAGCGTGTACGTGTACCAGAGGTAGCCGTCGCCGCTCTTCGGATCGGGATTCGTCCACGTGAAGACGGCGTTGCCGCCCTGCACGCTGCCGGCGAGGGCGGTGACGGCGGGCACGTACCCGCCGAGCGGATCCTGAGGCGCCACCGACGCCGACGCACTCGGCTCGGCGGGAGGGGGCGCCACCGACGGCGCGAGTATGCTCGCCCCCACCGCCACCCCGGCGACGACCACGACGACGGCAGCGACGGAGAGACCGATCCACAGCCCACGGCGCGAACCGCGAGCCGGGGTGCCCGCCGCCGCGGCGGTCATCGACTCGTCGACGCCCGACCCGGCTGCGGCGTCGGGGCGCGGATCGCGGGTCGGGTCGACCGTGTGCGCCGGCGCCGCCTGGCCGCGCGCGGGACGGAGGATCGTCGAGGAGGTGTCGAGATCGGCCTGCGCGGGGATCGTGACGGGGCCGCGCAGCATCGTCGGGTCGGCGGTGTCGGCCGGAACCGGCCACGCCGGCACGTCCGCGGCTGTCGCGGTGTCGGGAGCGGGCGCAGGGCTCTCGCGACGACGCGTCGACCCCGCCGCAGGGTTCGTCTGGGGCTCGATGCTGACGATGCCGCGGACGCGGGTGAGCTCGCCGTCGGACTCGTCGTCGTCGGCGCTCTCGGGGGCGTCGTCGAGGATGTCGATGGGCGTGACGGAGTGCGCGAGCTCGATCTGCACGCGCTGCAGCGCACGTGCGAACGCGATCGCCGACTCGTACCGGTCGGAGGGGCGCTTGGCCATCGCGCGCTCGAGCACGAGCTGCAGCGAGGCGGGGGCATCCGCCCGCTCGAGACGCGGAACGGGCTGCGACTCGATGCGTCCGATGAGATCGGCGCCGCCGTTGCGGCCGCCCGGCTGCTCGAACGGAGAGCGCCCCGCGAGCAGCGTGTACACCGTCGCGCCGAGGGCGTAGACGTCGGTGGCGACGCCCGATCCGGGTTGCTCGGAGAATGCTTCCGGCGGCGACCACGGGATCGACATGCCGCCCGCCGACTCCTCGCCGTCGGCGGTCGTCGCGATGCCGAAGTCGGTGAGGGCGGGACGGTTGTACTCGGTGACGAGGATGTTCGCCGGCTTGATGTCGCGGTGCAGGATGCCGGCGCGGTGCGCGGTCTCGACGGCGGCGGCGACCTGCACGCCGACGCGCAGGGCCTCGGCGATCGAGAACGCGGCGGCCCGCGAGCGCACCTGCAGGTTCGGCCGCGAGCAGTACTCCATGACCAGATACGGACGCCCGTCGTCGGATACGCCGGCCTGATAGATCGTGACGATCGCCGGGTGCGTCGACAGCAGAGCCATCACGTTCGCCTCGGCCGTGAACTGCTCGGCCGAGCCCGACGCCATGCGATCGGGCAGCATGACCTTCACCGCGACGCGACGGCGCGGCAGGTGCTGCTCGTACAGGTAGACGTCGGCGAACCCACCCGAGCCGAGGACGTCGATGTAGGTGAAGCCCGGGAGCGCCGGCGGCGGTGCGGGCGGCCGCTTCGCCGCGCTCACGGCAGGTCCTCGAAGGTCACGGTGACGTCGTCGCCGAGATCCAGCACGTCGCCGGTGACCACCATCGTCGGCTCGCCCGGATGCAGACGCACCGGCTCGTGCCCTCCGCGCAGCAGGATGGTGCCGTTGGTGGTGTCGAGGTCGATCACGAGCACGTGCTCGCCTTCGGCACGGATCTCCACGTGGCTGCGGGAGATGTCCTGCTCGGGGCTGTCCACGGCCACCAGTGTCGGCAGCTCCGCGCCCGAGGTGCGCGTCGATTTGGGCCGACGACCGATGACGACCGGGCGTTCCAGTTCGACGACGCGCCCCGTCGACAGCCGGATGCGGCCGCGCGCGGGGCGACGAGCCGGCACGTTGTCGGTCGACTCGAACGCCTCGCGTTCGGCGCGCTCTGCGCGCATGGCGCGCAGGTCTGCGACGGCGATCGTGGCGCCGTCGTGGTCACCGAGATCCGCCGAGAACGCCTCGGATCGAGAGGCGGCCCGCGCGGGCTCGGCCGCTGCGGGGGCCTCCGACGCGGCCGCGGGGTCCGCGTCGGGGTCGGCGCTCGCGATGGCGGCGGCCGAGATGGGCCGCGCCACGGTCTCGCCCCACAGCATGTCGTACTCGTCGGCCGGCGCGGGTTCGACCTCCGCGGCGGTCGCCTCGGGCAGGAGCGTGTCGGCCGAGGTGTCGGGCACGGCCGGTGGCGCGTCGTCGCGGTCGTCGTCCCGGCCGATCGACGCGGGCTCGACCTGGCTGTCGTCCTCCTCCGCCGGAGGGTCGCTGCGCAGTCCCGGTGGCAGGGCATCGATGACGGATGCCTCGGGTGCGGCGTCGGCGACCGCCGCCGGGATGTCGGCCACGGGCGCGACGGCGCGCGACGGGAGCGGTTCGGGCGCCGGCAGAGAGTCGGCCGCCGCGGGGACGGCGGCTGCGGGCACCGTCGGCACCGAGACGGCGGGTACTGCGGCGACGGGGTCGGACGTCGCCGGCGCGGTCGCCGGGCGGGAGGCCACCGGCGAGGGGACGGCAGGGGACGCCACAGCCGCCACGCGGGCGGGCGCGCCGTCCGCGCGCGGGGCCAGGTCGAGGCTCACGAGGTCGGCGAGCACGACGCCCGAGCGCAGCGGCACGTCGGCTGCGGGGGCGAGGGCGGATGCCGCGGGGTTCACCGTGGCGCGCGTCGCGCCGGCCACGAAGCGCTCGGTCCAGGTCGCGACGCCCGCTCCGGAGACCGACTCCGGGGCATCCGATTCGACGATGATCTCGATGTCGCCGCGCACCGCGACGCGCAGGCCGCCCGATTCGACGACGGCCAGCGCGAAGGGCGGGATCGCGGTGAGCGAGGTGCCGAATGCACCCGTCAGCGCGTCGAGGACCGCGCCGATGCCGCCGGCACCGAGCCCGCGCCACACGGCGGCGGCCGTCACGGCGGACACCGCCGGAGAGAGCACCGCCAGCGCCCCGTCGTCGGCGGCGACCCACCATGCCGCATCCCCCGACGCCGCTCGATACCCGACCCGCGTTCCCGTCATCGTCTGCCCCGCCATCACTGCTCGTTCCTCGTCCCCGTACGCGGACGCGTATCGTGATCCGCCGGTCCGCGGGCGCCGCCCGCGGGTGCCGTGTCGTACACGTCGTCGTGACCGGCCACCGAGACGGCATCGACGACGATCGCGGTCACATTGTCCCGCCCTCCGTGCACGAGCGCCTCGTGGATGAGCCGGGTGGCCGCGGATTCCGGCTCCGGCTCTTCCGCCAGGATCTGGCACAGCCGCTGCGCGGACAGCTCGCCCGACAGCCCGTCCGAGCACACCAGGATGCGATCGCCCGGCTCTGCGGGCACCATCCAGTAGTCGGCCTGCCCGTCGCTGCCGGCGCCGATGGCGCGCGTGATCTCGTTGCGACGGCTGTCGGTGGCGGCATCCTCACCCGACAGCGCACCCGCGTCGATGAGCTCCTGCACGACGGAGTGGTCGACGCTGATCTGTTCGAGGACACCGCCCGAGAACCGGTAGGTGCGCGAGTCGCCGACGTTGACCGCCAACCAGTACCCGACGCCGCCGACCTCGGCCACCACCACACCGGCGAGCGTCGTACCCGCGGCGCGGCTGTCGCTGGCGATCGCCTCGACACGGGCCCGGGCCCGGCGCAGCGCCGCCCGCACCTCGTCGATGGCGAGGCTCGCACCGCCCGCGAGCCGGGCGAACTCGGCGACGACCGCCGCGCTCGCACGATCGCCGGCATCGTGCCCGCCCATGCCGTCGGCGACCAGGAACAGCGGCGCCTCGGCCAGGAACGAGTCCTCGTTCACCCGCCGCCGGAGTCCTGTGTGGGTGGCGGCAGCGGCGCGGACGACGATCGGAGCCTCGGTCACGAGGTCACCTCGACCGTCACCTGCCGGTCGCCGAACTCCAGCACGTCGCCCCGGTGCACGCGGGTGCGCTCGCCGGGCACGAGCTCTTCGACAACGCCGTCGCGGCGCAGGGCGACACCGTTCGTGGAGTGGCGATCGATCACCCATACGGCACCGACCGCGTCGGGCACCAGTTCGAAATGGGTCTTCGACAGCGACAGGGTCTCGTCCCGCACCGGCGACACCATCGCCCCGGTCTCGGGCGCGGGATTGCGGCCGAACAGCGTGCGTCCGTACACCGCCTGGCGCGTGCCGTCGTCCCAGACGAGTCGTGCGCAGGGGCGCTCGCCTGTCGAGAGACGCGTCTCGTCGATGCCCTCCACGAGAGGGAGCGCGCCCGACACCGGCACCGCACTCGGCGCCGGGCGCGCCGGCGCGTCGACCGTGGGAAGTCCCGCCGGGGGCTCGGGTGCCGGCTCGTCCACCCGCTCGGCATCGCTCACTCCCGGCACGAAGGAGATCACGCCGCTGGCGAGCGGGGACGGGCGGGAGGGCGCCGCCGCCGCGGGCGTCCAGTTGTCGAGATCGGGCAGGTCGCCGGTCGGCAGGTTCGGCGCCGCCGGCAGCACCGACGGTGCCACGGCGGCGACCGGCGGCGACGAGGATGCGACCCGATCGTGGTCGTCGTCCTCGAGCGGTGCGGGCCGCCCCGCGACATCGGTCATGACCGCGCGTGCGGCGCGGTCGTGCCAGCCGCGATGCCACGGCGCGGCGTCGAACAGCGGCGAGAAGTAGCCGACGACGATCGCCCCGCCGAGTGCCCACACGACGTTGCGCCCGAGAGCGCGCCCGAAGCCGAGCCGCTCGCCACCCGTGGCATCCTCGCGCGCGAGGCGCAGGCCGAGCGCCCGCATACCCAGCGAACCGGCGCCGGCCTGCAGGAGGGTGTAGACCACGAACCAGACGATGCCGACGGCGTAGGCCAGCAGCCCGGCGACCACGAGCGGGAGCGCCCCGTTCGTGGCGTAGGACACGCCCCCGAACACGGCCGCGCCGAGCATCAGCACCACGACGCCGATCACGAGGTCGATCAGGTAGGCACCGACCCGGCGACCGGTCCGCGCCGGACGCCTGCCGAGGTCGAGATCAGTCATCCGATGACTCCGTCCCACCCGGACGCCGCGGACGGTCGCCGCGACGCACGATCGTCATGACCGACGCGCCCAGCCCCGAGACGCTGCGCCGCAGCCCCTGCCACGGCGAGCCGCCGCGACGCAGCGACCGCAGGCTCAGACGAGCGCGCAGGCGCTGCCACACCGACGTGGAGCCGCGCATCTGCCCCACGATGTCGTCGACCTCGCGCCAGAACGCGTCGACGTCCTCCGGCGCGGGGTCGCCCGGTCCGAAGACGTCGAGGTCGGCACGGGTGGCGAGGTCGCCGACCCGCGGCTGATCGAACGTCGATCCCACCACCGCCGCACTCTCGGCACGCGTGGCGCCGACGGACACGGGCGCGCGCAGGTCGACGGCCGAGTCGACCAGCTCATCCCAGCCGCCGGAGATGCGGTCGGCGGTGCGCGCGGCGCCGCGGCGTCGGGCGCGGCGCGCGCCCTTGATGACGCCCATCACGATGAACGGTGCCGCCAGCAGGGCGAGCACGCCGAGGGTGATGCCGCCGTACAGCAGCACGGGACCGAGCCAGCTGAGCCCCGGGTCCTGGTCGTCGTCGTGGTCGCGGTTCTCGGCGATCGCAGGCGGAAGGTCGGCCGGCTCCTGCGCGGGCGGCGGCGGCTGCAGCACCTGCGGCTTCGGGTTGGCCTTCGGCTTCGTGGACTGGTCGTTCGGCTTGTTGTCCTCGTCAGGGGTCGGGTCGAAGGGGATCCAGCCGTAGTCCTGGAAGGCGATCTCGACCCAGGCATGCAGGTTGCTGCCCGTCGCGGTGAGCGTCGTGCCGTCCTGCGGATGCTTGTCGTCGGCGTGCCACCCCATCACGACACGCGCCGGCATGCCGAGCTGCGTCGCCATGAGCGCCATCGCAACCGCGTACTGCTCGTCGTCGCCGACCATCTGCTCACCGCTGAAGAGCGACATGATGCGGTTGGCGCCGTGCCCCGACAGCGAGACGACGTCGTCGCCCAGGCCGTGGCTGAAGAAGCCCTGCGTGTGCAGGTAGCTCTCGAGCGCGCGGGCGCGTTCGATCGGCGTCTCCGCGTTCGCCACGGCCTTCGACGCGAGGTCGGCGATCTTCTCCGGGATGCCGGTCTGCTTCGGCATCTTCAGCGCGGCGAACCGAGCCCCGGCGAGCACGGCGTCGCTCGGCTGATCCGGCAGCAGCGTGTCGATCGTGTACGAGTCGCCCTTCGCCAGGCCCACCGGGACGGCGGCGGTGCCGGTGGCGTCGTTGAAGTAGGCGGAGCGGGTCAGCTCGGCAGCGCGGGCACCGTCGAAGGCGAGGTCGCGCACCGCTCCCACGTCGGGCACCCACACACCGGTGAGGTCACCGATCTCGACCTGCACGGTCTCCGGAGTGCCGGTCGCGGTGGGCGACATGTTCGATCGCAGCGGGGTGAAGGCGCTCGACGAGCCCGCGCCGTCGTCGGAGACGTTGTAGACGATGCCGTCGTAGGCATCCATCGTCGCGAGCCGGACGCGCGCATCCTTCGGCAGGCCCGACACCGTGAACAGCGTCGTGTCGGCGTCGTCGCGCACGTAGCCGCGGAACGACTGCAGCGGGCTCGGGTACTGCGTCACGTCGAACGGGGGCACGATGAAGTCGCGCAGGATGTACCGGGGCGGCGTGGCGACCGCGGCGGTCGCGAGCCCGACACCGGATGCCACGGCGAGGACGAGCCCGCCCGCGACGAGGCGACGCGTACGAGAGCTCCGCACGCTCGCGGCATCCGATACGCCTGCGGATTCGACACGCACCGCCGCACGGTCGTGATCCCAGGTTCGACGCAGGGCGAGCCACACCGTCGCGACGACGGCGAAGACGATGCCCTGCACGAGGGGCGCGGCGGGGCGGGAGACGCCGAGCAGGATAGTGGCGACCAGCACGGCGAGCGCAGGGATCAGCGACCATGCGGCCGCCCGGGCCCGTAGCGCCAGCGACCCGGTCAGCACCCCGCCCACCAGCATGAGGATGAAGGGCACGACGAGGTGGCCGTCGGCCGCGGCGACCGGCGGCACCGTCGTCAGCAGCTGCTTCCACGAGATGACGACACCCGCGGCGAGCTGCTGCAGGGTGTCGAGCGTGGGCGCCACGCCGAACAGTGCGGTGTGCGGCAACGCCAGCGCCCCACCGAACACGACGTACGCGCCGATCGTGGCGGCGGCGAGGCCGAGCACGCCCCAGCGCCAGTGCGCGCCCGCCCAGGCGAGGGCGAGGCCGAGCGCCAGCCCTCCCACCCCTGCGACGAGGTATTGCGCCGAGTCGAATGTCGGCGCGAAGCCGACGATCGAGACGGCGAGCAGCAGGGCGGCCGCCGCGAGGTCCAGGGCGACGATGCGCGGGTCGCGATGCCGGCGATCGGTCTCGGGGGCCTCAGGCACCGCGGCACGGCGACGGCGGAACGGGAACCGCGCGCCGCCGCTCACGAGAGCACCTTCCGGATGGCGCGCGGAAGCTGGTCGAGGGCGCCGATCGTGATGACGTCGGCCTCGGCGATGCGCTGCAGCGCGGGAGCGCCGACCCGCGTGTCGGCGACGACGGCGAGGGCACGCACACCCTGCGGGAGACGCGAGCAGGCGAGCCGCAGCTCGGCGGCATCCGTGCGCGATCCGGTCACGAGCACGACGACGGCCGCGTCGGGGGCCTGCGCGGCGATACCGCCGGCGAGGGCGACGATGCCCCCGAGGCGCCCGCGCGAGTGCCCGAGCATGGAGAGCTCGTCGAGGAACCGACGGGCGGTGATCGAACGCAGCGGCCCCTGCTGGGTGCGTGCGTCGAGCACCCTCGAGTCCCGCAGCGCCCGCAGTCCCACCGAGCCGGCAACGGAGATCGCGAGCTCGAACTCCTCGGCCTCGCGGTACTCGTCGGGCAGCGACGAGAGCCCCACGACGAAGTGCGATCGGCGGGTCTCCTCGTACTGGCGGACCATGAGCTCGCCGATGCGCGCCGTCGACTTCCAGTGCACGTGGCGCAGGTCGTCGCCGGGCTGGTACTCGCGCAGCGCGTGGAACGACACGTCGTCGCGCGCGAGATGCTGCGCAGGCAGGCCCTCGAGGTCGCGCAAGTGGCCGAGCGAGAGGCCGTCGAGCGCGGTCGTGCGCGGGTGGACGTACAGGTCCACCGCCTGACGGCGGTCGTTCGCCCGCTCGAAGAGGCCGAGGGGGTCTCCGCGGCGCACGCTCACCGGACCGACCGAGAGGACGCCCCGCGAGGTCGTCGGGATCGCGAAGACCTCTTCGTGCTCCTGATCGGGCGCGAGCCGCGGCACCTGGAACACGCCGCGACCGGCACCCACCGGCAGGATCACCTCCGAGGGCAGCAGCGTGCGCGAGGTGCGGTTGGCGAGCGTCAGACCACCCACGGCGCGTTCGCCGACGACGACGTGCGTGCGGGTGAGGTCGAGTCCGACCTCGTAGGTCGTGCGGCCGAACAGGAACCCGAGGCTCACCAGGATCGTCGCGGTGAGCACCCCCGCCACCACGAGGAACTCGCGCCAGCCGTACGCGAATGCGAGCCACCAGACGAGGATCGCCACCGCGATGAGCACCCAGCCGAGCGGTTGGACGACCTCGGCGACGGTGCGGAGCACCCGCGTGACGCGGCGGCGGGCGGCCTCGAGCCGCTCCCGTCGACGTTCGGCCGAGGTCGCGTCGCGCGGGGCGACCAGCGCGGCGTCGTCGGCCCCGTCGTCCTCGGCGAGCGCGTCGATCGGCTCCGCCGGCCCCCGGGTCGCGCTCGCGGGGACGCCGGAGACACCATCGCGCCGACGCACGCGGCGCGACGGATTCAGAGTGTCCGGCGCCTGCGACATCAGCCGGCGGCCCGCGCGAGGGGCGCGTCGACGGCTGCGAGCGCGCGCTGGATCACGCTCTCGGCGGTGGTGCCCGAGAACTCCGCCTCGGGGTCGAGCACGAGACGGTGCGCCCACACGGGCACCGCGAGCGTCTTGATGTCGTCGGGCACCACGAAGTGGCGACCCTGCGCGGCGGCGTACACCTTCGCGACGCGCATCATCGAGATCGCACCGCGCACCGACACACCCAGGCGGGTCGCCTCGGCGGCGCGCGTGTGCTCGACGAGCTGGGCGGCGTAGCGGGCCACGACCGGGTCGACGTGCACGGTCGCGGCCAGATCGGCCATGTCCGCGACGGCGCCGGTCGTGATGACGGCGCTCAGCGAGGCCGACGGGTTGCGGTCGACGGCGCCGACGAGGATGCGCTCGGTGACGGCGAGGGTCGGGTAGCCGATCGAGATCTTCAGCATGAAGCGGTCGAGCTGCGCCTCGGGCAGCTTATAGGTACCCGACTGCTCGATCGGGTTCTGCGTCGCGATGACGAGGAACGGGCGACCGACCTCGTGGGCGACGCCGTCGACGGTGACCCGCGACTCTTCCATGACCTCCAGCAGTGCCGACTGCGTCTTCGGCGAGGCGCGGTTGATCTCGTCGGCGAGCACGATCGAGGCGAACACCGGGCCGCGGTGGAACTCGAAGCGGTGATTCTGCTGGTCGTAGATCGTGACGCCGGTGACATCGGAGGGCAGCAGGTCGGGCGTGAACTGGATGCGCGTGCTCGTCCCCTGCACCGACGCGGCGATCGCCTTGGCGAGGCTGGTCTTGCCGGTTCCGGGGGCGTCCTCGAGCAGGACGTGGCCTTCGGCGAGCATCGCCGACAGCACGAGGCCGACGACCTCGCGCTTGCCGAGGAGCGCCTGGTCGACGTTGTCGACGAGCCGCGTGAAGGTGTCGCGGAACCACGCCGCCTGTTCCGGAGTCATGCTCATTCGTTCGTTCCTTGTCCTCGATGATCGGTGCGGCCGGGTCAGCCCCGTGGCCACCATTGCTTCTCGGTGTCGACGTCTCCGCCCCAGCCGACGATGTCGACCCAGGCGTTGTTGCCGTCGGCGCCCTTCCAGCAGTACAGCTGCACCGAGCCGTTCGCGGGAAGGTCGAACGCCGCCCGCGTGCCGAAGCGCGTCGGGCCGCCCGTGTCGTGCCAGCAGTCGATGGAGTACCGCCCCGCGGGGAAGTTCTGCGTGTTCACGACGTACTTGTAGCAGCCGTTGACGCAGCCGCCTCCGGAGACATAGTCGCCGCGCGACACCCACACCCGCGGCTGCGGGGGCGGCGGTGCGTCGACCGTCCGCGCCGACGCGGACGCCGCCGTGGTCTGCGCGGCAGCGCTCGTGCGCACCTCGATGGTGTGCGTCTCGCTGTACCCGTGGCCCCTGGTGATCGAACCACTGGCGTCATGACTGACAAGCCCGCCATCGATGTACACGTCGGTCGAGATGTCGCGCCCGTTGCGCGACGGCGACGACCACGAGTACGTGATGTTCGTGCCGGATGTCGAGGCGCTCGCCGACGGGTTGCCGATCTGGCCATAGGGGGCGACCGCGTTGGACTCGTTCGAGGCGCCGCTGGCGTAGGTGCTGCCGTCGACGGTGGAGACGGCCCGCACGCGGATCGTGTAGGTGCCGTTGTTGTTCACCTGGCCGTTGCCGATCGTGCCCGCGCCGTTGCCTCCGCCCGAGATCCAGTCTCCGCGCCAGTTGCCACCGCTGACGGAGTACTGGTACACGATCTCGCCGCTGGCCGCGCCGTTGCCCGCGCCTGCGGCCCAGGTCACGCCGACGGTGTTGTCGCCCTCGGAGGCCGCGACGTTCGTGGGTGCCGCCGGCGCGGTCACACCGCGGCGCGGCGCCGACTGCGGACTGCGCTCGCCCCAGCCCGCCTTGTTCTGCGCGCGCACGTCGAACGTGTAGTTGGTCGTCGAGGTGTCGACCACGACGGCCTGACTGGTCTGGCTGCCCGAGACGGGAACGGTCTTGACGACCGAACCGCCCTGCAGCACCCGCAGCTCGTAGCCCGAGATCGTGTCGCCGTTCTTGTTCGGCGCGTTCCAGTCGACCCGGATCTGCGCCTGCGACCCCACGGGGTCGAGCAGCGTCGTGGTCGGAGCGCCCGGGGCGGACGGCGGGGCCGCCGGCACCATCGACGCCGACCACGGGCTGAACTCACTCGGGTCCGGTGCCTTGTTGTGGGCGCGGACGCGCACCTGGTACGACGAGCCGTTCTCGAGGCCGTCCCAGACGATCGAGGTTCCGGTGACGCCCGACTTCTGCACGATGCCCGACGGCGGCGCCGGCGAGATCTCCAGCGTGTACGAGGTGACCGGCGATCCCTCGGTGCGCGGCGGCACCCACGAGACCGTGAGGCTGCGGTCGCCGAAGACGAGCGTCGGCGGCGCGGGGGTGTCGGGTCGCACGTCCGGACGCGCCGTTTCGGACGGCATCGACGGGTCGGAGGTGCCCACCTTGTTCGTCGCGGTGACGACGAAGTTGTACTCGACGTTGTTGGTCAGCCCGTCGAGGGTGCACGTCGTCGAGGCGCACTGCTTCGTGTAGTTGTTCGCCGTCGAGGTCACGGTGTAGCCGGTGATCGGCGCCCCGTTGTCGGTCGGGGGCGTCCACGACAGCACGACGGTGCGGCTCTGGATGCTCGAGACGACCGGGCGACCGGGCGCATCGGGCTTGCCCTGGACGGTGATCCGGATGCGGCCTTCGGCCGCGCGGTCGGGGTCGCCTGTGGCATCCAGCACGCGATAGCGCGCCACGACGACGCCGACGAACGCCGGGTCGCTGGTGACGTTGACGCGATCTCCGTTGACGACGACCTGCGCCTTGCCGGTCTCGAGCGACGCGCTCTCGATCTTCAGCGGCGTGCCCGGGAAGGGGTTCACATCGTTCTCGAGCACGGCGACCGACTCGGTGGCGCCCTGGTTCGACTGGGCGATCACGTCGTCGTTCGCGGTCGCGAGCGGCCGGGTCGACGCGGTGACCGTGATCGAGATGGTCGCCTCGGCCGGAGTCGTGGTGCCGTCGTCGGCCGTCACGGTGAGGTCGGCACGCGTGCCCTTGGCGGTGGAGGTCGCCGCCGAGACCTTCAGCTGGGTGCCCTCGACCGACGAGGTGAGCCCGTTGGGCGTCGACCCCTTGATGCGGAAGGTGAGCTTGCCCTGGTCGCCCGGGTCGGGATCGGTGGCGAGGGCCGCGAGGTCGAGGACCGTCGCGTCCTCGCCCGGTGCGACGTTCATCGAGGCGCCGAGCATCGTCGGCGGCTGGTTGTCGGGCGGCAGGACCGTGATCGGGATCGTCAGCGTCGCCTTGCGCCCCGCGGGGTCGTCGGGTCCGGTGCCGTCGGTGACCTCGAAGGTGAGGGCGTCGGAGCCGAAGTAGCGGTCCGCGGACGTGTAGACGAGCGTGTGCTGGTCCTTGATGAGGCCGGCGCCGTTCGAGTGCACGGCCGAGACCTTCGCCGCCTCGGTGATGCTGACGTCCTTGCCTCCGGCGGCGCGCACGTACTGCGACAGCGGCAGGTCGATGGACTGACCGCTCTTGACCTCGACCGGCTTGGTGGAAATGAGGCTCGGCGGCAGCTCCGACAGGGCCGGGACCCGGATGAAGGCCGAGTCCGTCAGCCCGTCGGGGTCGGTGATCGTGTACGTGATGAGCTGGCGCTGATCGGTGACCTGCACGTGCACCGTGCCGTCCGCGTTCACCCGGGCGTTCTCGCTGCCGGCACCGAGACTGACGGCGAGATCGCTCTTGGTGCCGTCGGGGTCGTCGTCGTTCTCGAGCACGGCGACATCCGCGGTCGTGCCGTCCTTGAGGTCTTCGGCGCGCACCCGGTCGTCACGGGCGATGGGACGCTCCAGCGGCACCTCGGGGTCGACCGTGATCTGCACGCTCGTCGAGGCACGCGCGCCGCGCGAGTCGGTGATCGCGTACTGCAGCGACGTGTTCATCTGCTCGTTCGGGGCGGTGATCAGCAGGTACTTGCCGCTCACGCGCGCCTTCAGGCCCGGAACGTCAGGCACGGTGACGGGATCCTCTTCGGCGAAACCGAACTCGTCGCCGTCGGGGTCGGAGTCGTTCGCGAGCACCGGCACGGCCACCTCGCGCCCAGGCCGGATCACGACCGAGTCGCGCACCGCGTACGGGGCCTGGTTCACGGATGCCGCCGGCGCGATCCCCACCTGGATATTGGCGGTGGCATCCTTGCCCAGGGCGTCCCGGACGCGATACGAGAAGGTGTCGACGCCGGTCGCGTCCTGGAACGCCTCGTACGTGAACGCATTGGCGCCCGTGTCGACGATGCGCCCCTTCTTCGGCGCATCGGCGATGCCGACGAGCTCGACGGAGTCGCCGTCCTGGTCGATACCGTCGAGCGGAACGGGGATCGTGACCTTCGAGCCGCTGAGCGTGCGCGCCGTGAGGTCGTGCGGCTTGGGGGCGGAGTTGGCCTCGTCGTTGCGCGGCAGGATCTGGATCGTGACGTAGCCGGCGTCGCGCTGACCGGTCGAGTCGACAGCCTCGTACGTGACGTACACGGTCTTCGGGGTGTCGCCCGCCCGGAAGCGGACCTTGTCCTCCGAGACGAACGCCTCGCCGTCGGCGGGGTTCACCAGCGGGGGCACGAGGTCGGGGGCGACGTGCATCGTGTCGCCGTTCGGGTGGTAGTCGTTGGCGAGCACCGGGATCGACACGGTGTCGCCGACGCGCACGACCGCCTGGTCGTCGTTCGCGACCGGCGGGCGCAGCTTCGCGGGCGGCGGCACGGGGATCACGACGATCTCGCCTGTCGCCGAGTGAGATCCGTTGGAGATCGTGTAGCCCACACGCACCTGACGGCTGAGCGATCCCACGTCGCTGATGCGCACGGTCTCGTGGCCGAGGACGGCCGCGGCGACGCCCGAACCGGGCTCGGACGAGACGGACTGCACGACGAGGATGCCACCGTTCGGGTCGGTGTCGTTGGAGAGCACGTTGACGAGCACGTCGCCGCCGACGGGGAGGAGGGCGATGTCGCGCACCGCGACCGGCGGCAGGTCGTCGTCGGATGCCGGGAGCACGTCCACGCGGACGAGACCCGGAACGGAGTTGGGCCCCGCCGAGACGAGGTACTGCGCGTAGTAGGTGCCGGGGCCCGCCGCGGTGAACGTGAAGGTCTTGTTCGCGAAGTCGGGCACGATCGTCGCGCCGGGCACGTCGTCGACGCGGGTGAGGCGGAGCGGCTCGCTGCCCGAGCTGGTGTCGTTCGTCAGAGGCGACACGGTCACCGTCACCCCCGCACGGGTGACGACGTGGTCGGCGTTCGTGACGGGCACGGTCGTACCGAGCGGTCGGATGTCGTAGCGCGCGACGCCGGGGCCGTCGGCCGTGCCGTCGGACACGACGATGGGCACGTCCTTGCGCCCCTGGACGCCGCCGATCGCCCGATAGGTGATCTGCCCGTCGGGGGTGAAGTCGGCCTCGTCGCCGCCGTCGGGGGCGACGTCCTTCAAGAAGATGTCGTCGCCGTCGGGGTCGATCCAGTCCGAGAGCACGTTGTACGACGCGGTGCCGCCGGACTCGACCGTGATCGGGGTGGTGCGCTTCTGCACCGGCGCCGAGTTGACGTCGAACGGATGCACCGTGAGCGTGACGGTCGCCGACGCCTCTCCGCCGCGCCCGTCGTCGACGGAGTACCGGAAGCTCGTGGTCCCGGTCGCTCCCTCGGGCGTCGTGAACTGCAGCGCGGCTCCGTTGTTGATCGACGTGACGGTGCCGAACGAGGGGGTCGATGTCGGGGATGCCACGAGCACGTCGCCGTCGGCGTCGGTGTCGTTGTCGAGCACCGGCAGCACCGTGGTGCGGCCCGGGCGCACGCCGTACTGGTCGTCCTGGGCGATCGGGGGCGTGTTCTGATCGGTGCGCTCGGGGAGGGTCGTCTGCACCGTCTCTTCGGTGGTCTTGTCCTCGTCGTCGCCCTGACCCTCGGGCGGCGTGATGTCCTGCCAGTTGTCGACGCGCTGCATCGAGTCCGACGCCATCCAGGCCGCACCCCCGAACACGTCGTTGAGCACGACCACGTCGCGGTTCACGCGGAAGCGCAGCTTGCTCGTGGGTTCGACCCCCGGCACGTCGCGCACCGTGTCATCGGCGTCGCCGGGGCAGTCGCGGACGAAGCGCCCGGTGCCCGACCACGCGCCGTAGGCGCAGCCGGCCACGTAGACCGGCTCCGACGGCGTGCCCTCGCCGCCCCCGGCATCCACCGTCTGGATCGCTCCGCCGTCGACGGCGACCCGGACGAGAGCGCTCGGCGTGGCGAGGGTGACGGCGTCGGCGGTGCCCGAGGGCTGCTGCAGCACGGCACCGTGCGGCACCTGCACGCGCGAGCCGTCGCCGCCGTAGAGGGTGTCGGTGTCGTGGTCGAGCACGTACGGAGTGGTTCCGACGACCGTGATCGAGAGCTTGTGCCCGGGAGCGACCCCGTCGAGGGAGCGCGACGACTTCTGCGTCGTCGATCCGTCGTCGCCGGGCCCGTAGGAGCGCACCTGGGCCTCGGCCGCCGAGGCGGCGTACACGGTGCCGTCGACGCCGACGGCGATCTTGGCGTTCTCGCCCTCGTCGGCGACCGGCTTGGTGTCCTGCGCGCCGATGCCGCTGATCGCGGTGAAGGGGCTCGTCCAGAGCGCGCCGGTGGGCTCGATCACGGCGACCGTGTCGGAGCCCATCGCCACCGACGATCCGGGCTTGAGCTCGGCCGAGTCGGACATGATCACGCGGGAGGGATCGATCGCGGCGATCGACGAGGCCGTCGAGTCGACGACGAGCACGCGCGTTCCGCTCTGCAGCAGGTCGTAGTCGGCGGTGCCGGTGCGCAGCCCGCCGTCGAGGACGCGCGACTGGTGGTTGAAGTGCCCCACGAGCAGGCTCGACTGCTTCGTGACCCACACCCCGCCGTCATGCAGATCGACCTCGGTCGTCGGCTTTCCCTCGTAGGCGACGGCGAAGAAGCCGACGGCCAGGGCGGCGACGGTGACGACGCTCGCCGACATCAGCGTTTTCGGGCGCGCTCGCAGCCACGCAAATGAGGTCATTGCGGCTCGGCTCCCCTCCGGGCTCGGTTGTGTGCGTGGCGTCGGGACCTGGTGCTGAAGCAGGCGCTCACGTCGTGCAGACCTCGACAGCCTACGTCACGGAAGAGCCTGATCGGCACCTCTTCCCATGGGCAGAACTACCCATGTATAGGGCGTCGCCGAGGAGCGCGCGTCATGCGGCCGTGTATGCCGCGAGGTGGCGCGCGGTGAGGGTCGAACCGTCGGCCACGAGTTGCTCGGGAGTGCCCTCGAAGACGATGGCGCCGCCGTCCCTGCCCGCGCCCGGTCCCACGTCGATGATCCAGTCCGCGTGCGCCATCACCGCCTGATGGTGCTCGATCACGATGACCGAGTTGCCGGCATCCACCAGTCTGTCCAGCAGCGCCAGCAGGCCCTCGACGTCGGCGAGGTGCAGGCCCGTGGTCGGTTCGTCGAGGACGTACACCGCGCCCTTCTTCGCCATCGAGATCGCGAGCTTCAGCCGCTGTCGCTCACCGCCGGACAGGGTGTTCAGCGCCTGCCCGAGCGTGAGGTAGCCGAGACCCGCATCGATCATGCGGGCGAGCACCGTATGCGCGGGGCCCGAGGAGAAGAAGGCGGCGGCCTCGCCCGCCGACATCGCCAGCACATCGGCGATCGTACGTCCCTCGAGCGTGTACTCGAGCACCTCGTCGCTGAACCCCGAGCCTTCGCAGAGGTCGCAGCGCGTCTCGACGCTCTGCGTGAACCCGAGGTTCGTGATGATGACGCCGAGTCCTTTGCAGGCCGGGCAGGCGCCCTCGGAGTTCGCGCTGAACAGCGACGGCGTGACGCCGTTCGCCTTGGCGAACGCCTTGCGGATGTCGTCGAGGATGCCGGTGTAGGTTGCGGGACTCGAACGGCGCGACCCCTTGATCGGCGTCTGGTCGACGACGATCACCTCGTCCGACGGGGGCAGGCTGCCGTGGATCAGCGACGACTTGCCCGATCCGGCGACCCCGGTGACGACCGTGAGGATGCCGAGGGGCACGTCGACGTCGACGCCGCGCAGGTTGTGCAGGCTCGCCCCACGGATCTCGATCGCGCCGCGCGCCTGGCGGGTCGCCGGCTTGAGCCGGGCGCGGTGGTCGAGATGACGCCCGGTCACCGTGTTCGAGGCGCGGAGGCCCGCCACGCCGCCCTCGAAGGTGATCGTGCCGCCCGCCGCGCCCGCGCCGGGACCGAGGTCGACGATGTGATCGGCGATGGCGATGACTTCGGGCTTGTGCTCGACGACGAGAACGGTGTTCCCCTTGTCGCGCAGCTGCAGCAGCAGCGCGTTCATGCGCTGGATGTCATGGGGGTGCAGCCCCGCGGTCGGCTCGTCGAACACGTAGGTCATGTCGGTCAGGGCGGAGCCGAGGTGCCGGATCATCTTGGCCCGCTGCGCCTCGCCGCCCGACAGGCTGCCGCTCGAACGATCGAGCGACAGGTAGCCCAGCCCGATGTCGACGAACGAGTCGAGCGTGGCGCGCAGTCCCGCCACGAGCGGCGCGACGGCGGGATCGTCGATGGATGCCACCCAGACCGCGAGGTCGGTGATCTGCATCGCCGCGGCATCCGCGATGTTCACGCCCCCGATCCGCGACGACCGCGCCCCGTCGTTGAGTCTCGTACCCTCGCATGCCGGGCACGGCATGAACCGGACGGCGCGATCGACGAACGCACGGATGTGCGGCTGCAGGCTGTCGCGGTCTTTCTGCAGCATCGACTTGGTGATCTTGGGGACGAGGCCCTCGTAGGTCATGTTGGTCGAGGCGATCCGCACCTTCGTCTGCTCGTGGTGCAGCAGGTCGTGCAGCTCGGTCTCGGTGTAGTCGCGGAGGGGCTTGTCGGGATCGAGAAATCCCGACTCGGCATAGATGCGCACGAGCCACCCGTCGGGCGTGTAGCCCGGCACCCGGATCGCCCCCGCCGACAGCGACAGCGAGCGGTCGAGCAGCTCGTCGACATCCACGTCGCTCACCTGACCGAGCCCTTCGCACTCGGGGCACATGCCGCCGGTGACCTCGAACGAGCGCCGCTGCTTCGTGCCCTTGTTCTTGCCCACGGCGATCGTGACCGCTCCGGCGCCCGAGACCGAGGGCACGTTGAACGAGAACGCCTGGGGCGATCCCACGTGCGGCTGGCCGAGCCTGCTGAACAGCAGCCGCAGCATGGCGTGCACATCGGTCGCCGTGCCGACCGTGGAACGGGCGTTGGCACCCATCCGCTCCTGGTCGACGACGATCGCGGGGCTGATGTTCTCGAGCGCGTCGACGTCGGGGCGGCTCAGCTGCCCCATGAACTGCTGCACGAACGTGGGGTAGGTCTCGTTGATGAGTCGCTGCGACTCGTTGGCGATCGTGCCGAAGACGAGGCTGGACTTGCCCGAGCCGCTCACCCCGGTGAAGACCGTGAGACGGCGCTTGGGGATCTCGACGTCGACGCCGCGGAGGTTGTTCTCGCGGGCGCCCACGACCCGGATCACCTCGTGCGCGTCGGCGATGGCGTTGTCGGAGCGTGGGGATGTCATGGGGTCAGTCTGCCGCCCCGCTCGCAGACCCGCGACCGGGGGGCGATCCGGTGCGCGAGGTCGCTCACACGCCGAATCGCGCGGCGAGCCCGGCGATCACGATGCCGAGCTGGCGCGAGAACCGCGCGTCGGCGTCGCCTCCCACGTGCCCTGCGGCGGCGACCAGAGGAGCGTCGGGCCCGATGGCCGCGTCGCGGGCGTCGACGGAGTAGCGCTCGGGGTCGGATGCCGCGGACTGCGCGCGCTCCTGCTCTTCGATCACGAAGCCGACGACGTAGGCCGTGACGATCTCGGCGGCGTCCACGGCATCCGCCAGGTCGAGCCCCTGCGCCACCCAGCGTTCGAACCAGGGCTCCTGCGCGCGCAGGGTCTGCGCGTCGGTGAGTCGGGTGCCGCTGAAGGTGCGGGCGCCGTCGCGGTGCGCCAGGTACTCCCGACGAAGAGCGTGCGCGTAGGCGTCGAGCACGACGGTCCACGCCGCGTCGGATGGGACCGCGTGGAGCGAGAGCTGCACACGTCGCTGGATCTCGGTGCCCATGTCGTCGAGAAGCTGCTGTTTGCTGCCGACGTGCCAATAGAGCGCGGGTGCGCGCACGTCGAGGCGAGCCGCGACCGCACGCAGCGTCACCGCCTCGATCCCGCCGTCATCCAGCACCGCGAGGGCGGCGTCGACGATGCGCTCCTTCGTGATCCCCTTCGCCATGCTTGACAGCTTAACAACGTTAAGGGACGATGGATGACATCATTTAACTTAGTTAAGGAGTCATCATGCGCGCCGCCCTCATCACCTCGTTCGACACCCCGCCGCAGGTCGCCGACATCCCCGACCCCGATCCGCAGGACGGCGGCGAGATCGTCACCGTCCTGGCATCCGCCGTGCACCCGCGCGTGCGCTCGCAGGCCGACGGGTCGCACTACACCACCACCGGCGTCCTGCCGCTCGTCCCCGGAATCGACGGCGTGGGCCGAGACGCCCGCGGCAACCTGCGCTACTTCGTGTGCGAGAGCGGAGCGATGGCCGAACGTGCCGTCGTCGACCCGCGCCGCAGCGTGGTGCTGCCGCCCGACGTCGACCCGGTCGTGATCGCCGCGGCGATGAATCCCGCGATGTCGTCGTGGATCGCGCTGCGTCGACGCATCGAGTTCACCCCCGGTTCGCGCGTGCTCATCATGGGTGCGACCGGAAACGCGGGGCGGATGGCGATCCAGATCGCCCGTCGCCTCGGCGCCGGGCACGTCGCCGCCGCCGGCCGGGATCCGCAGAAACTCGCCGCCCTGCCGGGCCTCGGCGCCGACACCGTCATCGACCTCGCCCGTGATCCGCAGCAGGTCGCCCTCGACCTGGCCGCCGCGGGGCGCGAGGTCGACGTGGTGCTCGACTATCTCTGGGGGCCGTGGGCGGCCAACGCGCTGCGGGCGATCGTCCCCGCACGCGAGGACGACACTCAGGCCCTGACCTGGGTGCAGATCGGGTCGATCACCGGTCCGGAATCGCCCCTCCCGTCCGCGGCGCTGCGCGCCTGCAACCTCCGCATCGTCGGCAGCGGACAGGGCTCCGTCTCGCCGCGGGACATTCTCGCCGAGCTTCCGGGCCTGGCGGCAGAGGTGATGAGCGGCGGGTACGAGATCGACGCGGTGCCCGTGCCGCTCTCGGACGTCACCGCGGCGTGGGAGCACCCGGCATCCGACGGCGCACGCACGGTGATCGTGCCGACCGCGAGCTGAGAACCGCGGCGGCTCGCCACCGGGTCGTCAGACCGCCCGGTGGCAGCCGACGAGATGGTCGTCGACCATGCCCGCCGACTGCATCAGCGCGTACATCGTGGTCGATCCGACGAACCGGAATCCCGTCTTCCGGAGCGCCGTCGACAGGGCGTCGGATGCCGCGGTCACCGCCGGGACGTCCGCGAAGCTGCGGGGGCGCTGCGCCCCGGCGCGCGGGGCGGGGGCGAACGACCACATGAGGGCGTCGAACTCTCCCTGCTGCATCGCCGCCACGAGGCGGGCGTTGCCGATCGTCGCCAGGATCTTGGCGCGATTGCGCACGATCCCCGCATCGGCCATCAGCCGCTCGACGTCATCGTCGGCCAACGCGGCGACGACGTCGGGGTCGAAGCCGGCGAACACCTCGCGGAACCGCGGTCGCTTGCGCAGGATCGTGATCCACGACAGTCCCGCCTGGAAGCCTTCGAGGCTGGTCTTCTCGAACAGCGCGCGGTCGCCGTGCAACGGCCGCCCCCACTCCTCGTCGTGGTAGCGGCGGTACTCGGCGTCATCCCCGACCCAGCCGCAGCGCACGATTCCGTCGGGCCCCGTGCGCAGATCGTCCATGCGCCCAGGCTAGCGACGGCCTCCGACCTCGCCGCCGAGCGCGTCAGGCCCCGGGCGCGGAGCGCGGCGGGGCCCGGCGACGGAGCCCCGGGCATCCCGCCCTCGCACCCTCATCCCGCCACGAACTCCGCAGAAAGTCACGAACTCCGCAGCCGATCGCCGCTTTGCCTGCGGAGTTCGTGCTCGCGTGCGGAGTTCGTGCGTCACCGCCCGGGGCGCGACGCGCCGGCGCCGAGCGCGTCGCGCAGCGCGTCCTCGAGGTCGGGATGCCGGAACACGAAGCCCTGGTCTGCGAGAACCCCCGGCAGCACCCACCGGCTCTTCAGCACGAGTTCCGGCTCGGTGCGCAGCGCCCACATCGCGCTCTCCAGCATCCAGCGCCGCGCCGGCAGCCCGATCGGCACGCCGACGATGCGGCGCAGCGTCGCCATCAGCGTGGCGTCGTCGCTCGGGTGCGGGCTCGCGAGGTTCACGACGCCCGAGATGTCGTCGTGATCGCGGATGAAGCGCACGGCCGAGACGACGTCGTCGATGTGGATCCAACTGAACCGCTGGCGTCCGCGCGTGTCGTGGTGCGGCGGGCAGCCGTCGCCGGTCGGCGCCTCGCCGATGCCCCGGTAGCGCGCGTGCGTCGGCCCCCAGCCGTCGAGGTGCGGCCCGCCGAGTCCGGTGCGCGCGAGCGTCGCCAGCAGCCGGGTGGCGGGACCCTCGCCGAGCACGATCGCCATCCGGAGGGCGACGCGCCGGGTGCCGGGCATCTCGCCCGCGAAGAACGCTCCCTCCCACGCGCGGGCGACGTCGACCGAGAACCCGGTGCCGAGCTCTCCCGTCGCCTCGGTGTTCGCGCGGTCCATCGCGTGCCGGTAGATGGTGGCGGTCGAGGCGTTCATCCACACCCGCGGCGGGTGGCGGGCGCGCAGGACCGCATCATGCAGCGCGCGGGTGGTCTCGACCCGGGATCGCAGGATCTCATTCCGATTGCGATCGGTGTAGCGGCAGTTCACCGACCGGCCGGCGAGGTTGACGAGCACATCGGCGCCGTCCACCGCCTCGGCGATCTTCTCGGGGTGCCCCCACGAGACGGGGCCACCCCTCCCGATCGTGACGACCTCGTACCCGTCGGTGCGGAAGGCCCGGACGAGTGCCGACCCCACGAATCCGCTCGCTCCGGCGATGACGACCCGACCTGCGGCATCCATTTAGACCTCTCTTCGTTCAGCATTTCTGAACATGTTCAGATTAATGTACCGTGAGAGATATGAACACCGTTCCGGCGACCTCGGTGTACGAGCGCACCCTCGGCGCGCGGCTCGACGAACTCGACGCCCGCCTGCGCTCTTACTTCAGGGCCCTGCCCCCGGGCGCCGTCGGCGTCGGGCGCGGCACGTTCGAGGCGGTCGGCCCGACGAGCCGCCTGCTGCGCCCGGTCTTCGCGGCGCTGGTCCGCCCGCGCATCCTCTTCGCCGAATCGGGTCGCGATGTGCCCTTCACCGTGCGCAACGCCCCGCAGCCGGACGGATCGCTGACCGCGTGGCGCGATGTCCACTTTCCCGGCGGCACTCGGACGATGCAGGACCGCATGCGAGCCGAGGGCGCGGCGCTCATCGACCGGATCGGCCGCCGCGGCGAACTGGAAGTCACCCTTGACGTCGCGATCATCGACGGCGGGCTGCGCCTGGCATCCCGCCGTCTCGCCTGGTGGATCGGCGGCGTGCGCATCCCGTTGCCACCCCTTGCCCGCGTCACCGTCGACGAGCGGATGCGCGGCCCGCGCCAACACGTCGACGCCCGCGTCCACGTCGCACTCCTGGGCGAGGTCTTCCGCTACTCGGGCTCGTTCACCTACGAGGTCGCCGCGCGCTGACGGCGCGCCGGGCCGCCGACGCGTCCGTCCGCCGCCCGGCTGTCCTCACGAACTCCGCAGAATGTGACGAACTCCGCAGCCGATCCGCCCCTTCCGTGCGGAGTTCACGCCCATCTGCGGAGTTCGTGCGCCGAAGGATGCCACGGCGAAGGATGCCACGGCGCGGCACGCCGCCGCGCGGGTCACTTCTTCTTGAGCGACTTCTCCGAGGCGGGGGCCTCGCCCGACGCGGCGAGGTCGGCGTAGTACGCGCGAGCCTCGGCCTGACGCTCGTGCTCGGCGCCGGAGGCGATCGGAGCGCGCACGTGCTCGGGCGCGAAGCCGTAGGCGTCCACGAGGTCCTGCGCGTGGGGGCGCAGGCGCAGGCACAACCGGTCGATGTACTTCGAGACCGCGGCCGCGCGCTGCGACGACAGACGTCCGTTGATGAGGTACCAGGCCAGGTGCTTCTCGATGAGGTGCAGCCCGAACAGGTCGCGCAGCCACGTGAGCACCTGGGCGGTGCCCTCGTCGTCGACCCCGGCGATGCCGTCGCTGAACGCCTCCCACTGCAGCAGCTCGCCGTGGGCGCGCGCGGCCTCGATGAGCTCGGCCTGGTTCGCGTTGAAGAGCTCCGCCGCCTCGGCGGGCGACGCCTTGGCGGCGGGACGCAGACGCCCGGCGATGTCCGAGATCATCTGCTCCACCCGGCCCGCGAGCAGCTCGTGCTGCTGCTCGGCTCGCAGTCCGAGCTCGACCGAGCGTGCCGTCGACCCGAGGTCGGCGACCGACTGTCCGAACTGGCGCAGCCCCGCACCGTGGAAGACCTTGCCGACCGTCTGCCGCGCGGCGAACGAGGCGAGCTTCGCGGCATCCGCCCCCCGGAACTGCTTCGCGAAGTCGGCGAGCAGGCGCTTGCCGACCAGCTGCAGCAGGATGTTGTTGTCGCCCTCGAACGTGACGTAGACGTCGAGGTCCTGATGCAGGCCGACGAGTCGATTCTCGGCCAGGAACCCGGATCCGCCGCACGCCTCGCGGGCCTCTTGGATGGTCTCGAGGGCGTTCCAGGTCGACAGCGGCTTGAGCGCCGCAGCGAGCGTCTCGAGGTTCTCGCGCTCGGCGGGCGTGTCCTGACGCCCCGAGAAGACGCCGTCGAAAGTGCGCAGCAGTTCGTCGTTGGAGAAGAACTGCGCGTAGTTCTGAGCCAGGCGCGGCAGCAGGCGCCGCTGATGCTTGCCGTAGTCGAGCAGCACGACCTCGTCGCTTCCGGCGCCCGAGTCGAACTGTCGGCGCTGGTTCGCGTACGTGACGGCGATGTGCAGGGCGAGGGCCGTCCCGGTGGTGGCGGCGCCGTCGAGCGAGACGCGTCCCTGGACCAGCGCCCCGAGCATCGTGAAGAAGCGACGGCCGGGGCTCGGGATCTCGGAGCTGTAGGTGCCGTCGGATGCCACGTCGCCGTACCGGTTCAGCAGGTTGAACCGCGGGATACGCACGTGGTCGAAGTGCAGCCGCCCGTTGTCGATGCCGTTGAGACCGCCCTTGACGCCGTCGTCCTCGCCGCCGACTCCCGGCAGGAAGGCGCCGTCGTCATCCCGCAGGGGCACGAAGAAGCAGTGCACGCCGTAGTTCACGCCGTTCGTGATGAGCTGGGCGAACACCGTCGCCGCGCGCCCGTGCAGCGCCGCATTGCCGAGATAGTCCTTCCATGCGCCGCGGAACGGCGTGTGGATGACGAATTCCTCGGTCTCGGGATCGTAGGTCGCGGTCGTGCCGATCGCCGCGACGTCCGAGCCGTGCCCGGTCTCGGTCATCGCGAACGCGCCCGGCAGGTCGAGCTCGATGACGTCGCGCAGCCACGCGTCGTGGTGCTTCTTCGTGCCGAGCTGGTAGATGGCCGAGCCGAACAGCCCCCACTGGACGCCGGACTTGATCTGCAGGCTCGGGTCGGCCAGGACGAGCTCCATGAACCCGGCGAGGTTGGCGCCGTTGTCGTCGAGCCCGCCGTACTCGGTCGGGAACGCCCGGCGCGAGCCATTGTTCTCGACGAGCAGACGCAGCTGGCCCAGGACGCGCTCGCGATGCTCGGGCATCGGCTGGCCCTCGATGCGCCAGAATGCGGGGTCCTTGATCATCTCGCGCGCCTCGCGCCGCGTCTCGCGCCACGTGCCGAGCAGCAGATCGGTGACGGCGTCGACGTCGATGCGCGCCTCGTGCGCCTCGACCGCGCTGTGCGGCGAGGTCGGCGCACCTCCGACCGGGGTGCGCGTGTTCGTCGCGGGCTTGCGAGGGTGGGCGTTCTGGCGGACGGCGGCGTCGGACATCGGCGTGCCTCTCGATCGAAGCGGGCAGAAGTAATCACTGTCGACGCTAGGTCGCGCGGACGGCATGGAGAAACCGATTGGATGCCCCGGACAACGCCGGTCGGCACCGTGCGGCGTCCGCGTTGTATGAAACCGAAACCCACACTTCATGAGACTGGGTTTCACTCGCCGCGCCGTCATGAACCCCGCAACGGCGCGCCGCGCGACACGACACTCCGACCCGCGCGGGCGCAATGCGCTCCCACGGACGCGGCGCCCACGATACTGAGCCGATCCGGAGCCGCGCACGGTTCCCCTTCTGCCCGCATTCGGAGGCGGCCATGATCTCAGTGGGCACTCAGCTCGCCCGGCGCCAGCCCCTGGCCGCTCCCCTCGCCCCCCGGACCGGCAGCACCACGCTGGTGCGCAACCTCAGCACCTTCCAGCTGATGATGTTCGGCGTCGGGGCGACCGTCGGCACCGGCGTCTTCTTCGTGCTGAGCGAGTCGATCCCCGTCGCCGGGCCCGCCGTCATCCTCTCGTTCCTGCTCGCCGCGATCGCGGCCGGCCTCTCCGCCCTCTGCTACGCGGAACTCGCCTCGTCGATCCCCGTGAGCGGGTCGAGCTACTCGTACACGTACCACGCGCTCGGCGAAGGCGCCGCCGTCATCGTCGGCGGGTGCGTGCTGCTCGAGTACGGCGTCGCCGTCTCGGCTGTGGCGGTCGGATGGAGCGGATACTTCAACGATCTGCTGCACCATCTGTTCGGCTGGCAGCTGCCCGACACGCTCTCGCTCTCGTTCGTCCCCGGTGACGACGGCGCCGCCACCGGCGGCTTCGTGAACCTCCCCGCCGTCGTGCTGGTCCTGCTGTGCATGATCCTGCTCATCCGGGGTGCATCCGAGTCGGCGACCGTCAACGCCGTCATGGTGTGCATCAAGCTCGGCGTGCTGCTGCTGTTCATCGTCATCGGGTTCTCGGCGTTCAACGCCGACCACTTCTCGAACTTCTTCGCCCAGGCATCCGGCATCGGCGGCGCCGCGGGCACGATCTTCTTCTCGTTCATCGGGTTGGATGCCGTGGCGACCGCGAGCGAAGAGGTGAAGAACCCGCAGAAGGCGATCCCGCGCGCGATCATCGGGGCGCTGCTCATCGTCACGGCCTTCTACGTGTTGGTGTGCCTCGCCGGTCTCGCCGCGCAGCCGGTCGAGTGGTTCGGCACGAAAGAGGCGGGCGAGGCCGGCCTCGCGAAGATCATGGAGCTCGCGACGGGCACCCCGATCTGGGCGACAGTGCTGTCGGCCGGCGCGGTGATCTCGGTTTTCTCGGTGACGCTCGTCACGCTGTACGGGCAGACCCGCATCCTCTTCTCGATCTCGCGGGACGGCATGGTGTCGAAGAGGTTCCTGCGCGTCAATCCCCGGTTCGGCACCCCCGTGTTCAACACCGTCGTCGTCTCGATCGTCGTCGCGCTCGTCGCGGGGTTCGTGCCGGCCGACTACCTGTGGGACAGCGTGTCGTTCGGCACGCTCGTCGCCTTCAGCGCGGTGGCGATCTCGCTGATCGTGCTGCGGCGGCGCAGCCCCGACCTGCCGCGCCCGTTCCGCGTGCCGCTGTTCCCCGTGATCCCGATCCTCACGGTGATCGTGTGCGTGTACGTGCTGACGAGCCTGCGCCCGATCACGTGGATCATCTGCGTGAGCTGGCTCGTGATCGTCTTCGCGTTCTACCTGGTCTACGGGCGGCGCCACGCGACGCTCGGCTCCGCCGACGCGAACGGAGCGGATACACCAGACGCCGCGGCGATCCCGGTGGAGGACGAGCGATGAGCTACCTCGTCGGCTACGGCCCCCGGAACGACGACCGCAGCGCGATCGAGCTCGCGCTGCAGCTCGCGCGATCCCGGCCCGAACCCGTCATCGCCCTGTCGGTCGTGCCGCGCGGCTGGGGCACACCCGCGGCCGGCGGCACCGACCGCGAGTACGAGCTGCGGGCCGCCGAGGAGGGGCGCCGCAGCACCGAGCTGGCCCGCGCCGACTTCGCCCGTCACCACGACACGGATGCCGTCATCGCCGCCGATGCGGCGATCCCCACCGAGGCGGCCTGGATCGCGGGGCGCTCCGTGCCCGCGACCCTCATGGAGCAGGCGGACGAGCACGGCGCGTGGGTCATCGTCGTCGGCTCGGCCGAAGAGGCCGAGCCCGGTCGCGTGCGCCTCAGTTCGAAGACCGACCGCCTCATGCACTCGTCGACGCTGCCGGTCGCGATCGCTCCCCGCTCGTACCGCACCTCGAGCGCCGTCACCCGCATCACCGTCGCCTTCCGCGACGACGACGCCGGATGGTCGCTGCTCGACCGCGTCGCCGACCTCAGCCGGACCGAGGGCGCGAGGCTCAGGATCGTGACGTTCGTGGTCGCACCGGCGCGCACCCCCGTGATCAACGACGTGCCCCACGCCGAGGCCCAGGTCACCGACGCCTGGACCCAGCAGGCGCGCCTCGCCCTCGCCGAGGCGCGGACGCACCTGGCCGCCCACGGCCCGGTCGACGACGTCGAGTTCCTCGTGACCATCGGCGCCGACTGGCCGTCCGCCGTGGCCTCGGTCGCCTGGAAGGACGGCGACATCCTCGTCGTCGGATCGTCGTCGACGCACCGACTGGCGCAGGTGTTCCTGGGCTCGAGCGCCGCGAAGATCGTCCGGAACGCCCCCGTCCCCGTCGTCGTGATCCCCGGCACGGCGAGCTGAGGGCCGCCCCGCTCGCGCGGCCGCATCACGGCGACCGATCACAGCGCCCAGTCACCGCGACCGAGCCGCCGCACGGAGAGACCGGGGTCAGTCCGCCTCGGCGATGACGGCGATCACCGCGTCGCCGTAGGCCTCGCGCTTCTTCGCACCGATGCCGGTGATGCCCTCGAGGTCGGCGACCGTCGCCGGGCGCCGATCGGCGAGCGCGCGCAGCGTCGCATCGCCGAACACGATGTAGGCGGGCACGCCCTGCTCCTTCGCGACGCCGGCCCGCCAGGCCCGCAGCGACTCGAACAGGTCGCGATCGCCTTCGGCCACGGCATCCGTCGCCGCCTGCTTGCGGACCCGCGCGCCCCCGCCGCTGCGCCCCAGCACGTCGCGGCGCAGCGGGACGGAAGCCTCGCCGCGCAGCACCGCCGCGCCCTCGTCGCCCACCGCGAGCACGCCGTACTCGCCCTGCGCGGCGATGACGCCGCGCGCGAGCAGCTGGCGCACGACGCTGCGCCAGTCCTGCTCGCTGAGGTCGGCGCCCAGCCCGTAGGTGGTGAGCGTGTCGTGCTTCTGCTGGCGGATGCGGTCGGTCGACGCTCCCCGCAGGATGTCGATGAGGTGCCCCGCGCCGAACGCCTGGTTGCGCTCGCGCTTCAGACGCACGATCGTCGACAGCAGCTTCTGCGCCGGAACGAGGCCGTCCCACGTGTCGGCCGGCTGCAGACACGTGTCGCAGTTGCCGCAGGGGTCGGATGCCTGTCCGAAATAGGCGAGCAGGTTCTGCCGACGGCACGACACCGTCTCGCAGAGGGCGAGCATCGCGTCGAGGTGCTGACCCATGCGCTGCTTGTAGGCACGGTCGCCGGGTGACTGGTCGATGAGCCTGCGCTGCTGCACGACGTCGCCGAGCCCGTAGGCCATCCAGGCGAGGGCGGGTTCGCCGTCGCGGCCCGCGCGCCCGGTCTCCTGGTAGTAGCCCTCGATGGACTTCGGCAGATCGATGTGGGCGACGAAGCGCACGTCGGGCTTGTCGATCCCCATGCCGAAGGCGATGGTGGCGACCATGACGACGCCCTCTTCGCGCAGGAACCGCTCCTGATGGCGAGCGCGCATCGCGGCATCCAGCCCTGCGTGGTACGCCAGGGCGTCGACACCCTGCCCACGCAGGTACTCCGCCGTCTGCTCGACCGATTTGCGGCTGAGTGCGTAGACGATCCCCGCGGGAGACGTCGTCGCTCCGCCGCCGGTGGTCGCCGGGACGCTGCGGATGAACTGCAGCAGCTGGCGCCGCGGATCGACCTTCGCCTCGATGCGGTACTGGATGTTCGGGCGGTCGAAGCTCGCGACGAAGTGCTGCGCGTCGTCGAGGTGCAGGCGCTCGGTGATCTCCTCGTGCGTCGCCCGGGTCGCCGTCGCGGTGAGCGCCATGCGGGGAACCCCGGGGAAGCGCTCGGCGAGATCTCCCAGCGCGAGGTAGTCGGGGCGGAAGTCGTGCCCCCACTGGCTGACGCAGTGCGCCTCGTCGATCGCGATCACGCTGAGGCGTCCGCGCTGCAGGAGCGCCGTCGTGGCGGCGCCGCTGAGCCGCTCGGGCGCGACGTAGAGCAGGTCGAGCTCGCCGGCGAGGTACGCCTGCTCGACGACGGCACGTTCGGCGGCGCTCTGCGTGGAGTTGAGGAACGCCGCGTTCACGCCGTTGGCGACGAGCGCGTCGACCTGGTCGTGCATGAGGGCGATCAGCGGGCTCACCACGAGGCCCGTCCCCGGTCGGACGAGCGCGGGCACCTGGTAGGTGATCGACTTGCCGCCGCCGGTCGGCATGAGCACGACGGCGTCGCCGCCCGCGACGACCTGCGCGACGATGTCGGCCTGGTCGCCGCGGAACGCGTCGTAGCCGAACACCTCTTTCAGGACGACCAGCGGGTCCTGGCCGGTGCGGTCCGGTCCGGTGCGCGGACGGGCGACGAGCGCGGTGGCAGGTGCGGCCGCGGCCGCACCTCGGGTCTGACGAGGCATCCCTTCGTCGCGGGTCGCCCGCGCGAGGGCGCCGGCGTACCCGTCGTACTCCGGCGGGGGCGGCGCGTCGAGGTCGTCGGGCGGCGTCAGATCATCGACATCCCACGGGACATCCGCATACGGGTCGTCGCGGTCGATGGATGCACTCACCCGTCCAGGCTAACCGCGGCATCCGACAGGTGCGCCCGCGTTGCCCTCCCCGCGGCCTGCGGCCGGAGGCGGAACGGCGGAAAGACAGAGGGGGCGGATGCCGCAGCATCCGCCCCCTCACGAGGTCAGGCGACGGGTCAGGCGAGCGGCCGTCGCCGGCGCGCGGCCAGCAGCACCGTGGCACCGGCACTCAGAGCCGCGAACGCGAGGAGCGCAGCACCCCAGGCCGCGGACGGCGACCCGCCGGTCCCGGCGAGCGGCTGCCCGGGGGTACCCGCCGCGTCACCGATCGAACCCCCCGAACCCGAGCCCGCATCGGTACCCGAGCCGGCACCGGCGTCGCCGCCCGATCCGTCGCCGGGCCCGTGACCCGCGCCTCCCTCCGATCCGCCCGTGCCGCCGCCCTGGGCGAGCACCGGGATCCACCCCAGCAGGGTGCCATCGCGCAGCTGGAACGAGAGGCGATGCCCCTCGCCCGTGCCGGCGGGCGGCGTCACCCGGACGACACCGTTCGCGTCCGCCTGCATCCAGCCGAGGAACGTCGGGTCGGAGTGCAGCGTCACGCCGACCCATGCCCCTGCCGCGCGCTCCCCGAGGACCACCCGGTACGTGCCGCCGTCGAGCGTCCACTGCAGGTCGCCGCGGTTGCCGTCGTCGAGCTGCGCCGCCGGCGGAGCCGGCCACGTCGACGGGTCGGAGCCCGGGTCCGTGCCCGGATCGGTCCCGGGATCGGTCCCCGATGCGGTCACCGTCAGCGTCGCCGCCGCCGAGGTCGCGTGCCCCGCGGCGTTCGAGAACACCGCCCGGTACTGGGTGCCGGACGCCGACAGGGCGACCGCGGGCAGCGCGAGCGTCGCATCCGTCGCGCCGGCGACATCCCGCCACTGCCCCCCGCCGTCTCGGGACTGCCACTGCACCGTCATTGGATCGGCTCCCGCCGCCGCGGCCGTGAAGCGGGCATCGGAGCCCGCCACGATCGACAGGTCGGTCGGGTCGGTGACGACGACGGGCGCCGCCGCGTCGGTCCAGGATGCCCCGGCGCTCAGACGCGTCGCATCGCGCACCTCCGCCGTGAGGACGGCGCCGGGTGCGAGCACGACATCGGTCGTCGCTTCGGCATCCCAGTCTCGAAGGATCGTCCGCGCACCGTCCGCCGCCACCTGCGTGAAGCGGTACTCGTACGGCTGCGTCTCGCCCGACACCTCGAGCACGCCTCCCGCGCCCGCCGCGGTCGCCCGAAGGGTCCCCGCATCCCCCTGCGTCGCGGTGAGCGTCGCGGACAGCGGCGTGTACGGACGCACGTGCGCATCGGCATCCAGCCCCGAGTCCGCGACAGCGTGGCGCGCGACGTCGGCTCCGGCCGACCCCTCGGGCGCGTAGACGACGAGGTCGCTCGGTCGCGCCCAGCCGGTGAACGACAGTTCGCGCAGATCACCCGGGACGACGACGACGGACGGGATCGCGATCGTGTAGTCGATCGAGGTCATGCCCGGGCCGAAGTACGCCGTGCGCGGGGCGCCGTCGACGACGAACCCGTCGCTGAACGATCCGTCCACGCCGCCGCGCACGACGAGGTGCTCGAGCGTCGTGCCCATCGACCACATCGGCTCGAACCTGCGGATCTGCGTGCCGAACTCGAGGGTGCGCAGCGTCGTGTCGAAGTAGAACCCGTCGACCGTCTGCACACTGTCGGGGACGACGACCTCGCGTAGCCGCGGCATGCTGTTGAACGCCCCCGTGCGGATATCGCGGAGCCCCTCGGGCAGCACGACCCGCTCGAGACTGCCGTTGCCGCGGAACACCTGCGCATCCAGCACCACCGTGCCCGGCGCCACCGCGTACGACGTGTCGGTCTTGGTGGGCAGGTAGAGCTTCAGATGGACGCCGTCGGACTCGCGCCCGTACAGCACGTTCTCATCAGTGAAGTAGGTGGCGTTGTGCCGGATGCCACGGTGAGCTCGCGCAGCCGGGGCAGCCCCGTCAGCGCGTTCTCGCCGATCGACGCGACGCCGGCGCCGAAATGCACCCGCAGGAGCGCCGTGCTGTTGAGCAGCGCCGACTCGCCCACCGTCCTCACCGAGTCCGGCGTCACGAACGAGGCCAGCGACGTGTTGGCTTGGAACGCGTACGCGCCGATCTCCACGAGGGCGTCGCCGAGGTCGACATCGGTCAGGCGCTCGGCGTCGGCGAAGGCGAAGTCGCCGATGCTCTGCACGTGGCCGAGGGCGAGCCGCGTCAGCGCGGCCGATCCCGAGAACGCGCCGCGCTCGATCTCCCGCAGCGAGTCGGGGGCCACGAACTCGGCGATCCGGGTCTGCTGCAGCGCGTTGGCGCCGATCGTGACCAGGCCGTCCGGCAGACGCAGGCTCGTCGCCGGAACACCGTAGCCGGCGAAGGCCGCGATGCGCCGAGTCCCCTCGGGCACCACGATCGCGCCGTCGACGAGGTGGACAGCGGGGTACGCCACGAGGGTCTCACCGGACTTGTCGTAGAGCAATCCGCCCCGCGCGCTGTACGACACGGCGTCGTCGGGCACGATGAACTCGCGCAGTGACGGGTTGGCCGCGCCGTCGGCGTTCGCCGCGAAGACGCCCACGAGAGCGCCGGCCTCGATGTTCCGCCCGACCGTGACCGACTGCAGGTCTCGGTTGTGCGCGAACGCCGCCCGCCCCACGACACGGAGGGTGTCGGGCAGCACGAGCGAGGTCAGCGCCGTCTGAGTGAAGGCCTGCGTCCCGACCTCGCGCACCGCACCCAGGTCGAGCGTGCGCAGCGGGGCCCCCGAGAAGGCGCCCGCACCGACGGTTTCGGTGGCCGCCGGGAGGGTCAGCTCCCGCAGACGGGTCGAGATGAAGGCGCCTTCGCCGATCGTGCGCAGGGCGGTCGGCAACGACACGTGCGTCAGCACGAGCGCCTGCCCGAAGGCGTAGGGGCCGATCTCGGTGACGGCGTCGCCGAACCCGACGCGCTCGAGACGGGTCGTTCCGTTGAACGCCCGCTCGGGCACCACGGTGAGGGATGCCGGGAGGTCGACCTCGCGCAGCGATGTGGTGGAGAACACCCCGACGCCCAGGTGCGCGATCGTGTCGGGCAGATCGACGTACGTGAGCCGCATGCTGCGGTTGAAGGCGTTGTCGCCGATCCAGGCCAACCGGCTCGCGCGGCCCGCGGCGGCGTCATCCTCGATCTCGACCCGCTCCAGCAGCGGCATCTCGCGGAACGCGTCGTCGCCGATGCGCTCGACCGAGGCGGGCAGGCGGATCTGCGTGAATCCGGCCTGGGCGAAGGCGCCCGCACCGATCTCGCGCACGCCGTCGGGGACGGAGATCACCGAGCGGGTGCCGGTGTAGCCCTGCAGCACGCCGTCGCGGACGACGAAGTCGGCGGCATCCTGCTGACGCACCTCGACGTCGGCGCTCGCCGAGACCTCGGTGCCGTCCGTGCGGGAGGTTGCAGCCGTCACCCGCGTGCGCCCGACGGCCGCGCCCGTGACGGTGCCGTCGGCATCCACGCTCGCGATCGTCTCGTCGTCGCTTCGCCACGTGACGGGCCGGTCGCGCAGCGAGGGCGCGAGCAGGGCCTGCAGCGAGCCGTGGGCCTTCTCGGTGATCACGAGCGTCTCGGGTCGGACGACGATGCCGTTCTCTTCGGAGACGTCGGCGACCGTGACGTCGACCGTCGCCGAGACCGCGTCTCCTCCGGCGGTCGGGGTCGCCGTCACCGTGATCGTCGTCGTGCCCGCCGCGACGCCGTGCGCGGTGCCGTCGGCGTCGACCGTGGCAATGCGGTCGTCGGCGGAGGACCACGAGAGATCCGCGGGGACCGCGTTGGACGGCTGCACCTCGGCATCCAGTCTCATCGTCTGGCCGGGCGCGAGCGACACGTCGGAGGTCGTGACGCGGATGCCGGTGAGGGGGCTCTCCTGCAGGGTGATCGGCAGCGGGCGCGCCGCGTTGAGCCCGTAGTCCCAGACGTAGAGCACGGCCGAGTCGGGAAGGGCGCGGTGGGTGCCGAGTTGGCTCTCCGAGTAGTCCCATCCGGAGCGGATGGTGCGCAGCGGAATGGTCGCCTCGAAGGTGTTGCGCCCGTTCGCCGTCCGCACCGGCTCAGCGCCCAGCGTGCGGGAGAAGTATCCGGCACCCGGGTACTCCTGCAGGTCGAAGGCGGCGATCCAGGTGTCATCGCTCACGACGATCGACAGCGCCTGGTCGTCGCCCGTGCCGACGAGTTCGGCCTTCTCGATGACGGCGGGGGTGTTGTCGTAGGTGAACGACGCCTCGTGGTGGTGCTCCGCCGGAGTCGGACCGGCGGTGGTGGCCGTCTGCTCGATCGTGTAGCGCCCGGGCTGCAGCTCGGTGCCGTCCGCACCGAACGCGCCGAACACCGGGGCGGGGTTCAGGAACGCCTCACCGTAGAGCACGTCGCCGACGCGGGAGTTGTAGCTGGACTTACGGGTCTGGGCGTCGTCGTACGACCGGATGACGTTGTGGTCGGCATCTCGCACCAGCCGGTAGTTCAGCTGGTCGGCGCTGCGCAGCATTCCCGTGAGCGTCTGCACGCGCACGTTGCTCACGTCGTACCGTGTCGGCGAGACGACCGCGCGCGACGGATCGACCGCTGTCGGGTCGATCAGAGCGAGCGCCGCCCGGTCGGAATCGAGCGGGTTGACGCCGAGAGGCGCGCCGGTGGCGGCGTTGACGAGCGCGTTGCCGTAGAGGTGCGGGGTACCGCCCGTGCGGTCGGCGTCGAACACCGGCGCCGCGCTCCAGTCGCCGTATAACCCGAGGTAGGGGATCGTGAGGGTCGGCACGTCGGTGCCCCGCAGGGTCACGAAGCCCTCGACGAAGGCACCGTTGACGGCCGCAGCCACCGCCTGCGCGAAGGCCGGTCCGACCCGCAGCGACACCTCGACCGTGGTCGACCCGCCGGCGGGCACCGTGACGACATCGCCCGCGACCGCGTCGCCGCCGAGGGTCACCTCGATGCCACGGCCCGCGTAGTCGGTGGCGTGGCTCTGGAAGAGCCCGTCGGCGATGCGCTCGGACAGCGCCGACACGTCGACGGTGTACGCGCGCGGGGCGGCCGAGCCGTTGTGCGCCGTGAAACGGAACGAGAACCGCCCGTCGCCGCTCTCGCCGAGGGATGCCGAGGGGCGCGCCTGCTCGGCGGCTCCGTCGACCGTGAGCCACACCGGCGTGGTGATCGCGGCCGGCACGTTCGCGATGCCGGCGCCCTGCTTGCGGGGCAGGTACGGCACGCCGGGGGCATCCGCGTCGATCACCGGCACCGCGGTGTTCATGATCAGCTGCATGGCGCGCGTCGCAGCATCCTGCGCGCCGAGACGCTGCCCACCGATGCCCTCGGTCATCAGGTGCTGCTTGACGACGGCGAGCAACCCCGTCGTCTGCGGCGTCGCCATCGAGGTTCCCGAGAGCCAGTCGTACCCGCCGCCGAGCACGGCGGAGTAGATGTTGCCGCCGGGCGCGGCGACGTCGCGCTTCAGCTGCAGATCAGGGGTGACGCCGAGGCTCGAGAACCACGACGCGCGATAGGCCGTGCTGGGGGCGTCGATCTGGTCGGCCGCGACGACGAGCGTCCGGTCGGACGAGGCGAGGAGCGCGTCGCCGTCGGCGCGCGAGACGAGCGCGACGGGGAAGCGCGAACCCGTCAGCGCGGGCGTGGTCAGCCGCGAGGCGTCGACGTTATCGAGGATCAGGAGGGCCTGGGGCAGCGCGCCGTCGAAGGCGTACGTGGCGGCATCCACGGCGTCCTGGAACGTGATCGGCGAGCCGTACTGCGTGCCTCCGCGACGGATGACGACGATCAGCTGCGAGACGTCCTGGCCGGTGCGTCGGAGCTCGGCGGCGAGCGCACCGAGGTCGTCGTGGCTGCCCACCCCCGCCGCGACGTAGCGGTGCGTTCCGGCCGACAGGTCGGAGAAGGGGGCGATCCCGCCCGCACCCTCGGTCGCGGGCTTCGCGGGGGCGAAGTAGACGTGGCGGCCGTCGGAGGCCCGCAGGTACGGGCGCACCTCGGCGTTGTCGATACTGGCGACGGAGAGGTTCGGGACGTAGCTCGACGGGTCGGAGACGATGCCCCGGTCGGGGTCGCTCGCAAAGGCGAGGCCCTTGCCGCTCTTGTTGGCGACGGCCGAGTCGACCGAGTTGCCGGCGGCGGCGTTGACGATCACGCCGTTGTCGCGGAGGGTCTGGTAGATCCGCCCGTACACTCCCGTGCGGTCGACGCTGTAGCCCGCGTCGGCGCCGAGGGAGAGGTTCACGACGTCGGGGCGGACGACGGCCGCGTCGTCGAGGGCGGCGAGGATGGCGCTGTCCTTCGCGCCGCCGTTGAGGTCGTCGAAGACCTTCTGCACCATGATCTGGGCGTGCGGGGCGGTGCCGCGGATGCGGCCCGCGTCAGCGGCGGCGATGCCCGCGACGTGCGTGCCGTGCGTCATGTCGCCGCCCGTGGACGGAACCACGTTGTCGTCGCCGTCGGCGTAGTCGTACGCGAAGGGGATCTTCGTGTCGACGAAGCGCGCGCCCGCGCCCTGGCCGAGTTCGCCGCGCAGCGCGTCGAGACCGGACGCGCTCAGCCGCGCAGTCGAGGCATCGAGCGTGCCCGAGAACGCCTCGTGATCGACCTGGAGGCCCGTGTCGATGATGCTGACGAGCATGCCGTCGCCGAGGGCTCCCACCTGGTCGGCGCCCGTCATCGCGAGAGAGGTCCAGTTCGCCACCTCGTCGCTCTCCGTCGCGAGCGAGGTCACCTCGGGGGGCGCCGGGATGCGGTAGGTCGTCTCTTCGAAGGCGGCACCGACGTTCGCTGCGGTACGGATCGTGTCGAGCGCCCAGCGCGGCGCGCGCACCGCGAGGCCCGAGAAGGCGTGCCGGTACTCGTGCACGAACGACACCTCGGCGTTCGTGTGCCCGTCACTCGATGCCGCGTCGCGCACGTCGCGCTCGATCGCCTGCTTGGCACGATCGACCCCCCACCAGGCGGTGTCGGCGATCTGGACGATCGTCGTCACGGTCTCTTCGGGGTCGGGCTGCGCGATGCGCGGCAGGCCGCCCGGCGCGGGCGTGGTGGCCTGGCCGACGGGCGCGGTGGCGGCATCCGTCGACTCGGCGGGGGCGGTCGCATCGGCCGTCGCGGCCGTCGGTGCCTGCACCTCGCCGGCCGGCTTGAGCAGGTCGTCCTGCGCCGGGGCTGCGTCGGGAGCGGCGGCCGCCGACGAGGCGGAGGGTGCGATGAGCAGTCCCACGCCCAGCGTCCCCGAGACGAGAGCCATGACCGTCGTCGTGGCGATCGCGGCGCGTCCGCGCCGGCCTCGGTGCGTCGATCTGTGGGGTGGGCGGAATCTGATGCGGGGGGAACGTGTGGCACGTTCAGGAATCCTACAGAGTAAGGTCAGCCTTACCTAACCACTTTCGGAGGGGTTTCATAGCCGTCTCCCCTCGGTGTTTCCGCCGACCGCGGAGCGCGATGGGCGACGCGGCGTCAGAGGCGGAGGACCTCGAGGACGCGCACCACGGCGGTGCCCTCGTCGACGGATGCCGCGAGATCCACCTCGGCGCGGATACGCCAATCGTGGTCGCCGGCCGGGTCGTCGATCACCTGCTCGACACGCCAGATTCCCGCCGCGCCGGCATCCGAACGGTCGATCAGGCACAGTCGCGGCGAGCGCGCCGGACCGCCCGTGAGGATCTCATCGTGCTCGTCGTAGTACCGATCGAGGATGCCCGGCCAGTCGATCCCGGGGTCGAGGGCGACGAGCGCGTCGTCGTCCTGCCGCGCCGCCAGCTGCACCCGGCGGAACAACTCGTTGCGCACCAGCACGGTGAAGGCGCGCTCGTTCGTCAGGATCGACGGCGGCGCCGGGGGCACGACCGGGGCGCCGTCTTCGGGCAGGTGCGCGTTCGGGTCGATGAGGGCGGCCCACTCGTCCACGAGGCTCGAATCGACCTGCCGGACGAGTTCGCCCAGCCACTCGATGACGTCCAGGAGGTCGTCGGTACGGGCATCCGCCGGCACCGTCTGCCGGATCGCCCGATAGGCGTCGGACAGGTAGCGCAGCACGAGGCCCTCGCTGCGCTGCAGCTGATAAAACGAGACGTACTCGGCGAACGACATGGCGCGTTCGAACATGTCGCGCACGACCGATTTCGGACTCAGCTCGAAATCGCGTACCCACGGCTGGCTCGAGGCGAACACCTCGAACGACTGGGCGAGGAGCTCTGCCAGCGGCTTCGGATGGGTGATCGCCTCGAGCAGCGCCATCCGCTCCTCGTACTCGATGCCGTCGCGCTTCATCGCCGCGACCGCCTCGCCGCGGGCCTTGAACTCCTGCTGGGACAGGATCGCCCGCGGGTCGTCGAGCGTCGACTCGATGACGCTCACCACGTCGAGAGCGTAGTGGCCGGTGCCGGTGCCGGTGGTCGCGGCGGCGCCCTGTTCATAACTCCGGAACGACGGCTCGGATCGCCCGGAATCGGCGTCAGCAGAAGGATCCGCACCGACTTCTCCGGAGTTGTGAACGCCCAGCCCCCGACCCGCGACCGCTCCGCCGCCCGGCGGCACGTCGTCATCGGGCGAGAGCAGCTCGATCGCGGCGAGCGCGAAGGGCGACAACGGCTGGTTGAGCGCGAAATTCGGCTGCAGATCCACCGTGAGGGCGATGCGGGGGCCGGATGCCCCGCCGCGGTCGATCTCGACGATGCCGGCATCGACGAGTGTGCGGAAGATCGCGATCGCCCGCCGCGCGAGCCCGTACCGGCGGGCGCGCGGCTCGTGGTTGTCGAACACGAGCGACTGGACGTTCCCGAAGACGTCGCCGCCGCGCGCGATCACATTGATGAGCATCGCCGCGGTCAGCTTCAGCTGCGGCACGAGCGGCTCGGGAGGCGCCGCGATCAGCCGCTCGTACGAGCCCTCGCCCCAGTTCACGACCCCGGTCGGCGCCTTCTTGCGCACGATCTTCTTGCGCTTCGCGGCGTCGTCGCCCGCCTTCGCGAGCGCGACGGCGTTCTCGATCTCCCACTCGGGCGCCATGACGACGACGTTGCCGTGGGTGTCGTACCCGGCGCGGCCCGCACGCCCCGCGACCTGGTGGAACTCGCGCGCCGAGAGCTGGCGCATCTTCGTGCCGTCGTACTTGCTCAGGGCCGTGATCATCACGGTGCGGATCGGCACGTTGATGCCGACGCCGAGGGTGTCGGTGCCGCAGATGACGCGCAGCAGGCCCCGCTGGGCGAGCGTCTCGACGAGGCGGCGGTAGCGCGGCAGCATGCCGGCGTGATGCACGCCGATGCCCGCGCGCACGAGGCGAGACAGCGTCTTGCCGAACCCGGTCGTGAATCGGAATCCGCCGATCGCCTCGGCGATCTCGTCGCGCTGCGCGCGCGTGGTGAGCGTGACGGATGCCAGGGCCTGCGCCCGTTCGAGGGCCGCGGCCTGCGCGAAATGGACGATGTAGACGGGAACCTCGCGCTCGTCGACGAGCATCGTCAGCACCTCGTGCACGGGGCGGCGCTCGTACGAGAAGTGCAGCGGCACGGGCCGTTCGACCCCGGTCACGAGCGCGACGGGGCGCCCGGTGCGCCGCTCCAGGTCGCGGGCGATGTCGGTCACGTCGCCGAGGGTCGCCGACATCAGCAGGAACTGCGCGCGCGGAAGCAACAGCAGCGGCACCTGCCACGCCCACCCGCGGTCGGGGTCGCCGTAGTAGTGGAACTCGTCCATGACGACCTGGTCCACCGCGGCATCCGCCCCTTGCCGCAGCGCGATGTTGGCCAGGATCTCGGCGGTGCAGCAGACGATCGGGGCATCGGGGTTGACCGAGGAGTCGCCCGTCACCATGCCGACGTTCTGCGCTCCGAAGACCTCCACCAGTGCGAAGAACTTCTCGCTGACGAGGGCTTTGATCGGGGCGGTGTAGTAGGAGCGGCCTCCGGCGGCGAGGCAGACCGCGTGCGCGGCGATCGCGACGAGCGACTTGCCGGTGCCGGTCGGGGTGGAGAGGATGACGTTCGCCCCCGAGACCAGCTCGATGACCGCTTCGTCCTGCGCAGGGTACAGCGTGAGCCCGCGCCCGGTCGCCCACGCGACGAAGCCGTCGTACGCGGCATCCGCCGTCGCCCCCGCGGGCAGGAGTTCGGTCAGCGCCGCGGTGGAGGTCATGCCTCGAGTCTGTCAGGCCGGCGATGCGGGCGCGGTCGTCAGAGGCGCGCCGCCTTCGCCGCCACCACTCGCCGGGCGGCATCGTCGACCCGCTGCGCGAACGCGGGATCGCTCTGGGCCTTGGCGAGCACGGCGTCGTACATCGGGGCGAACACGCTCGGGTCGGCCGAGACGAGCACGAGGTCGACGCCGGCCGAGAGCGCTCCGACGGCACGGTCCGCCGGCGACCGGTCCTGCACCGCGACGGCCGCCGACACGTCGTCGGTCATGATGACGCCGCCGAAGCCCACGGTGCTGCGCAGCAGCCCGACGACATCGGGCGAGAACACCGCCGGGCCGGACGGATCGATGTTCTGATAGATCGCCGACGACACCATGACGACAGCCGGACCGCTGCGGGTCAGCGGGCCGTACTCCGTCACGTCGGGGCCGCCGGAGGTGACGGTCGTGTCGACCACGTCGGCCGTGACGTCGGTGTTGCCCGTGACGTGACCGAGACCGGGAAAGTGCTTGAACGTCGGCATGACGCCCGCGGCCCGCATGCCGGCGGCGAACGCCCCCGCCTTGGCCTCGACCGTCGCGGCGTCGTAGCCGTACTGCCGCCCCATGGCACCGATGGGTGCGTTGTCGAAGCGCGTGTCGGCGCTCGTGACGATGTCGGCGACCGGGGCGAGGTTCATGGTGACGCCGGCCGCGGCGAGCTGGCGCCCCCAGGTCGTCGCGGATGTCTGCAGCTGCGCGGCGGACTGGTCGGCCTGCCGGATCGCGTAGGGCATGTCGTCGAAGCCCGGCCCCTGAAGCACCTGGACCTCGCCGCCTTCCTGGTCGGTCGCGACCCACAGCGGGATGCCGCCGGTCGGTCCTGTCCCGGCGGGGGTGTCGGCGAGGGTCGTGAACTGCGCGACCACCGCCGCCACGTCGCTCGTCGCGCCGTCCGTGCGTCCGTGCAGGAAGATGCTGCCGGCGTGGCGGTCGGCGACGGCCGAGAGCGTCTCGGGACTCGCGGATGCCACCTGGGTACCGACCATGAACAGCTGGCCGACCCGCTGTTCGAGGCTCAGGCCGGCGATCGGATCGACGGTCGGCGACGGCGTGGGGGTGGGCGTCGGTGTCGGCGACGCGGTGGGAGCACTCGTCGACGGGCCCGGCACGGGGCCCGAGGCGGCACACCCGGCGAGGCCGGCGATCAGCGCGAGGCCGGCGACGGCCGCGAACGCCGGCGAACGGCGCCGCCCGGAGCGCGGCGCCGTGAGGGAGCGCGGCTGCGCGTCGAGGCGGCGGCGGGCACGCGAGCGGAAAGGCACGGCATCCATCATCGACCGCGCGCTCGGCGAGCGGAACCCCCGTGACGGACGACGGGCCGCGCGCACCGCCCATCCCCCCGGTGCGCGGGCCTGGTGGCGACTGCCGCGTCAGCCCGGCTCGGGCGCGTGCAGCCGGGCCAGGTAGCGATCGGCGCTCAGCGGTGCGCCGCGCCGGTCCGAGAGCGACACCACGATGGTCACGGCGGCGGCCAGCGGGATCGTCCACGCGGCCGGCTGGGCGAGCAGCGGGGCCGCCGCCCCCACACCGCCGACCGCGGCATGGACGAGCAGCGAGAGCCCGCACGCGAGGCCGCCGACGAGCATTCCGGCGATGGCGCCGCGCGCCGTGAGGCCCCGCCACCACACCCCGAGCAGCACGACCGGAGAGAGACAGGATGCCGCGAACACGAACACCATGCCGACGCTCGATCCGATGCCGGCGGGAGCCGTGAACAGGGCGATCGCGAGCGGCACGGCGGCGCACAGCAGCGCCGACGCCCGGAACGAGCGCACGGACCCGCCGAACACGTCCTGGCTGACGACCCCGGCGAGCGAGACGATGAGACCCGCCGAGGTCGCGAGAAAGGCGGCGAACGCCCCCGCCACGACGAGGGCGGTGAGCAGGTCGCCGGCGAGCCCCGGGAAGACGCGCGACGGCAACGCGAAGACGGCGGTGTCGGCGGCACCGGGCGTGGCGAGGTCGGGGGCCACGATCCGCGCGACGAGACCCATCGCGCTCGAGACGGCGTAGAACGCGCTCACCATGACGACGACGAGCACCGTGGTGCGGCGGGCCGAGCCGCCGTCGGGGCTCGTGTAGAACCGCACGAGCACGTGCGGAAGTCCCATCGTGCCGAGCAGGAGCGCGATCAGGAGCGACCCGGTGGCATATGCGTCGATGCCGCCGGGACCGGCGTCGGCGGGGAAAACGGCGGAGGAGTCGATCTCGGTCGGCGCGCCCCGCAGGGCGAAGACGATCGCGACGAGCGGCACGAGCAGCGCCGTCAGCTTCAGCCAGTACTGGAAGCCCTGCACGAACGTGATCGCCCGCATGCCGCCGGCTGCGACGAGGGCCCCCACGAGCACCGCGACGAGGGCCGCCCCGACCCAGAGCGGCAGGCCCGCCACGACCTCGAGGGTCAGTCCCGCGCCGTGCAGCTGAGGCACGATGTAGAGCCACCCGATGATCAGCACCGCGGCGCTCGTGACCCGACGGGCGACCGGCGACTCGAGCCGCGCCTCGAAGAAGTCGGGGATCGTGTACGCGCCGCTGCGCCGAAGCGGCGCGGCGACGAACACCAGCACCAGCAGGTAGCCGGCGGCGTATCCGATGGGGAACCAGAACCCGCGCGCGCCGTCGAGCAGCACGAGCCCCGAGAGCCCGAGGAACGTCCCGGCGGAGATGTACTCGCCGCTGATCGCGGAGGCGTTCCACACCGGCCGGACGGTGCGGGATGCCACGAAGAAGTCGCTCGTCGTCCGCGACAGCCGCAGGCCGTACGCGCCGATGAGCACCGTCGCGATGATGACGGCCGCGACGGCGAGAAGATCGAGCACGCCGTTCACGCGCGCCTCAGTCGCGCTCGCGCAGCGCGCGGTAGCGCCGCTCGTTGCGCGCGGCGGCGCGCGTGTAGAGCAGGGCGAACACGATGACCACGGGGTAGAAGGCGAAGGCGTGCAGCAACCACGACAGCGGCACGCCGCCAGGCGCGACGGCATCCAGCTCGGGGATGAGCGCGACGGCGACGGTCAGCGCCACGACCACGACGACGAACCCCGCGATCGTGCCGAGCGCGAGCCGCAGCTGCGCGCGGCGGAGTGCGCGGTCGTAGACGGCGTCGGCTCCGCCGGACGCGCCTGCGGCCGCCCCGGCACCCGGCAGGGCGATGCCGCGGGTCACCGGTGCCCGGCGCGGAGCACCCACGGGGCGCCCCGGAGGATCGGCCGTGACCCGCACGCGACGTGGCGGCTCGGTCATCGGCCGCGTCCCGGCGTCGGAACGAGCGCCTCGCGGACGCCCGGCAGCATCCGTCTGCTCACCGGCAGCACGACGGGGAGCACTCCCCGGGAGTCTCCCCCCTGGGCATCCGCCCCCGCCCCGCCGACGACGATCGCCGGGTCGGCACCGGTCAGCCGGGCCTCGACGACCGCCGCCACGGCGGCGAGGTACGAGCGGTGCACGCGCACGAAGCCGTGGGGCGCCCATCTCTCTTCGAGCTCCGAGATCGGCACGCGCACGAGATGGCCCGGCCCGTCGTCGACGTGCAGCCGCGAGTAGTCGCCCTGCGCGTGCACCCAGCGCACCTCGCTGCGGCGCACGAAGCGCACCGCCGACCCGACGGTCACCGGCAGCACCTCGTCGCCGGTCTCCGCCGTGCCGGGCTCGGTCGCCGTGCCGGCGGCGTCGCGGACGAGCTCGACCGCGCGGTCGACCGCGCGCCGCACCCGCTCGATCCGCACGGGCTTGAGCAGATAGTCGGCGGCCCGGACATCGAAGGCATCCACCGCGCGGGCATCGTCCGCCGTCACGAAGACGACGACGGGCGGGGATGCCAGGCCCTGCAGCGCCGCGGCGAGCGCGAGCCCGTCGAGCCCCGGCATGTGGATGTCGAGGAACGCCACGGCGACCGCGCGCGTGCTCAGCACCGCGACGGCCTCGCTGCCGGAGGCGGCGGTGAGGATCTCGCCGATCCGCGCATCGCCGCGGAGCAGGTGCGCGAGCTCGGCGCGGGCGGGTGCCTCGTCGTCGGCGATGAGCACATCGATCATGCGGGCGCGCCCTCTCTCTCGCGCGCGGTGTCGTGCGCCGGCTGCGACTTGGGCACGCGCATGCGCACGAGGGTGCCGGCGCCCGTGTTCGTCTCGACGACGAGACCTCCGCCCGGCCCGTAGAGCTGTCGCAGGCGCGTGTCGACGTTCCGCACGCCGACGTGACTGCCGTCGCTCTCGGCACCGAGGAGCGCCCGGAGGGCCTCGGGATCCATGCCGACGCCGTCGTCCTCGACGACGATCTCGGTGTGGGTCGCGTCGTCGCGCGCCTCGATGCGGATGGTGCCGCCGCCTTCGCCGGGCTCCAGCCCGTGGCGCACGGCGTTCTCGACGATGGGCTGCACGGTGAGGAACGGGATGACCGTCGCGAGGGTTTCGGGAGCGATCCGCAGGATCACCGTCAACCGGTCTCCGAATCGGGCGCGTTCGAGCTCGAGGTAGGAGTGGATGCTGCGCAGCTCCTCCGCGAGCGTCGTGAACTCGCCCTGGCGGCGGAACGAGTAGCGCGTGAAGTCGGCGAACTCGAGCACCAGCTCGCGCGCGCGGGCCGGGTCGGTCGTGATGAACGAGGCGATCGCGGTCAGCGCGTTGTAGATGAAGTGCGGCGAGATCTGCGCACGCAGCGCCCGCAGCTCGGCTTCGGCGAGGGCCGTGCGGGATGCCTCGAGGTCGCCGAGCGCGACCTGCGCCGCGCACCAGTCGGCGACCTCCGCGACCGCACGCACGAGCGCCGCGCGCACGGGGGCGTGGAAGGCGACCAGGACGCCGGCGACCGCACCGTCGACGACGATCGGAGCCGCCACCGCCTCGAGTCCCGGCCCGCCGTCGTCGGCCTCGACGCCGCGCACCTCGCGCCGGCCCGAGGCGGCGACCGCGCCGGCGAGGGCGACCGCGGCATCCGCGTGGCCGGCACGATCGGCGGCGGCACCGTCGCGGGCGACCACCCGCCCGTCGTGCACGATCGCGACGCCCGACGAGCCGAGCAGGGCCCGCAGCGGGCGGGCGGCCCGGTCGACGTCGGGCGCGGCGAGTCCGCCCCGCAGGTGCACGGCGGCGGAGCTCGCCTGGTGGAGAGCCTGGTGCGCGGCACGGTCGGCGTCGCTGCCGAGGTCGGTGGTGCCCTTCGCCAGACGCCGCGCGAGGACCAGCAGCACGGTGAGCACGACGCCGCCGAGCACGCCGCAGGCAGCGGCGAGGACGACGTCGTGGCTCATGCCGCCAGCCTACGCATCGGGCCACTCGGGACCGGTCGAGTGGGGCACCAGCGCCGGCACCCGGCCCCGGCCCGGGCCCGGGAGCGCACGGTCAGGGCGTCGGGCGCCGTCTCGCAGCCGGGCGCAGGCCTCAGCAGCACCGGGCGCCGGGGTTGCGGTCCTGATCGTCCATCCGCTGCCGCCAGAACTGCCGCTCGGTGAGGGCGGGCTCGTCGGGGTGATGGCGACGGTGATGCGCGACATACGTCGCGTAGGCGGTGTCGCCCATCAGGTTCGTCACGTACCAGCGCACGGCGCGCCCCGCCCGGGCCGCCCCGGCCAGCGCCCGCCGCGTCGGCCCGGCGGCCGACCCCGACCGCGCCTGCTCTGGCGGGCGCGGCCCGCCCGGCCGAGCGGACGCCGGGCGCGGCCCGAACTCCTCCACATCGGCGCCGCACGCGCCCGCAGAGGGCGCGCCGCCGGAATCCCGGAGCGACATGGAGGAGTTCGGCACGGCGGTCACGGCTCAGTGCCCCCGGTGGGCGAGCTCGGCGCGCTCGTCGGCGAGGATCGGCTCCCACTGCTTCTCGAGCTCGCGCTCGGGCTTCGTGCCCAGGAACCCGGCCGGCGCGTAGCGACGCGAGGCGACGGGTGCATCCTCGGTGTTCTCCCCGCCGCCGTTGCGGATCGCGCGGATGGTCACCGCGACCGCCGAGATCATCACGACGATGGCGAGCGCGACGAACACGATCGACAGCGTGCCCTGCACGGCGGTGTTGCGGATGACCGCGTCGACCACCTCGGGCTTGCCCAGCTTTCCGTCGCCCGCGGCCTGCGCCGCCCGGTACTTGGCGTTGTTGGCCCAGTAGCCGATCGAGGGGACGGGCGAGAAGATCTTGTACATCGACGCCGTGATCGTGACGACCGCCGTGAAGGCGAGCGGCACGGCGACGATCCAGAGCCACCGCAGGTAGTTGCGTCCGCGCTTGGCGACGATCGCCAGCACGACGGCGAGCGCGATCGCGGCGAGCAGCTGGTTCGCGATGCCGAACAGCGGGAAGAACGTGTTGATGCCGCCGAGCGGGTCGGTGACGCCGAGGATCAGGATGTACCCCCAGCCGGCGACCATGATCGCCGTGCAGATCCAGACGCCCGGGCGCCAGGTCACGTCGCGGAAGCGCGGGAACCAGTGCCCGAGCGAGTCCTGCAGCATGAAGCGGGCGACGCGCGTGCCGGCATCCACCGCCGTCAGGATGAACAGCGCCTCGAACATGATCGCGAAGTGGTACCAGAACGCCATCATGGCCTGACCGCCCAGTGCCTGGTGCATGATGTGCGCGAGGCCGAGCGCGAGGGTCGGCGCGCCACCCGTGCGCGAGACGATCGTCCCCTCCCCGACGTTCGCCGCGGTCTCGGTGAGGATGTCGGGGGTCAGTGGCGCCCCGGTGAGCCCCAGCGAATTGACGAACGCGACGGCCCCCTCGACCGTGCCCCCGGTAAGGGCCGCGGGCGAGTTCATCGCGAAGTAGATGCCCTGGTCGATCGAGATCGCGGCGACGAGCGCCATGATCGCGACGAACGACTCCATGAGCATGCCGCCGTAGCCGATGAAGCGGGTCTGCCGCTCCTTCTCGACGAGCTTCGGGGTCGTGCCCGAGGCGATCAGCGCGTGGAAGCCGGAGAGTGCGCCGCAGGCGATCGTGACGAACAGGAACGGGAAGAGCGGCCCCGAGAACACCGGGCCGAGGCCGTTCTGACCGAACACCGTGATCGCCGGAACCGAGATCTCCGGGCGCACGACGATGATCGCGCCGGCGAGCATGACGATGACGCCGATCTTCATGAAGGTCGACAGGTAGTCGCGCGGGGCCAGCAGCAGCCAGACCGGCAGGATCGCGGCGACGAAGCCGTAGATGATGATGCCCCACGCGATCGTCGTCTTGTCGAGGTGGAAGAGCGCGTAGCCCCACTCGGTCGAGGCGACCCAGCCGCCGCCGATGATGGCGGCCATGAGCAGCACGAAGCCGATGATCGAGACCTCGGTGACCTTGCCGGGGCGCAGGTACCGCAGGTACACGCCCATGAACAGCGCGATCGGGATCGTCATCGACACGCTGAAGACGCCCCACGGGCTCTCGCCGAGGGCGTTGACCACGACGAGCGCGAGGATCGCGACGATGATGAGCATGATGAGCAGGGATGCCACGATCGCCGCGGTCCCGCCGATGCGGCCGAGCTCCTGGCGGGCCATCTGGCCGATCGTGCGACCGCCGCGGCGCATCGAGAAGAAGAGCACCGTGTAGTCCTGCACGGCGCCGGCGAGGACGACGCCGACGATGATCCAGATGGTGCCGGGAAGGAAGCCCATCTGGGCGGCGAGCACGGGCCCGACGAGGGGGCCTGCGCCCGCGATGGCGGCGAAGTGGTGCCCGTAGAGTACGCGGCGGTCGGTGGGGACGTAGTCCTTGCCGTCGGACTTGACCTCGGCCGGGGTCGCCCGGCGGTCGTCGGGGCGCAGCAGGTGCTTCTCGATCACCTTGGAGTAGAAGCGATAGCCGATGAGATACGTGCAGACCGCGGCGAAGACGAACCAGATGGCGTTGACGGTCTCGCCGCGGACGACGGCCAGCATGACCCACGCGAGCCCGCCGAGGAGGGCGATGGCGATCCACAGGACGACCTTGGGCCACGTCCAGCGCGAGGTCGCGGCCTCTTGAGTGGGGGTGATGGCCGTCGGCGGAAGGCTCGGATCGGGGACGATCACGGGATCGTCGTCGACCACGGCTGCTCTGCGGCGGGATGACGGTGTGGACATGGTGGCTCCTCACGAGACGCGGCGTTGCGCGCCCCCAGGTTAGGGAGCGCGCGGTGCGCGGTCCCTAACCTGGGCATCCGCACGCGACGAACGGCACCGATCGCGCGACGAACGGCGCCGCGCGGGACGGAGCGCAGCGCGGCGCCGGAGGCCGTGGCGCGTCACGCGGGATGCCTGATCGCGCGTGATGCCTGGCGGAGCACCGGCGGCCGCGCCTACGGTGGAACACGTCCCCATCGGAAGGAGAGGCCATGTCCGAGAGCATCGAGGTCGCGCGCAACGAGGCCGCCGGCCGTTACGAGATCAGCGTCGACGGCGCGGTGGCCGGATTCACGGCGTTCTTGCCCGATGCCGAGGGCCGGCTCGTGTTCCCCCACACCGTGATCGACCCCGCCTACGGCGGACGGGGCCTCGGCACGAGACTCATCGCCGACGCGATGGCGGATGTCGCCGGCCGCGGCGAGACGGTCGTGCCGGAGTGCTCGTTCGTCGTGCGGTATCTGCAGGGGCACGACGTGCCGGGCCTCTCGGTGCACTGGCGCGAGCGCGACGTCGAGACCGCGCAGCACGCCCCGGCCGACGAGCCGGGCCCCGGCGATGAGGGCGTCGGGCGCGGATGACACGACTCGACACCGGCCCGGAGGAGACCGAGGCGCCGCCGCGGTGCGACGGGCCGCGTGCGCTGGTGCTCGAGGCTCGCGAGGTGCCCCTCGGCGGCGTGCGGGCAATGTCGGTGCACCGGAGCCTGCCGCAGCGCGCGCTGCCGATGGTGGGTGCGTGGTGCTTCCTCGACCGGTTCGGGCCGCAGACCGCACGGATGCGGGTCGAGCCGCATCCTCACATCGGCCTGCAGACGGTGACGTGGCCCCTCGTCGGCGAGGTGCGCCACCGCGACGTGCTCGGCAGCGACGTCGTCGTGCGCCGCGGCGTGCTGAACCTCATGACGAGCGGCGCGGGCATCGCGCACTCCGAGTACTCCGTCGGCGACGACGCCGTGCCGCTCGATGCCCTGCAGCTGTGGGTCGCCCTTCCCGAATCGCGCCGCCACGGCGGTCCCGGTTTCGAACGGCACGAGGATCTGCCCGTCGTGACGCTCGGCGGGGGCGCGACGGCGACCGTCGTCGTCGGGGACTTCGCCGGGGCATCCTCACCCGCGACGATGCACACCCCCATCACCGGCGTCGAGATCGCACTGCCCGCCGGGTGCCGGGTGACCCTTCCACTGCACCCGACGTGGGAGTACGCGCTCGTCGGCGTGTTCGGCGCCGCGACGGTGATGACCGGGTCGACTGGCGACGGGGGCGGGGCGGATGCCGCGGCATCCGTCGATCTCGCCCCGCAGCGCCTGCTCTACCTCGGCATCGAGCGCACGGAGATCGCGCTGCACGCGACCGAGGAGGCGACCGTGTTCCTCCTCGGCGGGGAGCCCTTCGAGGCCGACATCGTCATGTGGTGGAACTTCGTCGCCCGCTCGCACGATGAGATCGCGGCGGCACGGGATGCCTGGGAGGCCGAGGGTCGCGGCGAGGCATCCGGCCCGCCCCGCTTCGGGCACGTCACGGGCCATGGCGACGAGCGGATCCCCGCGCCCCCGCTGCCGTCGGTGCGCCTGACGCCGCGCCGTCGGCGGGACTGAGCCGGGCCGGGTCTGGCGGGAATGAGCAGGGCCGTCGGCGGGAATGAGCCGGGCCAGGCAAGTCCGGACGGGGCGGGCCGCCGCCGGCCCGCGGTCACCGGGTCGCGGGCCACGGCGCCGCATCCCGGGCATCCGGATCGAGGGCCTGCGCGCGCCGGTACGCTGGAGGGGTGCCCCGCAATCCGATCCTGACGACCAGGACGCTGCTCGTCTGCGCCGCGATCGGCGTCGCGACCGGCATCGTCGGAGGGATCGCCGGCGTCGCCACGCCGGTCGTCCTGGCCACCGCGCCGTTCCTCTACGGCCTCGTGCTCGGGGCGCACGTGCTGCCCGGCATCATCGCGCAGGAAGTGCTGCGGCTGCCGCTGGTCGCGATCCTGACGCACGTGCTCGCCGCGCTCGTCTCGAGCGCCTTCAACCCGGCGTGGACGATGCGCTTCATCGGCACCGCCCTGCTGTTCGGCGCCATTCAAGAGGGCGTCGCGGCGCTCACCCGCTACCGCGCCTGGGGCGCGTGGCGGTTCTTCATCTCCGCCGTCGCCATCGGCGCCCTCGTGGCGGTCGTCGTCTTCTTCGTCGCGCACCTCGGCACCCTCGCCCCGTGGGCCCAGATCGCCTACCTCGCCCTCTCGGTCGCGGGCCCCGTCGCCTGGACCGCCCTCGGCCTCGGCGTGGGAACCTCGCTCCGACGGGCCGGCGTCGCCCGCCACGCCACCCGCCGCTGACCCGCGGCGGCGCTCCGAGCGCGGTCTGCGCGTGGCATCCGCCCCTCGGCGTGGGCGTGGGCGTGGGCGTCGCCGCGGCATCCGGCGCCACACGTACTCCGCAGATCCACGCGTACTCCGCACCCGCACGGGCGAATGGGTGCGGAGCACGTGACATTCTGCGGAGTACGTGGATGCCCCCGCACCCGCCGTAAGCAGCACGCGGCCTCGCGGGACCCGTACGTCGGCGCCCCGCCGTCACCTCGCCCTGCACGCTGACGCCCCGCCGTCACCTCACCCTCGCCCCACAGGTACTCCGCAGATCCACGCGTACTCCGCACCTGCACGGGCGAATGAGTGCGGAGTACGTGGATGCCCGGGGCACACCCCCGAGGCCGCGCGGGCCTTCAGGTACCCCTATTCCACGCGCCCGGCACCCGGTGATCGCCGACGCCACCGCCGTCGCCGCGGCATCCACCCCCGCACGCACTCCGCAGATCCATGCGTGCTCCGCACCCGAGCGGGCGAATGGATGCGGAGTACGTGACATCCTGCGGAGTACGTGGATGCCCCCCGCACCCGCCGTAAGCAGCACGCGGCCTCGCGGCGCCCAGAACGCCCTCGTCGCATTCGCACGCCGCGCGCCGCCCCGTCGCGCTCTCGCCCGCACGCCATCGCGTCACCCTCGGAGCCTCCCTCGCCGCGCCCGTACTCCGCAGATCCACGCGTACTCCGCACTCCAAACCCCGATCCGATGCGGAGTACGCGACATCCTGCGGAGTACGTGGATGCCCGAGCCCCGGCCCCAGGCAGCACCCGCGACCTCCCCGCGCCCCAGCGCAGCACCACCGAGGTTGGTCGAGAAGTAAGGGCAGGCTAACCTAGAGAGGTCCGCCCTCTTCGACCGCTGGGATGCCCCGTGACCTCTGCCGTCTCCGACACGGCGTCCGCGGCCCCCGTGGGAGCGCCGTCGACGCCCCTCCTGCGCGTGCGCGGGCTGGGCGTGCGGTACGAGGGCAGTGAGGTGGCGACACCGGCATCCGTCGATCTCGTCGTCGCGCCGGGGGAAGTCGTCCTCGTGCTCGGACCGAGCGGGGCCGGCAAGTCGACGCTCGCGCTCGCGCTGAACGGGCTGATCCCGCATGCCGTCCCCGCGACGCTCACCGGCGGCGTCGAGGTTGCGGGGCTGTCCACCGCGACGACCCCGGTCTCGGTGCTGAGCACGCAGGTCGGCATGGTGTTCCAGGATCCCGACGCGCAGCTCGTGACGGGCACCTTGCTCGACGAGGTCGCCTTCGGGCCCGAGAATCTGCGCCTGCCCGTCGACGAGGTGCTCGCCCGCGCCGAGGATGCCCTGCGACGGGTCGGCCTGTGGGAGCGACGGCACGAAAACCCCGATCGGCTGAGCGGCGGCGGCCGGCAGCGACTCGCGATCGCCTGCGCCCTCGCGATGGGATCGCCGCTGCTCGTCCTGGACGAGCCGACCGCGAACCTCGATCCGCAGGGCATCGAGGAGGTCTACGACGCACTCGGCGATCTCGTCGCCGCCGGCGATCGCGCGATCGTCCTCGTCGAGCACAATCTCGATGCCGCGACGCGCATCACCGACCGCGTCGTCGTACTCGACCGCACCGGACGCACGGTCGCGGACGGTCCGATCGACGAGGTGCTGCGCGGCCGCGCCGAAGAGCTGCACGAGCTCGGCGTGTGGCTGCCGACCTCGACGATGGCTGCCCTGCGCCTACGCGCGGCCGGCTGGTCGCTCGACCCGCTGCCGCTCGACCCGGACGAACTGCGGACCGCGCTCGAGGCGGCTGCGGACCCGCGGCTCGCCCGCGACGTGGGCCAAGCGGCCGGCGCCGGAGGCATCGGGGCGGCGGATGCTCCGGCCCCACCCGCGCGTGACGACCAGACCGCACGGGATGCCGCGGCAGCGCCGGCCTCGCAGGGCGCGACCGCACGATCCGCGGATGCCCCCGCGTCGGCTACCGCACTCACCGATTCGAAGGCGCGAGCTGCCGCCGCCGCACCCGGGCCGGCCGCCCCCTTCTCCGCCCCCGGACTGGCCGCAGGATCAGCGACTCACCCGACGCTCGGGCAGGATGCCACGCCCGCACCGCTCATCCGAGTCCGCGATCTGCGCACGCGGCGCGGCCGCACCGAGATCCTGCACGGCATCGACCTCGACGTCGCGGCGGGCGAGTTCGTCGCCATCGTCGGCGCCAACGGGGCGGGAAAGACGACCCTGCTGCAGTCGATCGCCGGCGTCGTGCGCGTCCCGCGCCGGCAGGTCCGACTCGGTGACGTCGACGTCGCGACGGCCGACCGCCGCACGCTGTCGCGGCGGATCGGCTTCGTGTTCCAGAACCCGGAGCATCAGTTCATCGCCCCCACGGTCTTCGACGAGCTCGCCCACGGGCTGCGCCAGCAGCGCCTGTCGGAGCCCGAGGTCCGAGACCGCGTCGACGACGTCCTACGCCGGTTCGGACTCGAGGACAAGGCGCAGACGCATCCGTTCCTGCTCTCGGGCGGGCAGAAACGCCGGCTCTCGGTCGGGACGGCGCTCGTCGCGGGCGCCCCTGTGCTCGCACTCGACGAGCCGACGTTCGGTCAGGATCGCGCCCGCGCGGACGAGCTGATGAGCCTGCTGCGCGAGCTCGGCGACAGCGGCACCACGATCCTCGTCGTGACCCACGACATGCAGCTGGTCACCGAGCACGCCGATCGCACGATCATCGTCGGCGAGGGACGCGTGCTCGCCGACGGTGCGACCCCGGACGTCTTCGCCGACGACGAGCTGCTGCGCGCGTCGGGGCTGCGCCAGCCGCCGCTGCGACGGGCGCTGGCGGGCCTGCAGCGGCATCCGGCACTCTCGCGCGTCACGCGCCTCGCGGACCTCGACGAACTCCGCACCCGTGACGCACTCACCGACCGCGTCGAACTCCGCAGGATTCCACGAACTCCGCACGATTCCGGCGATTCCCTGCGGAGTACCCGCGATGCTGCGGAGTTCGTGGCGGATGCCGGAGCGAACGCCGCGCAGGATGCCCAGGCGCACGACGCGCAGGATGCCGGGGCGCAGACCACGGCGCACACCCGCGCGGAGGGCGCCCCGTGACCACGACCACCGTCGACCCGTACACGCGGGCCGTGCCCGAGGGGCGGTTCCTCTTCGGGCTCAACCCCCTCGCGAAGCTCGCCGCACCGCTGCCTGCGATGGCACTGCTCGTCTTCGCCCGCGACCTCGCGACGCCGCTCGCGTTCATCGCGCTCGCCTACGTCGTGCTGCTCGCCGGAGCCCGGCTGACCGGCCGACTCGCCCTGCTGATGCTCGTCGCGCTGCCCGTCGGGGCGCTGGTCCTCGGGCTCGGCATGGCCGTCTGGACGGATGCCTCGCGCGTCGACACCTCGGTGACCGTCGTGCAGCTCGGCGGCTGGACGCTGTACGGCGGGGCCGTGCTCATCGGACTGGCCACGGGGGTGCGGCTCGCCGCGATCATCGCCCTCGCCCTCATCGCCGGTCTCACGACGAACGGGCCCGACCTCGTACGGGCGAGCGTGCAGCAGCTGCGCGTGCCGTATCGCATCGGGTACACCGCGCTCGCGGCGTTCCGCTTCGTGCCCCGGTTCGGGCACGAGCTGGAGATCATCCGGCAGGCGCACCGGGTGCGCGGGGCGCACGGCGGGCGCGGACCGTTCGCCGCGGTCGCGCGATGGTGGGGCTACGTCGTGCCGCTCTTGGCCGGTGCGATCCGACACGCCGAACGCGTCGCGCTGGCGATGGATGCCCGCGCCTTCGGCGCCCACCCCGACCGCACCGAGCGGCATCTCGTGCCCTGGCGTGCGCGTGACACCGTGTTCGTCGCCCTGTTCTGGGCGGCGAGCGCCGGCATCCTCATCGCCCTCTTCCCCTGGGCCCTCTGACCTCGCCCCCGTCCGTACCGATCACGCCCGCACCACCCACACACCGCCGACTTGCCCCGAGACCCCGCGAAACCTCCCGTATGTCACGTTTCGAGCCCCGAAACCGTACATACGGGAGGTCTCGCGGGGACTCAGGGCCACTGAAAGGACTCGCATGGCCCGGTTCTCGTCCCTGGTGAAGCCCGCCGCGCAGGAGCTCCTGCGCCTCGAGGTGCTGCGCACGGAGCGCCTCAGCCCGCACTGGATGCGGATCACCCTCGGCGGCGGCGAGATCGCCCGCTTCACGCCGATGGGCTACGACCAGTGGTTCCGCCTCTTCCTGCCGCACAGCGGGGCGGGCGGCGATGAGGGGCTCGAACGCATCCCCGCGAAGGCGAACAGAATCTTCGGCTACCTGAAGTACCTGCGCATCCCCGACGGGGTGCGCCCGGTCATGCGCAACTACACGGTGCGCGCCTACCGTGCCGAAGGGCCGAGCGGCGGTCCCGAGATCGACGTCGACTTCGTGCTGCACGGGTCGGGCCCGTCGGCGGGCCCCGCGTCACGATGGGCGGATGCCGCCGCATCCGGCGAGTCCGTCGTCATCATCGACGAGGGGTTGGGCTTCAACCCGCAGCGCGGCATCGACCGGGTCGTGCTCGTCGGCGACGAGACCGGGGCTCCCGCGATCGCCGGCGTCTGCGCGTCGCTCCCCGCCGACGCGACGGGCACCGTGCTGCTGGAGGCGCCGTCCGAGGCGGACGCCCTGCCGTTCGACGCGCCCGCAGGAGTCGACGTGCGCTGGCTGGTCCGCGGCGCCGACGCCGCCCCGGGCTCGGTCGCGCTCGCCGCTCTCGATGCCCTCGAGACACCGGCATCCGATGCGCACGTGTTCGTCGTCGGCGAGCAGTCCCTGCCGACGACGGCGCGGCGGATGCTCGTCGCGCGCGGCGTCGAGAAAGACCGGATCAGCTTCGTCGGCTACTGGCGGATCGGGTCCGCCTCGCCCGCGCCGAAGTCGGAGCGCGCACGAACAGAGGAGAACTGATGGGCAAGGTCACGACCGCGTACCTCCTGACGTGTGCCGCCATCGGCGTCGCCGGCGGCATCGTCCTGTGGGGCGCCGGATGGCTGTCGACGGTGCTCACACCGGTCGCGCCGATCGCGGCGATGGTGTTCGCCGGCCTCTGGCTCATGCCCGCGACGATCGCCCTCCGCCTGCTGCAGCGCCCTCTCGCGGGCATCCTCGTCGGGGTGCTCTCGGGGCTCGTGGTGTTCCCCTTCCTCGGCGCCGCGGTGTGGTGGGCGTTCTTCGCCGAGGTCGGGTTCCTCGTGGTGCTGTATCGGTGGTGGACGCTCTGGCAGCACTACGCGGGCGCGCTCGTCGTCGGCCTCGTCTACCCCGTGCTCGCCGCGGCGGCGTTCGACCTGTGGGCGATGCCCGCGTGGGCGCGCATCGCGTTCTGGGCGGTCACCGTGGCATCCTGCCTCGGCGGCACCGCCCTGGGCATCCTCGTCTGCGACCGGCTCCGCGCCGCCGGGGTCGCCCGACTGGCGCGCCGCCGCATCCCGGCCTGACCGGCACATCCCGCTGTCTCGACACGACCCCTGCCCCGGCACGGGTCGAGGGCCGGCAGCCACCCGCGGCCCGGATGCCCCGCGGGAGACGCTGGCGCGCCCTCAGCGCTTGCCGACGATCTGGCGCGACACGATGTCGCGCATGATCTCGTTCGTACCGCCGTAGATGCGGTGCACGCGCGCGTCGAGGTAGGCGCGGGCGATCGGGTACTCGGTGATGTAGCCGTAGCCGCCGTGCAGCTGCACGCCCACGTCGAGCAGTTCGGCCTCGCGGTCGGTCGCCCAGAACTTGACCTTGGCGGCCTCTTCGGCGGTGAGCTTCTTCTCGGCGTAGAGCTCCATCGCGCGGTCGATGTAGGCCCACATCACGTCGACCGTCGTCGCCATGTCGGCGAGGCGGAAGCGGGTGTTCTGGAAGTCGGCGATGCGCTCACCGAAGGCCTCGCGGCTGATGACGTAGTCGCGCGTCCAGTCGAATGCGGCCTCGCCGGCCGCCGCTGCGGCGACACCGATCGACAGGCGCTCGAGGGGCAGGTTCATCATGAGCTGGATGAAGCCGAGGCCTTCTTTGCCGCCGATGAGGTTCTCTTCGGGAACGAAGACGTCGGTGAACGAGAGCTCGGCGGTGTCCCAGCCGTGGAAGCCCATCTTCTCGAGCTTCTTGCCGTGCTCGAAGCCCTCCATGCCGTCTTCGAGGATCAGCAGGCTGAAGGCATCCGGTCGGTTGCCCTCGCCCGTCTTGACGAAGGTGACCACCATGTCGGCGGTCTTTCCCGACGAGATGAACGTCTTCGCACCGTTGACGAGGTAGCCGCCGTCGACCTTCTTCGCCGTGGTGGTGATACCGCGGAGGTCCGAACCGGCGCCGGGTTCGGTCATCGCCAGGGCACCGAGGATCTCGCCGGTCGCCATGCCCGGCAGCCACTTCTCTTTCTGCTCCTGCGTGCCCATGTGCACGATGTAGGGAACGGCGAGGTCGTCCTGAATGCCGAAGGCGCCGGCGAGCGAGCCCTGGCCGGCCTTGATGACCTCTTCGAGCACGATCGCGCGGAAGCGGTAGTCCTGCAGCATTCCGGCGCCGCCGAACTCTTCGGGAACGCTCAGGCCGATGATCCCGGCATCGCCCGCCGCGCGCATGGTGGCGCGGTCGATCTCGCCGGCGGCTTCCCACGCCTTGCGCTTCTCTTCGGTGGCGTAGCGCTTCAGGAACTCCTTGACGACGTCGCGGAACGCCTCGTGGTCTTCGTCGTAGATGTCGCGCTCCATCGTGCGCCCGTCCTCTCGTCGTCGAGTGTCGAAGGGATGAGATGGAATGCCGTGGCATCCCATCTCAGGATCAATGGTACTGGGTTTCACGGCGTCATGAGAGGGATCTCTCAGGTGCGCCCCCGACGCGCGACGCCACGACCGCGCCCGACGGAGCGCTCAGTATCCGGGCGCCGCGGGCAGCCCGAAGAACTCTTCGAGCGTGTGGTAGCCACCGTCGTGGTAAGCCTTGGCCAGATCCGGACCGATGTAGCGCAGGTGCCAGGCCTCGGCCTCGTAGCCCGTGATCGCGGTCTGGCCCGGCTCGTAGCGCACGATGAAGCCGAAGCGCCACGCGTTGGCGGCGGTCCACGCGCCTTGCGCGGTGCCCCCGAACGACTCGATCGCGCCGCACCCGTTGTCGCACGCGGCGACATCGGTCGCGAGCCCCGTCTGATGCTCGCTGTAGCCGGGGCGCGCGCTCTGCTGGTCGGCCTGGTCGCGACCCATCGAGTCGACGTAGCCGTTGTAGGTGCGGGTCTGCGACGCGAACGACCGATACGCGCTGTTGAGGCCGATGGCGCCGGCGCCCTCCTTCGCCGCCGCCGCGACGAGCGCGGTGAGGGCGTTCGCGGCATCCGGCACGAGGCGCCCGTCGACGGTGCGCTGCATGTCGGCGGGGGCGACCACCGTGGCGGGTTCGAAATCGACCGGATCGAGCGGGCGCTTCTTGTCGACCACGACCCACAGATGCCGCGCGTCCGACAGGCTGACGCACGGCGCCGCACCGCTCACGACAGCGGCGCGGAAGGCTTCGCCCCCTCCGAACGCCGCGATCACATCGGCGTCGCCGCCGCTCGCGAGGGCGGTGACGACGGCGGGCGCGTCGCAGGATGCCCGGGCGACCGAGGTCTGCGCCGGGGCGGGGATGCTGTCGGCAGCGGCGGCACTCGCCCCCGCCGGGAGCGCCACCGCATCGGCGGACGCGGACACCGCCGACTCCGACATGTCGCCCACCGCATCGGGCTGCCCGCCGGAGGCCAGCGCCGTGGCGACGGTCGCCGTCACGCCGACGACGAGCAGTGCGGCAACCGCGAGGATCCCCCACCGGGCGCCACCGGGTGGACGCCGGCGCCCTCCGGCCGCGTGCGTGGTGTCGCGCGTCGCGGGATCGCGGCGCGCATCACGTCGGGTCATCGGCTGCTCGGGCTGCGGCACCGGTCCATTGTGACGCCCCTTCCCGTGGAATCCGTGTGCATTGCGCGACTTTCGTATCTATGTTCTACTCTCCGTATGCGGTGGAACGGACAACGGGTCGATGAGTCGGATGCCGCCGCGCTCCCCGGTCTCGAGACGATGAGCGGTCTGGTGCGCAGCGTCACGACCCCGGACTTCGCCGGTATGACGTTCCACGAGGTCGCCGCGAAGTCGGCGCTGAACCACGTGCCGTCGGGGTCGGCGATGCCGTTCGACTGGACGGTGAACCCGTACCGCGGCTGCAGTCACGCATGTTCGTACTGCTTTGCGCGGAACACCCACACCTACCTCGATCTCGACGCGGGGCGCGATTTCGACGAGCAGATCGTCGTCAAGGTCAACGTCGCCGAGGTGCTGCGCCGCGAGCTCGCCGCGCCGGGATGGAGTCGTGAACCGGTCGCGCTCGGCACGAACACCGACCCGTATCAGCGCGCCGAGGGCCGGTACCGCCTCATGCCCGAGATCATCGACGCCTTGGCGTCGAGCGGCACACCGTTCTCCGTGCTCACCAAAGGCACCCTGCTGCGCCGCGACCTGCCGCTTCTCGCCGAGGCGAAGCGCGTCGTGCCGGTCCACCTCGCGATGTCGATCGCGATGCCCGACGAGCGGGTGCGGCAGACCCTCGAGGCGGGAGCGCCGACGTTCTCCGCGCGGCTCGAGACGGTCCGCGCGGCACGGGCGGTGGGATTCGCCGTGACGGTGTTCCTCATGCCGATCGTGCCGCACCTGACCGACGGGGTCGACGTGCTCGACGACGCACTGGCCCGCATCGCCGCGGCGGGGGCGACGCGGGTCGTCTACGGCGCTCTGCACCTGCGACCCGGCGCGCGGGAGTGGTTCTGGGGATGGCTGGAGCGAGAGCACCCGGAACTCGTGCCCGCCTACCGCGGGCTCTACCCGGGGGCATCCGTCTACGCGCCCGCCGGCTACCGGGCGATGCTGGCCGACCGGGTGCGCCCGCTGCTGCGCCGGCACCGGCTCGCCGGCGGCGCGGAAGAGGATGTCGAGAACCGGCCCCCGCGCGGTGCCCGACCGGGCCCGGTGCGCGCGACCCGGCGCGCGGCGGCGACGGCAACGGCGCCCGCCATGCTGTTCTGACGCCCGGAGCGGCCGGAAGACCGCCGACAGGCGGGCCAGCGAGTCGGGCCCGGACCACCGGGCCCTCGCCGATCAACGGTAGCGGCGACCCTCGTCCCGGCGCGCCAACCACACCGCGGCGACGGCGAGCACGACGGTCCAGCCGACGATCCCGCCGATCGCCCACAGCGGGATCTGCTCGCCGGTCGCGGCGGCGATGACGATCTCGCGCGCCTGACGGACCGGAAGGGCGCGCGAGGCGGCGTCGAGCCAGTCGGGAAACATGAGCGGGGGCAGGAACAGCCCCCCGCCGAACGCCAGCAGGAACATCATCACCTGGGTGACGGCGATGGCCGCCTTGGGGCCGAACGCGGTGCCGATGATCACGCCGATCAGCATCGAGGGGATGGCGGTGAGCACGACGAGCACGATCGCCGACACGAGCGGCAGCACGCCCGGGCGGGCGGCCGTGAAGAGGCCGCCGATGACCAGCAGCGGGATCATCGCGACGAGGGCGATGACGAGCGTCGCGGCGATCAGCCCGATCATCCGCGCCGCCGGAGAGCCGGGAAGCGTCCGCAGGTAGGGCGCCCACGGCTTCGAGCGCTGCTCGGCGAGGTCGAGCCCGATCGAGAAGAGACCGGATGCCATGAAAGCGAACACCACTATCGAGCACACGGCCGCGGTCGCATACCCCGGGTCGCCGGTGACGGTGCTCTGCGGCAGCACGAACATGCAGAACGCGAGCGTCGGAAAGACGATCGAGCCGATGACGGCGATGGGGATGCGGGCCGTCTCGACGAGGTTGTACTTCGTGTGCACGGCGGCGAGGGCGAGAGTGGACATCAGCGGGATCCTTCCGGGATCGCGGTCAACGAGAGGAAGGCCTCTTCGAGAGTGGCCCCGCGCACGGCGAGGTCGTGGAACGGATGCCCCGACGCGACGAGCGCGCGCACGAACGCGTCGGAGTCGGCGACCAGCACCGTCACCGCGTCGCCCTCGCCGGTGACGACGGCATCCGGTGCGATCGCGCGCACCGCCTCGGGATCGAGGCCCGCGAGGGAGACCCGCCGGCGCGAGACTCCGGCCACGACGGCCGCGAGGGTGTCGTCGGCGCGCACCCGGCCCTCGTCGATCACGACGACGCGATGGGCGAGCTGCTCGATCTCCTCGAGGTGGTGGCTGGTCACGACCACCGCGCACCCGGCGGCGTGGCGTGCGCGCACGGCATCCCACAGCATCCGTCGACCGTCGACGTCGAGCCCTGTCGTCGGCTCGTCGAGGAGGACGAGCTGCGGGTCGCCGACGAAGGCGAGCGCCACGGCGACCCGTCGCTGCTGACCGCCCGAGAGCGAGCCGCACTGCTTGCGGACGAGGTCTCCGAGACCGAATTCGTCCACGATCGCCCCGCGCGAGGCGGGGGACGGATAGTGCGCGGCGACGAGGTCGATCACCTCTCCGACGCGCAGCGCATCGGGCAGCGCAGTGGCCTGCGGCGTGCTGCCGAGGCGGATGCGCGACGCGGCGTCGCGCGGGTCGCCGCCGAAGAGGTGCACTTCGCCGGACGTCGGCATCCGCAGTCCTTCGATGAGGCTCAGCAGCGTGGTCTTGCCCGCCCCGTTCGGGCCGAGCAGGCCGACGGATTCGCCGGCTTCGATGTCGAGGGACACCCCGTCGAGAGCCGCATGGTCACCATAGCGCTTGGTCAAGTCACGGGTGTGGACGAGGACGTTCATCGGGATCCTCCGAGGATGTCGAGCAGAGTCGTGCGGTACGCGCGGAACGCGCCGCGCCCCGCGGGGGTGAGAGAGATGAGCGTCACGGGCTTCTTGCCCGCGAACGTCTTCGCGATCGCGACGTAGCCGGCGTCCTCGAGCTTCGCGAGGTGGCTGGTGAGGTTTCCCGAGGTCATCGCGAGCATCTTCTGCAACGCCGGGAACGCGATCTCGTCGCCGTCCTCGAGCGCCTCGTCGAGCGTCGTCATGATGCGCAGTCGCGCGGGCGTGTGGATGACGGGGTCGAGGTCGGTCACGACGACACCGGCGCCGTCCGCTCGTCGGCGGGCAGGATGCCGCGCCAGAGCAGCGCGCCCGTCACCGTCATCGCCGCGGGGCCGACCGTCGCGTAGATGAGGTAGTGCCAGGGCGCACCGGCAAAGGTGGCGATCACGACGACGACGAGCATGATCACACCGAGAATGAACTGCGCCGGGGAACGCCAGATCGCACCACCGGCGAGATACATCAGGCCGACGGTGAAGATGTAGAACGCCGGGTAGATCAGCTGGGCGAGCTCGGCGGTGAAGCCCGCCAGACGCAGCGCCTGCAGCAGGAACGTGACGGCGAACATCGACACCATCCACGAGTAGCCGTAGAGCTTTCCGCGCAGCTGGGACCGGCCGCGGATGCCGCCCGACGACATCCACACCGCCATGACCCCCGACGAGACCACGGCGGCGATCGTGAGCGCCCCGAACGCGGTCCAGGCGATCGGCGCCGGGATGAGCGGCACGCCGCCGACGCCGTCGCCGAGCCACAGCGCACCGAACCCGACGAACCACGCCACCGCCCACACGAAGAGCAGCCACGACGTCACCCGCGCCATCCGTCCGCGGGTCGCGCGACGCGTCGACTGCATCACCTGCAGCATCTCCGCAGGGTCGATCGGTCGCTCATCGTTGCTCATACAGATCACTTTGCACTGCAAACTTGTCTGCGTCAAGGTCGATCGCGCCGCTCAGCGCGATTCCGCGCCGCTCGGTCTTGCTCAGCGCGGATCGGCCCTGCTCGGCGCTACTCGGCGCTACTCAGCGCTACTCAGCGCTACTCAGCACTGCTCTGCGCTACTCGGCGCGCAGAGTCTCGAGCGCAGACGTGAGAACGGCCGTGGCGACGGCCTGGTCGTACCCGCGCCCCCCCATCACCAGCCACGCGTCGCCCTGGAAGACGTAGACCACCAGGCCGTCGCTGATGCCCCACGGCGCCTCGGTCGAGAACGCCGGCGAGTCGTCGATCGTGAAGGCACGGTACTCATCGGGCGCCGCGGTCAGCTCGTCGACGAGGGCCTTCGCCGACGCCTCGTCGATGCGGAACATGTCGACGCCCACACCGCTGTCGGAGTTCGGCGCTCCCCATCCGCAGTCCTGCCGGTGGGTCGCCGCCTGGGCCGTGCGGACCGCGAGCGGACCCGGCAGGTTCGGCGCCTCGTGCGCATCGACCGCCTGGCTGATGAACTCGAACGGCGCCCACCTCGGCTGCGCCTGCACCACCGACAGCGGAATGAGCGTCTGGCAGTCGGGGAACGCGCCGGCGGCGCCCGAAGGACTCGGCGTCGGCGTGGGTGTCGCAGATGGGGCCGGCGCGGAGGTCGGAACGCTCGTCGAGGCATCCGTCGGCGGGACCGGGCTGCTCGAGGGAGCGCAGGCGGTCGTGGACAGTCCCGCCGTGAGCAGAAGGGCACCGGCGAGGATGCGGGTGTGACCAGTCATAGGCCGACGCTAAGAAGAACGCCCGAGCGGCGCGAGGGGGTCGCGACGCTCGGGCGTTCTCTCTACAATCGGCGCGTCAGCGGTCGACGTTCGCAGCCTGGCGACCGCTGATCTCCTCGAGCAGGTCGTCGCCGACGCGCACGTCGTCGAACGGCGCGTCGATCTCGGCGCGGTCGAGCATCTCCGTCATGCGACGGCGACGCTGACGCGGGATGAGCGTCACCACGGTGCCCGCGCGGCCCGCGCGACCGGTGCGGCCGGAGCGGTGCAGATACGTCTTGTACTCGTCCGGGGCATCCGCCTGGATCACGAGGTCGATGTCGTCGACGTGGATGCCGCGGGCGGCGACATCCGTCGCGACCAGCACGTTCACCCGACCCGACGTCATCTTCTCGAGGTTGCGCGTGCGCTTGGCCTGGTTCAGGTCGCCGTGCAGCGCCACGGCACGGATGCCGGCGTCGTCGAACTGCTCGGCGAGCATCTCGGCGTACGCACGCGTGCGCGCGAAGACGAGCGTCTTGCCGTCTCGATCGACGAGCGACGTCAGGATCTCGGCCTTGTCGCGGTGGTCGATGACGAGCACGCGGTGGTCGATCGTGCCCGAATCCTGGTCCTCGCCGGCGACCTCGTAGACGGCCGGGTCGACGAGGAACTCGTCAACGAGAGCCGCGACCTCGCGGTCGAGTGTGGCGGAGAAGAGGAGCTTCTGCGCATCCGGGTCGACGAGACGGAGGATGCGCTGCATCGGCTCGAGGAAGCCCAACTCGCTCATGTGGTCGGCCTCATCGAGCACGACGATGCGGATCTCGGAAAGGTCGAGCTTGCCCTGCTTCTCGAGGTCTTCGATACGCCCCGGCGTGCCGATGATGATGTCGACGCCCTTCTTCAGGGCCCCGACCTGGCGTGCCTGCGGCACACCGCCGTAGATCTGCGTCGTGAAGAGGCCGACGCTCCGGGCGATGGGCTGGATCGTGCGATCGATCTGCAGCGCCAGTTCACGCGTCGGCGCGAGGATCAGCGCCTTCGGGCTGCGGCCGAACTCACGGCGCTTGCCGGCCTGGCTGCGCAGCACCGACTCGACCAGGGGAGCTCCGAAGGCGATCGTCTTGCCGGAGCCGGTGCGGCCACGGGCGAGCACGTCCTTGCCGGAGAGGATCGGGGCGATCGTCGCCGCCTGGATCGGGAACGGGGATGCCGCGCCGAGGTCGGCGAGAGCGCGCACGATGTTGTCACCGAGCCCGAGGCTCGAGAAGCTCACATCGGCGACCTCCTCGGCCTGGACGGCCTGGGCCTGCAGCTTCTCGTGCACGACGTCGGCGTGCTGCTCGTAGGCCGCGCGCTTCGCGGCATCCTTCGCGTCGGCGTTCCAGTCCGAGCGGTTGCCCGAGAAACCCTGGCGGTCGTCCCGACGGGCACGGTCGTCGCGACGGGCACGGTCGTCGCGGGCCGGGTGGTCGCCGTGCGAGCGCGCCGGGCGGTCGTCCGGGCGGGCCGGGCGGTCGCCGTACGAGCGCACGGGGCGGTCGTAGCTCCGGAGATTCTGGCCATCTCGGCCCATTCCCGACGTCCCGCGGCGATCCCGGTCAGAATCTCCGGAGTTGCGCACAGTCCGGTCGTCGTACGAACGGCCCGGGCGGTCGCTCCGGAAGGACGGGCGGGCATCGCCGAACGTGCGGCGGTCGTCGCGCGGCTGCCGCTCGCCGCGGGGCCGGTCATCGAACGAATGAGCGGAGCGGTCATCGCGGCGCGGGCGGTCATCGCGGCGCGGGCGGTCGTCGAACGAACGAGCCGGGCGGTCGTCACTCCTCCGATCCGCGTCCCGCGAGCCGACACCGGGCCGCTCACGCCGCTCCGGGCGCGAGGTGGAGGAGTTACGGTCGCGGTCATCGCGACGCGGGCGGTCATCGAACGAACGAGCGGGGCGGTCGTCGCGACGCGGACGGTCGTCGAACGAACGAGCCGGGCGGTCGTCACTCCTCCGATCCGCGTCCCGCGAGCCGACACCGGGCCGCTCACGCCGCTCCGGGCGCGAGGTGGAGGAGTTACGGTCGCGGTCGTCACGACGCGGGCGGTCATCGAACGAACGAGCCGGGCGGTCATCACGACGCGGGCGGTCGTCGAACGAACGGGCCGGGCGGTCGTCACGACGGCGGTCGCCGCCGGCCTGCGAGCGGATGCCGCGGGCCTCGTCGCGGCCGGCGCGTTCCTGCGCACCCCAGCGCTGCTTCTTCGCGGGAGCCTCAGCGTCGGCGGGGCGGTAGCCGCGGTGGCTCGGGCTCTTGCTGCCGGCCGTGCCCGCGGAGGACTGGCCCGGACGGCGCTTCGCGTCCTGGTAGGAGGTCTTCTTCGCGCCGTAGCGCGGCTCGAAGCTCTGTGCGCGGCCGCCGGCCGGCTTCTTGTTCTTGGGCATGATGTCTTTCCGGGTTGTCTCGTGTGAGAACAGCCTCCGCGCGCGCACTCGTGCGGCGCCGTGCGAGCGCACGGCGTGGGAGTATCCCGGACATCCGTCGACCGGGGCCATTCATCTGATGGTTCATGCGCACCGCCCGGACCTGCCGGGAACGGCGCTCACCATCGGCCCCATGGACTCACAAACCCATCCGCGCACAGCGCGGTGTCCAGAGCCGACCGACCCACTGTACCCGCACTGCCTGGGAAGCACCTCTGCCGCGGCACAATGGAGCCATGCGCACCGACGACCCCCGCCTCGACCCCGCGGAGCCCCTCGATCCCACGGGCGAGCAGTTCACGATCACCTCGGATGACGGGGGCACCACGGCGACGATCGCTCAGGTCGGCGCGTCGCTGCGGCACCTCGTCTCGGGCGGAACCGACCTCGTGCCGCCGTACCCGACCGGATCTCCCACTCCTGCCGGGTCGGGGATCGTCCTCGTGCCCTGGCCCAATCGCGTGCGGGACGGCCGGTGGAACGACGAGGGCGAGACGCGCCAGCTCGCGATCAGCGAACCGGCCTACGGCAACGCGTCGCACGGCCTGCTGCGGTTCGCGCCGTATCGGCTCGCCGCGGCATCCCCCGACGCGGTGACGCTGACGGCGACGATCTTCGCGCAGACGGGGTACCCCTATGTGCTCGGCACGGCGGTGACCTACGCCGTGACCGATGGAGCGCTCTCGGCGACGCACGTCATCCGCAACCTCGGTGCGGGTTCGGCGCCCGTCGCCCTCGGCACGCACCCGTACTTCTGCATCGGTGACGCTCCGACCGAGGACCTCGTCCTCACATCCTCCGGCGCCACGATGTTCACCGCCGACGCGCAGAAGATCCCGACAGGCGTCGCGGCGGTGGATGCGGCGACCGACCTTCGCGCCGGTCGCCGCCTCGGCGACCTCGACCTCGACACCGCGTACACCGACCTCGTGCGCGGCGACGACGGACGGGTGCACACGACCCTCGCCGCTCCCGACGGTCGTGCGATCGACGTCTGGCAGGGCGAGGGCTTCGACTACGTGCAGGTGTTCACGACCGACCGCTACCCCGGTCGCCCGCTCACGGTCGCGATCGAGCCCATGACCGCGCCGGCGGATGCCTTCAACTCGGGCCGGAGCCTTCGCCGCCTCGCCACGGGCGAGAGCTGGACCCTGGAGTGGGGTGTGACCTTCTCGGCCTGACCGGCCAGCCGCCCGATCCGGCACCTCCCGCCCCGGCACCCGCCCCACCGGCCCACCGACCCACCGGCCACAGAGCCGTTCGCCGGCGGCCCTACACTGGCGCCATGACCACGACCGACGCCACCGACCGGACCCCGACGCTGCGCGCCGAGGCCGAGGCCCTCATCGCCGCGGCGGTCGGAGGGATCGTCGGCGGGGCGATGGGCCTGCTGCTGAGCATGTTCGGCCTCGCGTCATCGCTGTGGGGCGAGTGGAGCTTTGCGGTGTGGGCGGGGCTCGCGGCATCCGTCTCTGCGGGCGTCAGCTCTGCCGTGGGCTACTGGCGCGCCCGCTCTCTGGGCGGAAGGTCGTGGCGGCGCGACGTCGCGAACTGGCGCTACGTGGTGTCGACCGTCTCGGTGGTGATCGCCCACGGAGCCCTCGCGGCCATCACGACGGCGGCGCTGTTCGCGGTGCTCGCCCGTGCGTTCATCGGCGTCTCGCTGAACGGATTCTGGTCGACGGTTCTCCTCGGTGTCACGGCGGGGCTGGCGGGGTGGCTGAGCTACCTCTCGGCCTCGCGAATGACCACGCAGCGGCTCACGACCCTGCTCGTCTCGTTCATCACGATCGGCACGCTGGCCGCGATGGTCACGACGTCCGATCCGCTCTGGTGGGAGTACCACTTCAGCCAGCTGGGCACCTTCGGCGACGTGTCGAGCCTGCTGTTCAACGGCACGCTGATCGCCGGCGGCCTGCTCGTCACGACGTTCACGCTCTACGTCGGCAACGACCTCAGGGCTCTCGGAGAGTCGGAGCGGGGCATCCGGACCGTGATGACGGCGCTCGGCATCATGGGCATCATGCTCGCCTGCGTCGGCATCTTCCCCGTGAACGTCAACATGCTGCTGCACAATCTGTCGGCCTCGGGCATGGCACTGATGTTCCTGCTGCTGCTCGTCGGGGGACCGTGGATCGTGCGGCGGATGCCGCGTGCCTACTTCCTGGCGTCGTGGGCCTTCCTCGCCGCACTCGTCGTCTCGATCGTGCTCTTCGCGGTCGGCTACTTCGGGCTCACCGCGTTCGAGATCGTCGTGTTCGCGCTGATCTTCGGGTGGCTGTCGGTGTTCATCCGCTTCATGGGCGTCGCCGACCAGCCCGAACCGCCGATCCCCGGCATGCCGGCGCGTTCCGCGCGCGACTGATCGGCCGCACCACCGGCATCCGGGAGGGAGTCCGCCGTCGGGAAGTCCTCCCGAGCACCGATCTCCTCTCGAACGATGACCGCTTACAGCACCGGATGCGTGCCCGTGTAGCCCTCGCGCTCGCGCGCGGCCTCGGCGATCCGCCCGCGCTGGGCGTACCAGCCGGCGATCAGCAGCGGGACGAGCAGCACGGTGGATGCCAGCACCCATCGCCCCGTCTCGGAGAAGGCCATCGTGACCAGCACGAAGGCGAGGAACACGAGCGTCAGCCACGCGGTGAACGGCGACCCGAACAGTCGGAAGGAGGGCCGGGTCGCCCGGCCGGCGGCCGCCCACTTCTGCAGCCGCATCTGGCAGAGGATGATGGTCGTCCAGCCGCCGATGATGCCGATGGCCGACACCTCGAGCACGATGTCGAACGCCTTCGAGGGCGCGATCGCGTTGAGGCCGACGCCCAGCAGGGTGATCGTCGCGGTGAGGAGGATGCCTCCGTACGGCACGCCGTTGCGGCTCATGCGCTCGGTGAAGCGGGGCGCCGAGCCGTTGACCGCCATGGAGCGCAGGATCCGCCCCGTGGAGTACAGCCCGGCATTGAGCGATGAGAGCGCCGCCGTCAGGACGACGAAGTTCATGACGGATGCCGAGACGACACCCGCCTGCGGTGAGCCGATGTGGGAGAAGAACGTCACGAACGGCGACTCGTCGGCCGAGTACGAGGTGGAGGGAAGCAGCAGCGACAGCAGCAGCACCGAGCCGACGTAGAACACGGAGATCCGGAAGATCACGGTGTTGACCGCCTTGGGCATGACCTTCCGCGGCTCGGCGGTCTCTCCGGCGGCGATGCCGACGAGCTCGATCGCGGCGTATGCGAAGACGACGCCGCTGATCGCGATGCCGGGGGCCCAGAGTCCGTTCGGGAAGAGACCGCCGTTGTCGGCGATCACGCTGAGACCGGTGGCACCGACGTCGGTGTGACCGACGAAGACGAGGAAGATCACCCCGACCACGAGGAAGACCACCAGCGCGGTCACCTTGATGAGGGCGAACCAGAACTCCATCTCGCCGAACACCTTGACCGAGACGAGGTTCAGCGACAGGACGACGACGAGGGCCACGAGGGCGATGACCCACTGCGGCACCGCCTGCAGCGGCGGCCAGTACGGCGCCCAGAACTTGACGTAGAGCGCGATGGCGGTGACGTCGACGATCGAGGTGAACGCCCAGTTCAGGAAGTACAGCCAGCCCGCGGTGTACGCCATCTTCTCGCCGTAGAACTCGCGGGCGTACGAGACGAAAGATCCCGACGACGGGCGATGCAGCACGAGTTCGCCGAGCGCGCGCAGGATCAGGAAGGCGAAGAAGCCGCAGATCGCGAAGACGATCACGAGCGAGGGGCCCGAGGCTTCGAGCCGGCCGCCCGCGCCGAGGAACAGTCCGGTTCCGATGGCCCCGCCGATCGCGATCATCTGGATCTGCCGCGGCCCGAGCGTCCTGTGGTATCCGGCCTCTTCGCTCGAGAAGTCCTGGCTGGCCTGCGCGACGTCGCCGACGAGCTCACGTCTGCTCTCCGCCGCCTGCCCCGGGTCGTGTGCCGCGTGGCGCATCGCGTTCTCGCGCGACCTCGGATCCTGCGTCATGACGGTGCTCCCCTCTCGCCGCCCTGCGGGCGATGCCCCACCGTACTCCTCGCGGCATTCTTCGCGTGGGACATCCGCCACCGGCCGCGCCACGATCGTCTCGACGTCGCCGAACCGGCGATGCCCGGCGGGGTGGTCTCCGCCGGGCATCCCCGTTCGCGTTCTGGTGGTCCGTCAGTGCGCGTGGCGCGCGCGGCGCGGATGCAGCTCCGGGTCGGCGTCCGCGGCGTCGTCCGGCCCCGCAACGGCCGCCTCGTCGCCCGCGTGCGCACGACGGGCATCCCGCCGCTCGCGGCGCCCCTCGACGAGGTTGTACAGCGTCGGCAGCACAAGGAGCGTGAGCACCGTCGACGAGATGAGTCCGCCGATCACGACGACCGCGAGGGGCTGCGAGATGAAGCCTCCATGCCCCGTGATCCCGAGCGCCATGGGGGTCAGCGCGAAGATCGTCGCGAGCGCTGTCATGAGGATCGGGCGGAGCCTGCGCGAGCCGCCCGCGATCGTCGCATCGTGCGCCGACAGCCCCTTCTCGCGGTACTGGTTGACGAGGTCGACGAGCACGATCGCGTTCGTGACGACGATGCCGATGAGCATGAGCACGCCGATGAGGGATGCCACACCGAGCGGCACACCCGTCGCGATCTGCAGCAGGATCGCACCGGTCGCCGCGAACGGCACCGACACGAGCAGCAGCAGCGGCTGGCGCAGCGACTTGAAGGTGGCGACCATCACGATGTAGACGATGAGGATCGCGGCGAGCATCGCGAGACCGAGCTGCCCGAAGGCATCCTGCTGCTGCGTGATCACGCCGCCGATCTTCGCGTTGGCGCCGGTCGGCAGGTCGAGGCCGGTGAGGGCTGCGCGCACCGAGGCGGACGCGGTGTTGAGGTTGTCGGTCGACGGGGTGACCGTGACCGTGGCAGTGCGCTGCCCGCGCTGCGTGGTGATCGTCGTCGGCCCCTGGCTCTCGGCGACCGTCGCGATCTGGTCGAGGCGGCGCAGGCCGGCGGCGGTGGGCACCTCGAACGCGCGCAGCTGGTCGATCGTCGCCGGCACCGACGCGGTCTGCAGGTACACGGTGACGGCGGTGCCGTCGATCTCGACCGTGCCGATCTGACGCGGCTGCATCGTGTTGGCGACGATGCCGCCGACGGCGACCTCGGACAGGCCGGCCGATGCGGCCTTGTCGCGGTCGACGGTCACGGCGACGTAGGGCAGGGATGCCGAGAGGTTCGAGGTGACCTGGCCGATGCCCTCCTTGCCGCCGAGCGACTGGACGACGGCGTCGGTGGCGGTCCGCAGGGCATCCGACGACGGTGCGTTGACATCGACCTCGACGCTGCTCGACCCGAATCCGCCCTGACCGGCCGAGACGGTGACGTCGCCGACGTCGGAGAGCGCACCGACCGCGCTCTGCACGTCGTCACGCACCCGCTCCTGGTTGGCGGCGGGGTCGGTCGTGATGGAGTACGTGATGCCTGACGACCCACCCGAGAACGCGTCGCGCACGGCCGAACCGGTCGAACCGATCGACGTCTGGATCGTCTTGATGCCGGTGACGCCGAGCAGGGCCTGTTCGACCTTCTTCGCCGCGGCGTCCTCGGCGTCGAGGCTCGCCGCGGGCGCGAGCTGCTGACGCACCGTGAAGGTGTTCTGCCCGCTGTCGCCGAGGAAGTTGGTCTTCATGAGCGGCACCGCGGCCAGCGTCCCGCCGAGCACCAGCACGGCGACCAGCAGCGTCACCCACGAGTGCTTCAGCGTCCACGACAGGATCGGCAGGTAGGCCCGCTGCAGGCGCGACGGCGGCGCGGCGGGGTTCTCGGGGTCGATCGGATCGCCGTTCTCGTCGACCACCGGCTTGCCGGGGCGCAGGAACCAGTACGCGAGCACGGGGACGATCGTGAGCGCGACGAAAAGCGACGCCGCCATCGCGATCGTGACGGTCAGCGCGAAGGGCCGGAAGAGTTCTCCGGTGACGTCCCCGACGAACGCGATCGGCAAGAACACGGCGACGGTGGTGATGGTGGATGCCGTGATGGCGGCCGCCACCTCGCGCACGGCGAGAAGGATGGAGGCCCGTTTGTCGGCGTCGCCGACGTAGTGGCGCTTGATGTTCTCGATGACGACGATGGAGTCGTCGACGACACGGCCGATGGCGATCGTCAGGGCGCCGAGGGTCAGGATGTTCAGCGAGTAGCCGAACGCCTGGATGCCGACGAAGGTGATCAGCACGCTCGTCGGGATCGAGATGGCGGCGACGAGGGTCGAGCGCACCGACAGCAGGAACAGGAAGATCACAAGGACGGCGAACACGAGGCCGAGCAGGCCCTCCTGCGCGAGCGACTCGATCGACTGCTCGATGAAGGGCGCCTGGTCGAAGACGACCGTGAACGAGGCATCCGCACCGATGTCGTCCTGCAGGTGCGGCAGCAGCGCGGTGACCGCGCGCGACACGTCGACCGTGTTGGCGGCGGGCAGCTTGGTGATCGCGATCGTGAGCGCCGGCTCGCCGTTCACCCGCGAGATCGACGTGATCGGGTCTTGGACGAGCGCCACGGCGGAGACGGTCCCCACCGTGACGGTGCCGGCCGCGGCCTGGGCGGGGGTGGAGGGAACAAGCGGGAGTGCCGCGATTTCGTCCGACGAGGTCAGCTTGGCACCGGTCTGCACCGTGAGGCTCTTGTCGCCCTCGCTGACCGACCCGCCCGGGAAGAGCACACCATTCGCTTTCAGCGCGTCGGTGATGGCCGTCTGGCTGTATCCGGCGGCGGCGAGCTTGGCCTGATCGGGGGTGATCGTCACACGCTCGCCCCGGCCGCCGACGATCGAGGCCGACGCGACGCCCGAGACGTCCTCGAGGTCGGGGATGACGCTCGCTTTCAGCTGGCTCTGGATCTTCGCCGCGTCGCTGTAGCCGGTGACGGCGAGCGAGATGACCGGCAGGTCGTCGATCGAGAACGACACGACGTTCGGCTCGACACTGTCGGGCAGAGTCGACTTGATGCGGTTGATCGCCTGCAGGAGCTTCTGCTCCGCCGTCGCGAGATCGGTGCCGTACGTGAACGACGCCTGCACGATCGACGCGTTCGTCGTGCTGGTCGCCGTCGTGGACTCGAGGCCCGGGATGCCTTGGATCGCGGTCTCGATCGGGGTCGACACGTCGTTGTTCACGACATCGGGTGACGCGCCCGGATACGTCGTGAGGATCGACAGCTGCGGGAACTCGATCGATGGGATGAGTTCCTGTTTGAGGCTCGTCAGCGCGATTCCGCCGAAGATCGCGGCGACGATCGTGATCAGCGCGATGAGCGCGCGGTTCTTCAAGCTCAAGACGGCGAGGTGCGACACCACGTGCCTTTCCGGTGAGCGCCCCTGCGTTGCGGCGGATGTGCGACGGATCGATACACGGATGTATCGATCCCATTCTCGCACGCGCCCCACGGACCGTCGGCAGGGGGTTATCCCTACGATGCGCAATGCCCGCGTCTCGGATGCGTGCGCGTGCGCGTCGCCCCGCGACGGCGGCGCGGATTCATCCCGCGACGAGCCGCCCGAGCATGAGTCCCGCCGTCGCGGCGGCGACGCACACCAGCAACGTGCCGACGATGTTGAGCCACGCCCAGTTGCGGCGGCCCCGCCGCGCCAGCAGAACCGTGTCGACCGAGACCGTGCTGAACGTGGTGAAGCCGCCGAGCACCCCGACCCCGATGATCGCGAGGCCCACAGGAACGACCAGTGCACCGAGTCCCGTGACAAGACCCAGCAGGAACGATCCGACACCGTTGACGAGGAGGATGCCGAGGGGGAAGACATCCTTTCGACCGCGCATGACGAAGCCGTCGATCAGGTAGCGCATGCCCGCTCCGACCCCACCCCCGACGAGCAGTGCGATCCACGCCGCCGGGGTCACTCGGCATCCCCCGGCGCGAGCGCGTCCGGATCCGCCGACCCGTCGGCGTTCCGGGCAGTCAGCCGCAGCCCGAGGTCGAGGCCCAGCGCTGCGGCGACCATCCCGCCGAACAGGGACACCGCGATGAGCGCGACCCCCACGATCGGCACGGCGGCCGAGACGGTCGAGGCCTGCACCGCGAACGCGCTGTATGTCGTGAACCCTCCGACGACTCCTGTGCCGAGGAACAGCCGCAGATGCGGGCGCCGCTCGCCCGCCCAGCCGACGACACCGCCGAGTAGGAACGATCCCGCGAGATTGATCGCGAGGGTCACCGCGGGGACGACGAGAGGGTGGACGCCATCGCCGGGAACCGTCAGCGGCACGACGATGATCGCCCGCGCCGCCACCCCGAGCACGCCGCCGAGGACCACGAGCCCGAGAGCGAGCGGGGAGAACCAGGGATGCCGGACCATGTCCGCAGGATATTGCCTCAGCCGAGGAGGAGCGCACGGATCGCCGATTCCGGAGAGACCGTCGTGTCCAGCAGCGCCCCGCGCCGATAGCGTGCGAACACGCGCGGATCGATGTACGAGCTGCGGGCGACGGCGGGAGTGTTGCCGAGCGTCTCGGCCGCCGCCTTCACTGCCAGCACCTCGGCTCGTCTGCGCTCCGAGGTCGTCGACACGGTTCCGATCCGGGCGAGGGCGTCGGCGGCGCGGACCGTCCCGCGCAGCGTCCGGAAGTCCTTCGCCGTGAAGGCACCGCCCGTCATCGTCCGGACGTACACGTTCACGTCGCGCGGTGTCAGCGCGACGCGTCGCCGCCCCCGTTCGTAAGCCAGGAGCGGCGAGGCGGGGCGGCCCGCGACGAGCAGCTCGACGACGGCCGCGAGCTCGGCGTCGTCGACGTCGATGCTCTGCCGCTTTCCGCTCTTGCCCGGGAACCGCAGGCTCGTGATGGATGCCTCGACCGCGGCATCCCGTCGACGCAGCGTCGTCAGCCCGCGACTGCCGTTCCTCACCAGATAGCGTGCGCTCCCCACGCGGGGTGCGGCGAGATCCAGCAGCCGGAACGCGGTCGCGAGCACGCGTTCGCGGTCGAGTGCGGCACGACGCAGCGACACGGTGACCCGCCCACGGGCGCGCGGCAGCGACTCGGCCAACTGCAGGGCGCGGGCGTACTTGCCCTTGTCGCGTCGGGTCGACCAGTCGGGGTGGTAGAGGTACTGAACCCGCCCCGCCTCGTCGACGCCCGTCGCCTGGATGTGGCCGTTGGGTGCGGCGCTGATCCAGACGTCGGACCACGCGGGCGGGATCACGAGAGACGCGATCCGCTCCCGCTCGGCGGCGGGAACGGCGGCACCGTCGGCATCCGTGTATCGGAAGCCCGACCCGGCGCGCAGGCGGCGGTAGCCCTGGTCGGAGCCGGGGCGCACGCGTGCGAGACGCGGCACGTCAGGAGTCTCGGAGCATGTCGACGAGCTCCGCCTTCCGCTTGCCGGAGTACCCGGTGAGGCCGAGCTCCTTCGCCCGTGCGCGCAGCTCGGCGACGGTCCAGTCCTCGTACGACCCGGCCTCGCCGCCGCGCCGGCCGACTGCTTTCGCGCCGTCGCGGGCCACGGCGTTCGAGATGCGCGCGGCCTTCTGCTTCGAGTCACCCTGCTCTCGGAGCTCTTCGTACAGCTGCGGATTCTTCAGGGATGGAGGTGTCGAATTCTGTGGCATACATCGGCCCTATCGCAGGGGGAGGGCGCCTGGCAAGGGGGTCACTGCGCAGCCGATGTCGGAGGTACCGTCGGGTCGTCACGGAGCCGTGGCGTCATGGCGTACCCCATGACCTCCCCGAAGGAAAAGGAGCATTCCATGAACATCGCTCTTCTCGTCATCATCATCGTCGCGATCGTGCTCGCCATCGTGGGCGGCATGAACGCCGCACTGAACTGGCTGCTGTGGGTCGCGCTGATCGTCGGTGTGATCGCGATCATCGCCTTCCTGTTGCGCGTGGTGCGCGGCGGCAAGGCGTAACAGCCCGCCGCGCACGATCAACAACACCCCCTCGCGCCGTCGAGGGGGTGTTGTTGCGTTGCGGGGGGCCCGGCGTCCGTGTCCCACTTTCTGTCGTTCCGGCCGCCGCCGGACGACAGATTTCGGGACATGCCTCGCCGAAAGTGGGACACACCAAACCCACCAGGCCGTCACCTCGAGTCCCGGGCCCCGCCTCGAAGCCCCGTCGGATGCCATCGGCCACCACCCGGCATCCATGTCCCACTAGCTGTCGCTTCACAGGCCTCCGAGCGACACATTTCGGGACATGCTCTGCCGAAAGTGGGACACCACCCCGAAGAAGGTGGGACATACCCCGAACCCACCAGGCCGTCACCGTGAGTCCCCGGCGGTCACCCCGAAGCGCTGCCGGATGCCATCGGCCACCACCCGGCATCCATGTCCCACTATCTGTCGCTTCGCAGGCCTCCCGGCAACACATTTCGGGACATGCTCTGCCGAGAGTGGGACACCACCCCGGAACAAGGGGGACACCACCCCGCAGAAAGTGGGACATGGCCCGGGGCAGCAACAGCAGAAGCCGGAGCAAGGACCTTCTCGCAACTCGAGATATATCGTGTTACTCTCGAGGCAACGCGATATATCTCGATGCGCGCGATCCAGGAGAGAACCCATGACACTCGAGAAGTGGCTCATCAAGCCGGGCGAGACCCGGGTGATCGACCTCGACGACATCCACAAGCTCAAGATCGGCCTGGTCGGCGGGCAGATCGACGTCGTCGCCCACGACGAGCCGGGCGTGCGCATCGAGGTGCACTCCGTGACGGTGAAGGATCTGCGGATCGAGGCATCCGGCGACCTCATCGAGATCGACCATGCGCAGTTGCGCTGGGACAGCTTTCTCGAGGTCTTCCGCAACTTCGGCTCGGGCGGACCGAAGGCCGAGATCAGCGTCGCAGTCCCCCGCGGCGTCGAGCTCACCCTCGGCGTCGTCAGCGCCAGCGCGCTCGTGGCGGGCCTCGCCTCGGGCGCGCGACTGAACACCGTCTCGGGCGACCTGATCGTCGACGGACTGGTCGGCGACCTGTCAGTCAACGCGGTCTCGGGCGACGTACAGGTGCGCGGCCTCGACGGAACGATGACCGCCAACTCGGTCTCGGGCGACGTCGCGGCCACCGGCAGCATCCGCAAGGCGACGATCGACACCGTCTCGGGCACGATGACCGTCGACTCCACCGGGCGCGTCGACGCCGTCACCCTCAACACGGTGTCGGGCGACGCCACGGTGCGACTCGACGAGGGCCACGCCGCCAACTTCGTCCTGCGCAGCGTCAGCGGCCGCCTCACCGTCGACGGCGTCAAGCGCTCCACCTCGGGGCCCTCGAACTACGCCGACTCGGTCGGCGAACTCAGCGGCAGCTTCGCCGACGTGCGCGCCAACTCGGTCTCGGGCGCCGTCACGGTGCTGCGCCGCACGGCATCGGTCGACGAGGCGTCGCGGGCGTCCGTGGATGCCCCGGCCCCGACCGACGCGGACGCGCCCGCCCCGGCGCCGCACAGCGCCGACGCCTCTCCCGTGTGGCCGACGGACGCACCCACCGGCGCGCGCGACGAGGAGGCCTGAGCATGGCCCCCGTCTTCTCGCACGGCGACCTGCGCCTGTACCTGCTGAATCTGCTGGACGAGTCGCCGCGACACGGGTACGACCTGATCCAGGCGCTGTCGGACCGTACCGGCGGCACGTACACGCCGAGCGCCGGCACGATCTACCCCCGCCTCGCGAAGCTCGAAGAGGAGGGCCTGGTCACCAAGACCGTCGACGGCCGCAAGACCGTCTACGCGATCACCGAGGCGGGCCGCGCCGAGGTCGTCGCCCGCGCCGGTGACCTCGAAGGCATCGAGGCGGGCCTCGCCGACAGCATCCGGCTCATCGCCGACGAGGTGCGGGGGAGCGTCCGCGAGGCGATGAAGAGCCTGCGCGCCGATCTCGCCGCCGCGGCGCAGGCCGATCACGCCGCCGCGGACGCCCGGCGGGCGGCGTCCGCGACCACCGCCGACGGCGCACGGGCGGATGCCCGGGAGCAGCTGCGTCGGGCCGAGACGATCGTCGGCGAGTTCCGCGCCAGCGTTCGCGCCGACCTGCGCGGCCACCTCGCGCGGGGCGGCACCCTGGCGTCGTCGACCGTCGACGACCTCGCCCGGTCGCTCGACGACGCCCTGCACGCGCTCACCCGCTCCCTGCGCTGACCGCGCCTCCGGGGCCCGAGCGCTGGGCGCCGGGGCCCGGCGGCGGGAACCCCGAGCGCCGGGGCCCCGGCGACCCCGTCTGCGAGAACCAGGCCCCGGGCCCCGAGACCCGAGCGCCGCGGCCCCCGCGGACCCGACCCCCGAGCCCGGAACGACAGGTCAGGCCTCGGGCCAGAGGTCCTCGTCGTCGTGCGCGGGCTCTTCCAGCGGCACGACCAGGATCGGGCGCGACTGGCGGTGCGCGAGGCGGGCGGCCACCGACCCGGTGAAGAACTCCCGCAGCGACTCGCCGAATCCGCGACGGCGCGTGCCGACGACGATCAGGCGCGCGTGCGAGCGGTCGGCGAGCTGCTTCAGCGCGAGCGCGGGGTCGCCGACCAGCTGGCGCACCGACCAGTCGACGTCGCCGGACCCGGGCTCGCCCAGAACGGATGCCACGGCGGCCCGCACCGCGGCGAGTTGAGCATCCCCGGTCGAGATGTCGAGGTCGATCGGCGCGGAGTGGATATAGCCGTCCGGATCCTCGTACGTGACGAACCGCGTGATGTCGACATGCACGACGACGAGGGGGGCGCCGAACAGCCTCGCGTAGCGCGCGGCCTCTCGCACGACGCGGTCGGGCTGGTCGGGCACGACTCCGACGACGACCGCGTGCGGGGGAACGACATCGGTCTCCGGGTCGGTCATGACAGCCTCCGGTCCATCGCGGCGGGCTTCATCCGACACCGCTCCGCCAGGGTCGGAAGGCCACCGTGTTATTCTGGATGCTACTCTTCCCGGCGTCAGGCCGGTTCGAAACGCATCGTGAATGCATCGGGTGAGTGCGAGAAATGCAGCCGCACCGCCCGTGACTCAGAAATGAGGGGGTCTCGCATGGGGCGTGGCCGTCAGAAGGCGAAGCACACCAAGATCGCTCGTGAGCTGAAGTACGACACGTACACCGTGAACTACTCGGCCCTCGAGAAGGAACTCGGTCACCACGACGAGGATCCGTACGTCGACAAGTGGGCAGATCAGTACGCCGACGAGGACGAGGACAAGCTCGAGACGGCGTGACCGTCACCCTCGTCTGATGTGAAGCGGATGCCGCGGCATCCGCTTCACTCGTGTGCCCTCCGTGCGCTCACCACGCGCTGTGGCGTCTCTCCCACTCGTCTTCGAGCGTGCGGGTGCGCGTCACGACGACGGCGGCCGGGATCGCCAGCAGGAACAGTCCGCCCAGCGCAAGCAGCGGAGCCTGCCAACCTCCCGTCGTCTCGTGCAGCACGGCGAAGGCGAGCGGCATCGTCGCGGCGATCGCGTAGCCGACGCTCTGGCTGAAGCTCGACAGCGCGACGGCTCCCTCGTGCGTGCGAGTACGCACCTGGATGAGGACGAGCACGCCGGGGAACAGCGCCTGCGGCACCCCGAGGAGCATGACCCACAGCACCGTCGCCGCCTGCGGCGCCCACACCATGCCGGCGATGCCCGCGACGCCCGCCGCCACCGCGATGACGTAGACGACCCCGATGCGGTGCCAGCGGGTGATGGCGATCGGCACGAGCACCGACCAGGGCAGCCCCATCGCCCCGAGCAGCGACAGCAGCGCGCCGGCGGCCGCGTGGTCGACGCCCGCCGCATCGACCAGCACGACGGGGAGCCACGCGAAGCACGTGTAGACGCTCGCCGACGACACCGCGAACGTCACGGCGAGCGCCCACGCCAGCGGGATGCGCGGCAGGCGCCCGAGCACCCGAGGCGCGGGCTCGTCGATCTCGGCGACGGCAGACCCGGCGACCGAGCCCGGTGCACGGCGCCCGTCGAGCACGAGACGCGCCACCCACGGCACGATCGCGGCGACCGCGAACACCGCCCAGAGCCCGAGCGACAGGCGCCAGCCGACGGCATCCGCGGTCGGGACGGCGACCAGCGGAGGAACGAAGGATGCCACCGCGAGCAACGACGAGTAGAGCGCCGTCATCGCTCCCGTGCGGTCGGGGAAGTACGCCTTGATGAGCGGCGGGAGCACGACGTTCCCGACGCCGACGGCGGCGAAGAGCACGGCCGTACCGAGCAGCAGGATGAGAGCGTCGCCGGCGAGGGCGCGCGCCACCATCGCGACCGCCGCCACGATCATCGCGGCCACCGCGAGGCGTTCGAGCCCGAACCGACGCTCGAGTGCGGGAGTGACGATGCCGAAGACCGCGAAGCACACGGGCGGCGCGGCCCCGATGAGGCCGACGACTCCCGTCGGCACCGGGAAAGTCGCCGACACCTCCGCCAGGATCGGCGAGAGCGACGCCACACCCGAGCGCAGCGAGAAGGCGACGAGGACGATGCCGACGAGGGCGAGGGTGCGCCCCCGCCACAGGGGACGCGAGGGGACGGATGTCACTCGGTCCAGCCTAGGCCCGGCTCGGCATCAGGGGATCCGGAGAGCGGACCGGTCAGCTCTCCTGCGAGCCCTCGACCCACGCGAGATACTCCTCGGTGACGGTGCCGGTGACGTAGCGGCCGTCGAAGCAGCTCATGTCGAGGTCTTCGACGCCGGGCGCACCCTCGAGGATCGCCGCCTTCAGGTCGTCGATCTCCTGGTAGACCATGTAGTCGGCGCCGAGCTCGGCCGCGATCTCGGGGATGGTGCGACCGTAGGCGACCAGCTCGTGACGCGAGGGCATGTTGATGCCGTACACGTGCGGGAAGCGCACGGGCGGCGCCGCCGAGGCGAACGTGACGCTCTTCGCGCCGGCATCCCGCGCCATCTGGATGATCTCTTTCGAGGTCGTCCCGCGGACGATCGAGTCGTCGATGAGCAGGACGTTCTTGCCCTTGAACTCGCTCGACATCGCGTTCAGCTTCTGGCGGACGCTCTTCTTGCGCACGGCCTGGCCGGGCATGATGAAGGTGCGGCCGACGTACCGGTTCTTGTAGAAGCCCTCGCGGTACTCGATGCCGAGCTTGCGGGCCACCTGCATCGCGGCGGGACGCGCCGAATCCGGGATCGGCATGACGACATCGATCGCACCGGCGGGGGTGTACTTCGCGATCGTGTCGGCGAGCCGCTCGCCCATGCGCAGACGCGCCTCGTAGACCGAGATGCCGTTCATGATCGAGTCGGGGCGGGCGAGGTACACGTACTCGAACGAGCACGGCACGAGCGTCGGGGACGCCGCGCACTGCTGCGTGTGCAGGGTGCCGTCGAGGTCGATGAACACGGCCTCGCCTGGGTCGACGTCGCGGACGACCTCGAAGCCGCCGTTCTCGAGCACGAGCGACTCCGAGGCGACCGTCCACTCGGCGTGGCCGTCCTCGTTCCGGCGCGTGCCGAGGATGAGGGGACGGATGCCGAACGGGTCGCGGAAGGCCAGGAGCCCGTAGCCGGCGATCAGGGCGATCGCGGCGTACGACCCCTCGACGCGCTCGTGCACGCGCGAGACGGCCTGGAACACCTGCGCCGGGTCGAGCTCGAGGCCCGAGATGGATGCCTGCAGCTCGTTGGCCAGGACGTTGACCAGCAGCTCGGTGTCGGAGCTGGTGTTGAGGTGGCGGCGGTCCTTGCTGAACAGCTCTTCGGTGAGCTCGCGCGTGTTGGTGAGGTTGCCGTTGTGGACGAGCACGATGCCGTAGGGCGCGTTGACGTAGAAGGGCTGCGCCTCTTCTTCGCTGGACGCGGTGCCCTTCGTCGCGTAGCGGACGTGGCCGAGGCCGATCGTCCCGAGGAGCGAGCGCATGTCGCGCGTGCGGACCGCTTCACGGACCTGGCCCTTCGCTTTGAACAGGTGGAAGACCCCGCTCCGCTCCGCCGTGGCGATGCCCGTGGAGTCCTGCCCGCGATGCTGCAGCAGCAACAGGGAGTCGTAGATCTCCTGGTTGACGTTTCCCTGGCCGACGACGCCGACGATTCCGCACATGTGGTGTTGCTCAGCCCGTTTCTGCGCCTAGTTCGATGATGAGTATGCGCCGACGAGTCGCACGGCGCCGCCGTCGACTCCCTTCGCGCCCTGCTCGAAGTGCCCGAGTCCGTCGTCGGGCGCGTCGCCGACGCGCACGACGCCGACCTGCCAGGTGTCGATCCCCTGAGCGCGCAGCACCGCGGTGGCCTCGCCCGCCCGGTCGGCCGCGACGACCGCGAGGAAGCCGATCCCGAGGTTCCAGGTGCCCTCGGTGTCTTCGAGGCGCAGCCCGCCGAGGTCGGCGAGCACACGGAAGACGGGCAGCGGCGACCAGGTCGAACGGTCGACGTCGACCCAGGTGCCCTGGGGCAGCACGCGCGCGAGGTTCGCGGCGATCCCGCCGCCGGTGACGTGGCTGAGGGAGTGCACCGCGCCGGGCACCTGCTCGATGAGGTGCAGCAGCGGCAGCGTGTACAGCCGCGTGGGCTCGAGGAGCTCCTCGCCCCACGTGCGAGCGAAGTCGGGGGCATCCGCGCCGTACGCGACGCCGGCGCGGCTCACGATGTGGCGGATGAGGGAGTAGCCGTTGGAGTGAGGTCCGCTGGATGCCAGGGCGAGCACCACGTCTCCGTCGCCGACGCGCTCGGCGCCCAGCACCGCGCCCGCCTCGACGACACCGGTCGCCGCGCCCGCGACGTCGTAGTCGTTCACGCCGAGCAGTCCCGGGTGCTCGGCGGTCTCGCCGCCGACGAGAGCGGTGCCGGTGAGCTCGCACCCGCGGGCGATGCCGCGGACGATGTCGGCGATGCGCTCGGGGACGACCTTGCCGCACGCGATGTAGTCGGTCATGAAGAGGGGCTTCGCGCCGACCACGACGATGTCGTCGACGACCATGCCGACGAGATCCTGCCCGATCGTGTCGTGCACGTCGATGGCCTGCGCGATCGCGACCTTGGTCCCCACGCCGTCCGTGCTCGTGGCGAGCAGAGGCTTGTCCATCGTCAGCAGCGCCGACGCGTCGAACAGCCCGGCGAAGCCGCCGACGCCGCCGAGGACCTCGGGGCCGTGCGTGCGCCGGACGGCCGACTTCATCAACTCGACGGCGAGGTCTCCCGCCGCGGTGTCGACGCCGGCTTCGGTATAGGGGTTCCGTGGGGTCTCTGCCACCCGGACAGCCTACCGGGCGCCCGGGGGAACTTCGGCCGGGCATCCGTCAGGCCGAACGGCCGACGCCCTGCGCGCGGTCCGGCTCCCTAGGATGGCCGCATGAGAGCGGCAGGCGGACCCGAGTGGGTCGTGCGCGAGGACGCGGCACTGCCCGTGCTCGTGGCCCTGAGCCTGCGCCAGTCGCTCGGCCTGCGCTATCCGGAGGAGCTGCCGGCACTGCGCGGCCTCGCCCGCAGCGAACCCGGCGAGTTCACCGATACCACGACCCTCGAGCGCCAGTGGCGGACGTATTGGGAGATGACCGTCGAACCGCAGGCGCACCCCTCCCCCGTGCCGCTGGAGCTCGTCGACGGTTTCGACATGATGGTCGCCCTGCCGACCGAGGGCTTCGACGAGCTCGCCGCCGCGATCGCCCCGTTCGGCTCCGAGGTCGTCGCCCACGCCCGCGCCGCGCACGAGCGGTACCGGGCGGGCAGCGGCACAGGTTCCTCGTACCGCGCCTACGCCAGCGCCGTCGCGCAATACGAACGTCAGGCGGGTCGGCGCCCTCACGCGTTCGAGCTCAACGTGCAGGTGCTGCCCCTCACCCAGCGCGGGGTGTGGTGGATCGGCGCGCTGACGATCGCCGTCACGGATTCGCTGCGCAGCGACGTCGTGGCGTTCGACGCGGCGATCGCCCCCGTCATCGCCGACATCGCCTGACGCGGCCGCGGGAAAAGGCCCGCCGGCAGAGGATGCCTACGCGCCGCGCTCGTGGTCGTCGTCGATCACGATGCGCTCGTGGTCGACACGCACATCGCGCACGCGCCGCGAGAAGCCCCGGTCGATGAGCAGAGCGACCGCTCCGAGGACCGCCACGCCGACCGGAATGCAGAAGAGGCACAGGAAGCCGAACACCTGCCCCGTCGAGTACTGCGCCTGGGTGGTCGGACTCACGTCGAGCGTGCCGTTGAATCCGAACGTGAGCACGAGAGCCACGAGCACCCCGAGCACGCCGCCGACGAGGAAGAACATCGCGTACCGCGGGCTGCGGCGCACCTGCGCGCTCTCGATGCGATGCTCGGCCGACTCGGTCATCTTCCCATTGTCACACCTCGACGCGGCGGCCGGGCGCCGCGGTCCCGTGGGACCGACGGCGCCCGGCCGCGGACGCGCCGGTCACGCCTCGTGTACGGACTCCGCTCGGCGACGACGCGCGATCAGCACACCGGTGACGACGAGGGCGGCCACCAGGACCAGACCTCCGCCGAGCGCCCAGGGCCACAGCGGGGCGGCCTCGGCGGCGGGCTCGGCCTCGTGCACCGTCACGGGGGGTGCGGCTGCCGCCTCGGCCTTCTCCGCCGTCACCGGCGCTCCGCAGTCTGCGGCCACCGGGATCGTCGCCGACACCGGGTCGAGCTCGGACCCCGCCGGGTAGGTGCCGAAGGCCGCGGCACCGGCATCCGTCAGAGTGGCCGGCACGGCGTCGAGCGTGATCGCACCGCCGGAGATCTCGAGATCGCCGAGCGGGAACTGCGCGAAGCGCACCCCCTGCGCGGCGACCGCCGCGCCGCCCTGCGTGGTGCCGGAGATGTCGAAGACGAGATAGCCGACGTTCCCCGCGAGCTCGAGCCGCGCTGCGGAGAGGGTCGTGTCCAGCGCACCGCCGTGACCGGTGAAGCGCAGGCTGCCACCGTAGGCGATCAGCCCCGACTTCTGCGCCACGTCGAGCGGGCCCGACCCGGCCGACCAGACGAACCGGGGGTAGTCGTAGGAGATCCCGTCGAGAGTCCACCCGCCCTGGGCGATGCCCTCGATGTAGGTGCGGAAGCTCTCCTTGAAGCCCCACGAGAGCGTCGCGCCGGCCACCGTGCACTGCCCGGCGACGGCGCCCGCGGCGGTCGCGCGGGCCAGGGTGAACATGACTCCCCGATCGACCGAGCCCTGGAAGGTGAGGGTGTGCTGCCCGTCGGCGAGCGTCGCCGGCAGCGAGCCCGTCCAGGTCGCGACCCCGTCGGCATCCGCATCGACGGTACCGAGGAGCACCGGAGTCGAGTAGACGACGACACGGATGCCGGTCTCGTTCGGTTCGAAGCCCGTCGCGCGGACGGTCGCGGTGCGCCCCGATCCCAGCAGTGCGAGCTGGTCGGCGGGCAGGGTGATGCCGGATGTCGCCGGTGGCGCCTCGGGCAGGGTGACCCGCGCGGTCGTCGTGGTCGAGGCGGTGGCCACGGTGCCGGTCGATCCGGACGGCGCGGCGGCGACCGCGCCGATCGTGAAGGTGACCGGGTCGAGGGCCGTGCTGAATCCGGCCAGCACCTGGTCGCGTCCTGCGGAGGTCAGCGTGGCGGGCGCGTCCGTGTAGGTGACGGCACCGCCGGCGCTCGATCGCGACGCGGCGCCGAGGTCGAGGGTCGCGAAGGGCACCGATCCCCCACCGCTCGTGACCGACAGGGTCGCGGAGGTCGGCGAGGTGATCCGCACCTGCGGGTTCGAGATCGTCACGTCGAGCACGCCGCCGTGACCGGTGAACCGCACGGACCCGGCGTAGTCGATCGTCCCGGTGCCGCTCGCGGCGTCGTAGCCGCCCGTCGTGGCCTGACCGAACTGGAAGAGTCCGCCCGAGCGGGTCGCACCCCCGCCGACCGCGATCTGCCCGTGGGCGATCGAACCGGTGACGTAGCCGGCGAAGCTCGACGAGATCGCCCAGCGGAGCGATCCGCCCGGCACGGTCTCGACCGGCGGAGCGGTCGGCACCGTCGGAGTCGTCGGCGTGGTCGGCTGCGGCTGGGGGCCGCGCGGGGCGAGAACGTCCCACTGCGCGGGGGTGAGGGAGACGTCGGCGCGGGCGTAGATCGTGTCGGCGCCCGGGGTCGTGTGACCCTGCCAGACGACGACCTCGTAGCTGGTGCCGCGCACGAGCTTCGCCGCGGGGACGCTGAGGGTCTTGTCGAACGCGCCGCCGGTGATCGCACCGGGGGTCATCCAGTAGCCGAAGGCCGCGTATCCCCCGCTGGCGCTGAGCCCGGCCTCGGTGCCCTTCTCGATGAGGGCGGCGTACGCGCCGGTGATGTCGCCGAAGCCGGAGCCGACGACGCGCACGGTCGCCGCCTCCGCCGAGACGGTGGGCACCGTCACCGCGATCGCGCGCGGCTGCTCTGCGCGGAACGTGATCGGCGTGAACGTCGAGAACGCGGCGTACGTCGAGCCTCCGGCCGGGTCGGTGCGGATGCCGAAGCGCGCGCCGTCGGGAGCGTCATCGGGCCGCGTCGCGGTCAGCGTCGTCGAGAACGATCCGTCGGCGGCGATCGCGACCGCGCCTCGTGCCACGCCGCCGATCGCGGCGACGTCATCGGCGTTCACGGCCCACCGGGTGCCCGCGGCCCCGCTGCCGACGGTCGTCCAGGCGTCGGAATCGCCGTGGAAGTAGCCGAAACGCACGTAGGCGCCGGCGAACGTGCCGGCCAGCGGCGGGCGCGTGCCGTTCGTCGCGGGCGGGTGGGGCAGGAACCCGACACCGCTCACGGCGAGCGGGGCGCCGGCCACGATGTCGGAGGTCTGCGCGAGCGAGACCGCGGGTGCCGGGGCGAAGGCGACCTCGGTGAACGTGTCGAACAGCGCGTGCTTCGCACCGCTGCCGGCGAAGGTGCGGACGCCGAAGCGGGCCCCGGCCGGCGCGTCGGCCGGCCGGTCGGCGACGAGCGTCGTCGAGAAGGTGCCGTCGGATGCCACGGCCACCGCACCGGCGGCCGTGCCGCCGATGGCGGTCACATCGGCGGCATCCACGACCCACTTGGTGTGGTCGGCGGTGCGCCCGAGCGCTGTCCACGTCGCGCCCGTGTAGTAGCCGAACTGCACGTAGGCGCCGCCGAACTTGCCGGCCAGCGGCGGCCGGGTGCCGTTCGTCGTGGGAGCCTGCGGGAGGAAGCCCGTTCCGGTGATCTGCAGCTCGTCGCCCGCCGGGACGGTCGTGCGCGCGAGCGCCACCGTGACGGGAACCGGCTGCGGCGTCGGCGTGCTGGTGGGCTCGGGAGTCGGCGTCGGCTCCGGCGTACTGGTCGGCTCCGGGGTGGCGGTCGGCTCGGGCGTGCTGGTGGGCTCCGGCGTCGCCGTCGGCTCGGGCGTGCTGGTGGGCTCCGGCGTCGCCGTCGGCTCGGGGGTGCTGGTCGGCTCGGGAGTCGTCGTCGGCTCCGGTGTCGGGATGTCCGCCCAGTCGAGAGCCGTGGTGGTGTCCTGGCTGCGATCGGCCATCCCCTGACCGTGCGCCTTCGAGGTGTACACGGCGTACTCGGCGCCCTCGGTGTACGCCGGGACCGTGACGGTGAACGTGAAGCTGCCGTCGTCGTTCATGGGTTCCGTGCGCCCCTGGCCGGAGCCACCGGACGCGTTGCCCACCGCGACGAAGACGACCTCGGTAAGGGACCCCGAGCCCCGGTAGAACCCGGGTAGCCCAGCCGGCCCGACGCCGAAGTAGATGCCCGGCTTCTCTGCGGCGAAGCCGGATCCCGACACCGTGACGGCGCCGCCCTCGCGCGGGACGGTGTCGATCGAGACCGCGGGGGCGGCGGCGTGGGCGAGTGGCGCCGTGATCGTGCCGGCGATCACGAGGAACAGCGAGAGCAGGGCTGCGAGGAACGTGCGAGGCAGTGGACGGGCGGGCACAGGGGTGTCGGTCACGGGGATCTCCGGAGGGATCGCGCGTCGAAGCAGCGATCGCGGCAGCGAGGCAGTCGGGCAGGTGAGGCATCCGAGTAAGGCAAGCCTCACCTGACTCGAATTCTCTCTCGACGCTAACGACACTCACAGGTCACGTCAAGTTTGAGGTTAGGCTTGCCTAATGCACAGACGATCCTCGACCCCGCTCGTCCTGCTCGTGCTGTCCGCACTCACCGCCGCGGTGCTCACCGGCTGCACCAGCGCCGGCGCCGCGACGGCGCGGTCCGCGGAGGCTTCCGACCCCGCCTGCCCGGCCGCGACCGCCGCACTGTCGACGCTGCAGCTGGTGGACGACGTCCGCGGGCACGTCGGACCGTCGACGGCGTGCCTCGCGTCGCGCAGCATCCCGGTGGTCGCAGATGACACGGCGCCCGTTCTGCCGGTCACGGTCATCGACGCCGAAGGACGCGAGGTCACGGTCGCCGATGCGAGCCGCATCCTTCCGATCGACATCTCGGGAACGATCGCCGCCACCGTGTTCGCCCTCGGGCTCGGCGGGAACGTCGTCGGCAAGGACACCTCGACCAACATCCCGGGAACCGAGGACCTGCCGCTCGTCACGAAGTCCGGGCACACGCTCAACGCGGAGGCGATCCTGGGGCTCGCCCCCACCGTCGTGCTCACCGACACCACGATCGGGCCCAAAGAGGTGCGTCAGCAGCTGCGCGACGCCGGCATCGCGGTCGTCGTGATCTCGAGCGAGCGGAGGCTCGACACGACGGACGCCCTCGTCACCGAGGTGGCCGCCGCCCTCGGCGTGCCCACCCGCGGCACCGCACTCGCGGCGCAGCTGGATGCCTCGGTCGACGCCGCCCGGCAGGAGATCGCCACGGTGGCGCCCACCGATCCCGCACGGCGGGCCCGGATGCTGTTCCTCTACGTGCGCGGCAGCGCGAACGTCTACTACATCTTCGGCGAGGACTCGGGCGCCGACTCTCTCATCGACGCCGTCGGTGGAGTCGACGTCGCCGCGGAGATCGGATGGTCGGGCATGAAGCCGATGACCGCCGAAGCCCTGGTGGCCGCCCAGCCGGACGTGCTCGTCATGATGACCGACGGGCTGTCCTCGGTCGGCGGCATCGATGGACTGCTCGAGCGGATTCCCGCGATCGCACAGACCCCCGCCGGGGCGCACCGCCGGGTGATCGACATGGCCGACACCGCCGTGCTGAGCTTCGGCCCCCGCACGGCCGACGTCGTGCGCTCGCTCGCCGGGGCCCTGTACGCCCCGGCCGACTTCCCGGCCCGCGCGGACGCGTCCGCCTCGCCCGCGCCGACCTCGTGACCTCGGCACTCGAGCGCACCGCGGGCCCTCGTCGAACCCCGCGCACCGATGCCACCGCTGCCGGCGCGGGCGAGATCGCGACCCCCGTGCCGCGCACCCACCGCGGAGCGCGGTTCGCCATCACGACCACCGTGCTCGCGGTCGCGCTCGTCGTCGCCTGCGTCGTGTCGCTGGGGTCGGGTCAGTTCGCGCTCGCGCCGAGCGAGGTCGTGGGCATCTTGGCGCGCGCCGTCGGCATCCCCACCGCGTGGGCCCCCGGCACCCCCGCCGCAGCCGGTGTCGTCCTCGACATCCGTCTGCCCCGCATCGTCCTGGGCCTTCTCGTCGGGGCGGCACTGGCCGTCTCGGGCGTACTGATGCAGGCGATCTTCGGAAACCCCCTCGCGGATGCCGGGGTCGTGGGCGTCTCGTCGGGCGCGGCGGTCGGCGCGGCGGCATCCCTCACCTTCGGCCTCGCCACGTTCGGCATGTGGACCACACCGGTGTTCGCCTTCGCGGGCGGCCTGCTCGCCGTGTTCTCGGTGTACCTGATCAGCCGCTCGGGCGGGCGCACCGAGGTCGTGACGCTGCTGCTCACCGGCATCGCGGTGAACGCGATCGGCGGGGCTGCACTGGCGTTCCTCACGTTCATCGGCACGACCGCCACCCGCGAGCAGATCGTGTTCTGGCAGCTGGGATCGCTCAACGGCGCGCTCTGGCCCAACATCGCCCTGGTCGCCCCGCTCGTGGCCGTCGGCATCGCGGTGGCGCTCGTCGTCGCCCGCCGCCTCGACCTCTTCGCCCTCGGCGAGCGCACCGCGCGCCATCTCGGCGTGCGCGTCGAACTGCTGCGCGTCGTCGTCATCGTCACGGTCGCCCTGCTCGTGACGGGCGCCGTCGCCTTCGCCGGGATCATCGGCTTCGTCGGGCTCGTCGTTCCCCACCTCATGCGCATGGCGATCGGACCCGCGCACCTTCCCCTCATCATCACCTCGGCCCTCGGAGCGTCGCTGCTGATCGCCGTAGCCGACCTCGTGGCGCGCACCGCGGTGCCGCTCGCCGACATGCCGATCGGCATGATCACGGCGCTCGTCGGCGGGCCGTTCTTCCTGTGGCTGCTCGTGCGTACGCGCCGCCGTTCGGGAGGCTGGGCATGAACGGGCGCCGGATGCCTGCGCCCACCGCCGCACCGTCCGCGCAGCCCGCGCAGCCCGCACCGTCACCGCCACCGTCACCGAGCCGGGGCCAGGCGGCGGGCCCCGGATCCGTCCGCCTCCGGGCGCGAGGGGTCACGGTCCACTACCCCGGCGCTCCTGCCGCGGCTCTCGCGGACGCGGATCTGGTCGTCCGCTCGGGCGAGGTGCACGCGCTCGTCGGCCCCAACGGGGCGGGCAAGTCCACCCTGTTCGGTGTGCTCGCCGGCGACGTCGTCCCCTCGACGGGATCGGTCAGCCTCGACGGGCATGAGCTGTCGGGCATCCGACCGATCGAACTCGCCCGCCGCCGTGCCGTGCTGCTGCAGGAGCATCGCGTGACCTTCCCGTTCACGGTGGCCGAGGTGGTGCGGATGGGCCGCGCGCCGTGGGCACGCACCCCGGCCGAAGGCGACGACGACATCGCCGTCGCCGATGCCCTCGCCGCGACCGATCTGACGGGCCTCGCGCACCGAACGCTGCCGTCGCTCTCGGGCGGCGAGCGCGCACGTGCGGCCCTCGCCCGGGTGCTCGCCCAGAACGTCGACGTGCTGCTGCTCGACGAGCCGACCGCCGCGCTCGATCTGCGCCACCAGGAGGACGTGCTGCGCCTCGCCCGCGATCGCGCCCGCTCCGGTGCCGCCGTCGCCGTCGTGCTGCACGATCTGAACGCCGCCCTCGGCTTCGCCGACCGGGTCACCCTCTTGGCGCAGGGCCGTGTCGTGGCATCCGGCCCGCCGCACGAGGTCCTGACGGCGGATGCCGTCGCGGAGGTCTACGGGCAGCAGGTGGATGTCTTTCCGCACCCGCGTACGGGGGCGCCCGTGCTCGTGCCGCGCCGCTGAGCGCCGCGTCGGAACCCCTTCGGGGCCGCGTCGGAATGCCACACCGGGCGCATCGGTTGAGCTCCGGTATGAAGGCACTCGTCTATTCCGACTTCGGCGGCAACGACCGCTTCGAGATCACCGAGCGGGAGAAGCCGCACAACGGCCCCGACACGCTCGTCGTGCGGGTCGTCGCCGCCGGCATCAACCCCGTGGACTACAAGATCCGCGAGGGATACCTGCGCGGCGTCATCGACACGCGGCTGCCGGCGATCCCCGGCTGGGACGTCGCGGGCGTCGTCGAGCAGACCGGGCTCGACACCCCTGAGTTCGCCGTCGGCGACGCGGTTCTCGCCTACGCCCGCGCCGACGTCGTCGAGCACGGCTCGATCGCCGAGTTCGTGCCCGTGCCGGTGCGAACGGCCGCGCACAAGCCCGACGGGCTCTCGTTCGAGCAGGCCGCGGCACTGCCGCTGACGGGGCTCACCGCCCTGCAGGCGCTCGAGCGTGCCGGCGTGCACGAGGGCCAGACGGTGCTGATCCACGGCGCCGCGGGCGGCGTCGGCTCGATCGGAGTGCAGCTCGCGGTGCGCCGCGGTGCCCGCGTCGTCGGCACCGCCTCGGAGCGCAACCACGACTATCTGCGGGAGCTCGGCGCCGAGCCCGTGCGCTATGGCGATGGCCTGGCCGACGCGGCGCGCGCCCTCGCACCGGAAGGCTTCGACGTCATCGTGGACTTCGCCGGCGGCGCGTCGCTCGACAGCACGCCGGCCCTTCTCGCCGACGGCGGCACCGTGGTCTCGATCGCCGACCCGCGTGCCCGTACCGAGTTCGGCGGCCACTACCTGTGGGTGCGCCCCGACGCGGCCCAGCTCGCCGAGCTCGCACAGCTGGCCGCCGACGGCGACCTGCGCGTCGAGATCGCCGCCACCTACCCTCTCGATGAGGCCGCGGCCGCCTATGCCGCTCTCGAAGAGGGGCACACCCGCGGCAAGATCGTCGTCACCGTCTGACGGTCACAGCCTCAGCTCTCGCGCGCCCGCCGCACAGCGGACGCGCGAGAGCGGCGTCTCAGGGGCGCAGCGGCAGCAGGGCGGCGAGATCGGCGCGCGTCCCCGACGCGAGGATCCGCCCCGCAGTGAGTGCGTCGGCCCACGAGCTCTCGCCCGTCGCGAGAGCGATCCACGTCGCGGCATCCGTCTCGACGACGTTCGGCGGGGTTCCTCGGGTGTGCCGGGGGCCCTCGATCACCTGGACGGCGCCGAACGGGGGCACCCGCACCTCGACGGTGTTGCCGGGCGCTTTCTCGGCGAGCAGCTGCAGCAGATAACGGACCGCCGTCGCCAGATCGGGTCGAGCGGGTGCCGCGCCGCGCTCGGATGCCGCAGAGACGGCGAAGAGGGCGGCGCGGCCGTCGTCGGTCGAGATTCTGCGGGCCATCACCCCACGGTAGCCCGTTCACAACTCCGGAGAAGAGGACTCCCAGCCCGCGGCGCACCACGGAAAGCCGCGGGGGTGGTTCAGGCCTCCGGACTTCTGAACCGGCAACACTCCGGAGTTCTGAACCGGCAACGGACAGGCACGCGCGCGAGCCGCCTCGGTAGGCTGACCGGGTGCGCATTCTCGTCCTCGGTTCCGGTGCCCGCGAGCACGCCATCCTCCTCGCCCTGAAGGCCGAGGCCGACGAACACGAGCTGTTCGCCGCGCCGGGCAACGCGGGGATCGCCGCGGATGCCGCGATCGTGGCCGGCCTCGACGCCGAGAGCCCGTCGGCGGTGACCGAGTACGCCAACGACGAGAACATCGACCTGGTGATCATCGGGCCCGAGGCGCCGCTGGTCGCCGGTGTCGCCGACGCTCTGCGCGAGCGGGGCGTCCCGGTGTTCGGCCCCGGCCGGGCCGCCGCCCAGCTCGAGGGATCGAAGGCGTTCGCCAAGCGGATCATGGACGCCGCCGGCGTGCCGACCGGCCGCGCGACCCGCGCCGCCACGCGCGCCGAGGTCGAGGCGGCGCTGGATGCCTACGGTGCACCCCACGTCGTCAAGGCCGACGGACTGGCCGCGGGCAAGGGCGTCGTCGTCACCGACGACCGCGATGCCGCGCTCGCCCACGCCGACGCGTTCCTGCCGACCGGACCGGTGCTCGTCGAGGAGTTCCTCTCAGGGCCCGAGGTGTCGCTCTTCTTCGTCAGCGACGGCGACACGGTGCGCGCGCTCTCCCCCGCGCAGGACTTCAAGCGCGCCTACGACGGCGACGCCGGCCCCAACACCGGCGGCATGGGCGCCTACTCGCCGTTGCCGTGGCTCGCCGACCGCTTCGGCAGCGAGCAGGCGTTCGTCGACGAGGTCACCCGCACGGTCGCCGAGCCCGTCATCCGCACGCTGGATGCCGAGGGCACCCCCTTCATCGGCCTGCTGTACGCGGGGCTCATCCTCACCGAGCAGGGCGTCAAGGTCATCGAATTCAACGCCCGGTTCGGCGACCCCGAGACGCAGGTGGTCCTCGCCCGGCTGACGAGCCCCCTTTCGCGACTGCTGCTGTCGGCCGCCGGCGGGCACCTCGAAGACGAGCCGACCCCGACGTTCGCCGAGACGGCCGCCATCACGGTCGTCCTCGCCAGCGAGGGCTACCCCGAGAGTCCCGCCGTGGGGCGCGTCATCGAGGGGACCGATGCCGCGGCATCCGTCCCGGGCGTGCACCTCGCCCACGCGGCGACCGCGCAGCGCGGCGACGCCCTGGTCGCGACCGGGGGGCGTGTGCTCAACGTCGTGGCGACCGGCGAGACGTTCGGCAAGGCCCGCTCGCGCGCCTACGCGGCGCTCGATCGGATCTTGCTCGAGGGTGCGCACTTCCGCACGGACATCGCCGCTCGCGTCGCCGACTGATCCGCCTGACCGTCGTCTGTCAGAACGGCGGATCGACGTTCATGACGCGCACCCAGGCGGCCGTCACGGAGTCGGTGCGCACGAACGAGACCTGGATCGGACCCCGGTAGCCCGGGCTCACGATGAAGGACTGCGCCGGGTCGGCGCAGTCGATCGTTCCGGGGAGCAGCGTGCGTCCGGAGTCGGCGGGGTCCGCCGTGAGGACGCGGTACGCGAACGAATCCCCCTCGCACGCGGCGTCGATCGTGAAGGCTTCCCCGAGCGACGCGGGGCCGGTCGTGGACGCCGCGCTGTTTCCGGGATCGCCGGTGTAGACCGCGATGCCGGCCTGATCCGGGTCGCCCCCCCTTGACACCCCGACACGCTCCTTGACCCCGCACCTGACTCGTCCCATGCCACCCCGTCTGCAAGCCCCGTCCACTCCCCGCTCACGCCCTGCTGACGCCCGGAGAACCCGCGAAACCTCCCGTATGTACGGTTTTCGGGGCCGAAAGCGTACATACGGGAGGTTTCGCGGGAATTCGTACGGCGGATGTCGCAGCGGCGAATCGCGACGAGGCGGATGGAAGAGGGGCGGATGCCGCAGAGGCGGATGCCGCGAGGGCGAGGAGTCAGCGCTTCACGAGGTGCGCGGGACGCTGGATGAACAGCACCGCGATGACGCCGACCGCCATGACCGCGGCCGGCAACAGCATCGTCTGCGCCATGGCGCTCGAGAAGCCAGGGACGACCATGTCGGGGAGCTTCCCCGCGCCGAAGTCGCCGCCTGCGCCACCGGCTCCCGGGAGGTTCGCTGTGAGGCGGTTCTGCATGAAGGCCGCGATCGCCGCCGAGCCGAGCACCGAGCCGATCGTGCGCGTCGTGTTGTAGATGCCCGATCCGGCGCCGGCCTGGCGCGGCGCGAGGTTGCGCGTCGCGGTCGTCGCGAGGGGCCCCCACATGCCGGCCTGGGCGATGCCCATGAGGCCCGACGGCAGCAGGAACATCCAGGTCTCGCTGTCGGGGTTCATCAGCGACGAGTACCAGAGCAGCGCGGTCGTGGTCAGCAGCAGGCCGGGCACGAGGAGCACGCGCGGGTCGACCCGGTCGAGGATGCGCCCGGCGATCGGCGCGAGCACGCCCGCGAACACCGCCATCGGGATGAGCAGCAGCGCCGCCTCGGTCGGGGTGAGGCCGCGGGCGAGCTGGTAGAAGAACATCATCGGCAGCGACATCGAGGTGACGGTGAAGCCGACCGTCGCGATCCCGATGTTGGCGACCGAGAAGTTCCGGTCGCGGAAGAGCTCGAGGGGCACGAGTGCCTCGCTCTTGGTCTTCGCCTGCTGCCAGATGAACAGCGCCATGACGACGACGCCCGCCCCGATCATGGCCCAGATCCAGGCCGCCCAATCGTAGTGCTCGCCCTCCTGCAGGCCGAACACGATGAGGAACAGGCCGATCGCGCTGAGGAAGACGCCCACCATGTCGAAGCGGTGCTGGTGCGTCTCGAGGTTCGGCACGAGCATCCAGGCGAGGACGAAGCCGATGACACCGACCGGCAGGTTCACGAAGAAGATCCACTCCCAGCCGAGGCCGTCGACGAGCAGACCGCCCGCGAGGGGGCCGACGAGCATCGCGACGCCCGACGTCGCACCCCACAGGCCCATGGCTGCGCCGCGCTGAGTCGGCGGGAAGGTGCGCGTGATGACCGCCATCGTCTGCGGCGTCATGAGGGATGCCCCGAGGCCCTGCACCGCCCGGAAGACGATCAGCATCTCGAGGCTCGACGACAGTCCGCAGCCGAGCGAGGCGAGGGTGAAGATCGCGAGCCCGATGAGGTAGATGCGCTTCGGACCGAAGCGATCGCCCAGGCGGCCTGTGATCAGCAGCGGCACGGCGTAGGCCAGCAGGTACGCCGAGGTGACCCACACGACGTTGTCGAGGTTGTGGGTGCTCGGGTCCAGCGCCTCTTTGATGGCGGGGTTGGCGACCGAGACGATCGTCGTATCGACGAGGATCATGAAGAACCCGATGACCAGCGCCCAGAGGGCGGGCCACGGGCTGCGGGCGGGCGGGGTGTCGGTGGCGGCGTTCGCCTGCCGGGACGGGGTGGTGGAGTCGGTCATTGCCGTGCGGCCTCTCTCTGAGCCAGGTAACGGTCGGTCTTCTCGTGTGGTCCCCACACGAAGTCGGGGTGGGCGAGCCGCTCGATGAAGGCGGCGAGCCAGTCGTGGTCGGCCCGGAGCAGCACGCTGCGCCGGTCGGCCTCGATCAGGTGCTGCTCGATCGAGGCGTCGCTGCGCGCACCGGCGAGCGCGTCGCGGTACTCGTCGCATTCCGCGGCGAGGGCCGCGAGGCGCGTGCGCAGCAGGGTCAGCACCTCGTCGCGGTCGAGGTTGTGCGCCTCGGCCAGCGCGACGCGGAACTCGACGGAACGCCCGAGGATCGGCAGCTCACGACGCACCCAGTCCGTGATGGCGGCGTTGCCGGCATCCGTCAATGCGTACGTCGTGCGCTCGGGGCGATTGCCGTCGCGGTCGACCCCGATCTCGGTGACGAGCCCGCACGTCTGCAGCCGGGTGACGGTGTGGTAGACCGTGCCGTTGGTGAAGGGCACCATCCGGTGATCCTGCCGGTGGCGCATCAGACGCATCATCTCGTAGGGGTGCATCGGGTCCTCCCGCAGGAGGGCGAGCAGCACCACCCCGAGCGGGGTCAGGCGGGCCAGCGGGTCCTTCATGAATTACTCCGTATCGATTAGTCCACGTGGACTATACAACGATTGCGACGATGCCACTAGCGTCTGACCATGACCGAGGAGCCCCGTGCCGTCTTCGACGACATCGCCGCCGAGTACCTGGTGCGCCCGGGCGTCGACATCGGGCCCATGTTCGGCAGCGAGGGCCTGCGCATCCGCGGCAAGGTGTTCGCCTTCCTGGCCTCACGGCAGAGCCTGATCGCGAAGCTGCCGGAGGCACGCGTGACCGAACTCGACCGCAGCGGCCGAGCCGAGAGGTTGACGATGCGCGATCGTGCGATGCGCGAGTGGGTGCTCGTCGACCCCGAGGCGATCGACCTCTGGCCGGCGGTGATCGCCGAGGCCTTCGCGTTCGTCGACGGGATCACCCCGCGCTGAGGTCGGGCGGGCGCGTGGCGGGATCGCCCCGGCATCCACCTCGGCCGACCGCGATAATGGACGCGTGACCGACGCTCCCACGCCTTCCCCCGCCACCGCAGATCTGCCCGGCTGGACCCACGTCTACTCGGGCAAGGTTCGCGACCTGTACCGTCCGGACGGGAGCGCGGACGGCGGCGCGGACCGGATGCTGGTGGTCGCGAGCGACCGGGTCAGCGCGTTCGACCACGTGCTGGCCCCCGGCATCCCCGGCAAGGGCGTGCTGCTGACCACACTCAGCCTGTGGTGGTTCGACCAGCTCGCGGGAGCCGACGGGGGACCGGCGATCGCGAACCACCTCGCCGCATCGCACACGCTCACCCCAGGCGGCGACGACCTCGTCTCGCTCGTTCCGGACGCGGTCGAGGGGCGCGCGATGATCGTGCGCTCGCTCGACATGCTGCCGATCGAGTGCGTCGTGCGCGGCTACCTCACCGGCTCGGGGTGGAAGGAGTACCAGTCCAGCCGCACCGTGTGCGGGATCGCACTGCCGGGCGGCCTGAACGACGGCGACCGCCTGCCCGAGCCGATCTTCACCCCCGCCTACAAGGCCCCGATGGGCGAGCACGACGAGAACATCTCGTTCGCCCAGGCGGAGGAGCTCGTCGGCGCCGAGCGCGCGGCCCAGCTGCGCGACCTGTCGCTGGAGATCTACCGGCGCGCCGCGGCCACCGCGGAGGCCGCCGGGCTGATCCTCGCCGACACGAAGTTCGAGTTCGGCAGCGACGCCGACGGCGTGCTCACCCTCGCCGACGAGGTGCTCACGAGCGATTCGTCGCGGTACTGGGATGCCGCGGCCTGGGCATCCGGCACGACGCCCGCCGAACGGATGGCGAGCTTCGACAAGCAGATCGTGCGCGACTGGCTGGCGACCCACTGGGACCAGCAGGGGACGCCGCCCGAGCTGCCCGCGGAGATCGTCGAGCGGACCGCCGCGAAGTACCGCGAGCTCCTCGAGAAGCTCACCGCCTGAGCCCGGTCGGGCGCGTCGACGTCGCTATGAGACGCGCCGGCGTACTCACGGCGCGCGTCCTCGGTTCACAGGGCTCTCCCAGGTAGCCTGGGGAGGGGCATCCGGCGCCCGCTCCACGCGCAGCCCCGCCATCACCCCGTCGCCGTCGCCCGGTGCCACCGCACCCGCCGCGGCCGCGCCACCGAGAACCGAGGAGTTCGCATGCCCGTCTGGACCCTGCACGGAGACGGCCGCACCGTCGCACCCGGCGCCGTCGTGAAACCGGGCGAGCGACTCGCCTGGCCCGCCACCATCGCGATCGGCGCCCAGCACGTCGTGGCAATGTTCGGCGCGACCTTCCTCGTGCCGATCCTCACCGGGTTCCCCGTGACGACGACGCTCTTCTTCTCGGGCGTCGGAACGCTGCTGTTCCTCCTCCTCACCCGCAACCGGCTGCCCAGCTACCTCGGCTCGTCGTTCGCGTTCATCGCGCCGATCCAGGCCTACAACGGCGGCAAGGCCCTCGAGACCACCGAACAGATCACCCAGGCGATGGTGAGCGTCGCCGTCACCGGCGTGCTGCTCGCCCTCGTCGGTCTGCTCGTCCAGCGCGTCGGCACCCGGTGGATCGAACGCCTCATGCCGCCGGTCGTCGCCGGCGCCATCGTCGCCCTCATCGGTTTGAACCTGGCCCCCGCCGCGTGGAACAACTTCAGCCAGCAGCCGGCGGTCGCCACCGTGACCCTCGCCGCGATCATCCTGTTCAGCGTGCTGTTCCGCGGCTTCCTGGGCCGGATCTCGATCTTCCTCGGGGTGCTGGTCGGTTACGTCTTCGCCGCGATCACGGGCGAGGTGCACTTCGAGGCCGTCGCCGCCGCGTCGTGGGTCGGCCTTCCCGAGTTCCACTTCCCCGCCTTCGGCGACCCCGCGTCGTGGAGCCTGCTGCCGATCTTCCTTCCCGTGATCCTCGTGCTCATCGCCGAGAACGTCGGGCACGTGCGCGGTGTCGCGACGATGACCGGCGACCCCGGCATCAACCGGTCGACGGGGCGCGCCCTGACGGCCGACGGCGTCGCGAGCGCCCTGGCCGGACTCTTCGGCGGATCGGCGACGACGACCTATGGTGAGAACATCGGCGTCATGGCGGCCACGCGCGTCTATTCCACGGCCGCGTACTGGGTCGCGGGAGCCTTCGCGATCCTGCTGTCCTTCTCGCCCGCCTTCGGCGCCGTCATCAACACGATCCCCGCCGGCGTCATCGGCGGAGCCACCACCGCGCTGTACGGCCTCATCGGCGTCATCGGCATCAAGATCTGGGTCGACAACCAGGTCGACTTCTCGCGCCCCGTCAACCAGTACACGGTCGCGGTCGCCTTCGTCATCGCGATCGCCGGCTTCACGATGAACCTCGGCACCCTCACCTTCTCGGCGATCGTGCTGGGCACCGTGGCGGCGCTCGTGATCTACCACGGCGGCAACGCGATCGCCCGCGCCCGCAAGACCGGCGCGGACGACGGCGGCCCCATCGTCCCGATCGGCCAGCTCGGCGGAGACCCCGAGAACGCCGCCTGACGCCCTGACCGCCGGTGGATGCCCGGCGCCCTGCCCCGGGCATCCACCCTCGTCGCGCCCGCAGCACCCGACCCTCGTCGGTTTGGGGTCGCCAAAGCCCCCCGCCCCCGCCGGTTTAGGGTCGCCAGTGGTCGCCTCACCACCCCGCGAGCGACACCACGCGACCCCAAACTCGCCCAGCGCCGACCCCACGCGACCCCGAACCCACCCAGCGCCGACCCCACGCGACCCCACACCCACGAACCCGCCGCCCGCCCCGCCCCGCGGGTTCGGGGTCGCCAGTGGTCGCCTCACCACCCCACGAGCGACACCACGCGACCCCAAACTCGCCCAACGCGACCGCACACCCACGAACCCGCCGCCCGGGCGCCACGCGACCGCAACGCTGCACCCACGCACCCCACACCGCCCCGCCCCGCCGGTTTGGGTTCGCCGGTGGTCGCCTCGCCATCCCGCGAGCGACACCACGCGACCCCGAACCCACCCAGCGCCGACTCCACGCGACCCCGAATCCGCGCGCCGAGGGCGCCCGCGACCCCACACCCGCGAACCCGATCCCGGCAACACCCGCGAACCCGGTCCCGCCCACGGCCACGCCCACGCCCAGCCCGCGCGACGCGAGGGCCCGAGCGGGTCAGGCCGAGTCGCGGACGATGAGCTCGGTCTCGAGCACGGTGACGTGCGGGGGCGTGCCACCGGCCAGCAGCGACAGCAGCACATCGGTCATGCACGCGCCCTGCTCGTGCGAGGGCTGGCGCATCGTCGTCAGGCGCGGCGTGACGCTCGTGGCCACCGGGGAATCGTCGAAGCCGACGATCGCGAGGTCGTCGGGCACGCGGATGCCGGCACGCGCCAGCACCGAGAGGGCGCCGCGCGCCATCAGGTCGCTCGCGACGAAGAGGGCGTCGAGGTCGGCGTCGCCGGCATCGAGTATCCGCTGCATCGCCGCCGATCCGCCGTCGGCGGTGAAGCCGCCATCCTCGATCGGGCCCGGCTCGAGGCCCGCAGCGGCCATCGCCGCGCGATAGCCGTCGAGTCGGTCGATGCCGGCCGGCATGCTCACGGGGCCCGAGATCATGCCGATCCGACGATGGCCCCGATCGATCAGGTAGCGGGTCGCCTCGCGTCCGCCGGCGACGTTGTCGACATCGACGTAGTATGACTGCTCGCGCTCGCTCACGGGCCGGCCACCGTAGACGACGGGCACCGAGGCCGCGATCCGGTCGATGAAGGTGTCGCTCGTGTGGTGCGAGACGACCACGGCGCCGTCGACAGCGCCGCTGCGCACATACGCGGCCGTCTTGTCGCGCGGGTCGTCGCTCGCGATGATCAGGTTCAGCACGTAGTCCGACCGGCTCAGTCGCGCGTTGATCCCCGAGACGACCGCGGCGAAGAAGGGATCGCCGAAGAACCGCGTCGTGTCCTCCGGCACGACCAGGGCGATCGCCATCGTCGCGCGCGACGCCCGCGACCGCGCGGCCCGATTGGGCACGTAGTTCAGCTCGGCGATCGCACGCTGAACGGCGTCGAGAGCGGCGGGACTGACCGCGGTCGACCCGTTCACGACGCGTGAGACGGTCGACCGCGACACCCCTGCGGCGGCTGCGACCTCTTCGATGGTCGCTGTGGCGCGCGGCGCATCGATGGTCACAGCGGAGCCCTAACTCTTGACGTCCAGCAAGGGAACGGATGCCACCGGCACCTCGATCGCACGGTCGGCGATGACCCGACGATACTCCAGAGCGCTGTCCTTCATCGTGCGCTCCTGGGTGGAGTAATCCACATGAATGATGCCGAAGCGCTTCTCGTACCCCCAGGCCCACTCGTAGTTGTCCATGAGCGACCAGTAGAAGTAGCCGCGCACGTCCACGCCGGCCTCCACCGCATCCAGGATGGCCTCGAGATGACCGCGCAGGAAGACGACGCGGTCATCGTCGTGGACGCGGCGCGCGGAGGCATCCCCCGCGTCTTCGACGACGAGGACGTCGTCGTAGGCGGCGCCGTTCTCGGTGACGTAGAGCGTCGTTCCTGCCTCACGGGCGTAGCCGTCCCAGACCCGCTCCAGCAGTCGCGTCAGCGACGCCGGGTCGACCTCCCAGTTCATGCTCGTGCGGGGCAGGCCGCGCTCGTGCCAGTAGATTCCCTCGAACGACGGGAACGGCGAGCGCGCCGGGCGCGACGTGGGGGCATCGCCGGGCAGCGGCGGGTGCGGGTCGGGCGTGCCGGCCACGAACTCGCCGTGGTAGTAGTTCACACCGAGCGCCTGTAGCGGCGTCGAGATCGTCTCGAGGTCGCCGGGCAGCGTCGCCGCTTCGAGGGCGTCGATCGCCGCAGGCTCGACCGCGCGGATGTCTTCGATCGCGTCGGCCGGGTAGGCGCCACGGAAGATCGGGTCGAGGAACCAGCGGTTGAACTGTCCGTCGATGCGGCGGGCCGCGTCGACATCGGCCGGTTCGGTCGGGTCGACCGGGTCGGCCACCGTGAGGTTGAGGGTGATGCCGAGGTCCAGCGAGGCATCCCGCGCCCGCAGCTCCTGCACGGTCATGCCGTGCCCGAGCAGCAGGTGGTGCGCGGCGAGCACGCCGTCGGTCACGCTGTAGCGGCCGGGGGCGTGGATGCCGGCGGTGTAGCTGAGGAACGACGAGCACCACGGCTCGTTGAGCGTCGTCCAGTTCTGCACCCGGTCGCCGAGGGCGTCGTGCACCGACAGGGCGTACTCGGTGAACTGCTCGGCCGTGGAGCGGAGGGTCCACCCGCCGCGCTCCTCGATGGCCTGGGGCATGTCCCAGTGGTACAGCGTCAGCCAGGGCAGGATGTCGTTCTCGCGCAGCTGGTCGACGAGCCGCTTGTAGAAGTCGAGCCCCTTCGCGTTGACGGCGCCGCCGTCGGGCCGCACCCGCGACCACGACACCGAGAACCGGTAGGTGTCGAGTCCGAGCTCCTTCATCAGGGCGACGTCCTGCGGGTAGCGGTGGTAGTGGTCGCAGGCGACGTCGCCGGTGTCGCCGTTGATCACGGCGCCGGGCACACGGCTGAACGCGTCCCAGATCGACGCCGTGCGGCCGTCTTCGAAGGCGGCGCCCTCGATCTGGTAGGCGGCCGTAGCCGCGCCGAAGAGGAACTCGGGCGCGAAGGTGCGCACGTTCTCGGTCATGAAGGGATCCTTCCGTGGATGCCGGTGCGGGCCTCAGCCCTTGACGGCACCGGCCATGATGCCGCTGACCAGCTGCTTGCCGGCGAAGATGAACAGGATGAGGAGCGGGATCGTCGCCAGCAGCACGCCGGCCAGCACGATCGAGTAGTCGACGAAGTAGTTCGACTGCAGGAGCGACAGCGCCACCGGGAGCGTGGGGTTCTGCCGGTCGAGCACGATGAACGGCCAGAAGAAGTTGTTCCAGGCGGACACGAACGTGAACAGGGCGAGCATGGCGGCCGCAGGCCGGGCGGCGGGCAGGCCCACCGTGAGGAACGTGCGGAACGAGCTCGCGCCGTCGACACGGGCCGCCTCGATGAGTTCGTCCGGCACCGCCTGGCGCAGGTACTGGGTCATCCAGAACACGCCGAACGCGCTGACCAGGGCGGGCACGATGATGGCGCCGAGCTGGCCGGTCCAGCCCATGTCGCTGAAGAGGATGTACAACGGCACGACGCCGAGCTGGGTGGGTACGGCCATCGTCGCGATCACGAACACGAGCAGCCAGCTGGAGCCCTTGAACTTGAGCTTGGCGAACGCCCACCCGGCGAGGGTGGAGAAGAACACGACCGACAGCGCGATCAGCGCCGAGCTGACGATGGAGTTCCACAGCGCCGGCCAGAAGTTCACGGCCGGGTCGTTCATCACCTTCGCCGCGTTGGCGAAGAAGTTGCCGCCCGGGATCCACGACATGTGGGGGTCGCGGATCGTGTACGAGTCGCCCGACCCGATCAGCAGCGACCAGTAGAACGGGAACAGGCTGCCGGCCAGCACGACGCCGAGGCAGGCGTACACGAACCAGCCCGGGCGCGTGCCCTTGATGTGGCGGGGACGCTTGTTCCTGGCGGGCGCGGGGCGCTCGGGGTCGGCGAGCGGGACGGCCTGCTGGGTGAGGGCGCTCATCGTGTCACCTTCGTCTGTGCGGGGCGGTCGGTCGAAGAAGTGGATGCGTGCGCGGCGCGGTCGCCGGCGACGGATGCCCGGGCACGGCGGCGCGCGGCGCGCAGCTCCGCCCTGCTGAGCGTGGCCCGGCTGCCCTCGTCACGGACGAGGTTCCGGGTGATGAACAGGTTGATGACGCCGATCACGAGGATGATGAGGAACAGGATCCAGGCGAGCGCGGCGGCGCGGCCCAGGTTCCACTGGCCCCAGCCGATGTCGTACAGCCACAGCGAGATGGTGAGCCACTGGTTGTTGGCCCCGCCCGTGCCGGTCTGGTCGTACATGCGCGGCTCGTCGAAGATCTGCAGACCGCCGATCGTCGAGGTGATGATGACGAAGATCAGGGTCGGGCGCAGGCTCGGCATGGTGATCGCGAAGAACTGGCGCGCCTTTCCGGCGCCGTCGACGGTCGCGGCCTCGTAGTAGTCGCGTGGGATGGCCTGCATCGCGGCGAGGAGGATCAGCGTGTTGTAGCCGGTCCAGCGGAAGTTGACCATCGTGGCGATCGCGATGTGGCTCGCGAACGTGTTCGAGTGCCACATGACCGGGGAGAGTCCGATGTTGCTCAGCCACGTGTTGATGAGGCCGTACTGGTCGCCGAACATGTTCGAGAAGACCAGCGCGACGGCGACGGGGGCCATGACGTAGGGGACGAGCACGCCCATGCGCCAGAAGGTCTTGGCACGGATGTTCTGGTCGAGCAGCGCCGCGATGAAGACGGCGACGATCAGCTGCGGCACCGACGACAGCAGGAAGATGCTGAACGTGTTGCGCAGGGCATCCCAGAACTTCGGGTCGTTGATCACGGTGATGTACTGATCGAACCCGACGAAGGTGCCCGAGTTGCGCACGAGGTCCCAGTCCATGAACGAGATCACCGCGGTGTACCCGATCGGGAACAGGCCTACGACCAGGAACAGGATGAAGAACGGGGAGATGTAGAGGTACGGCGAGAGCTTGAGATCCCAGGCGCTCAATCGGCTGCCGAAGCCGATCCGCTTCGGCCGCCGGGTCGCGGCGCCGCGGGATGGGGAGGTGGTGGTGTCCACGTCAGTCCTTCGATTCTCGTGGGTGAGGCAGAGAGCGGGCCCGGGAGGGTCCCCCCGGGCCCGCTGTCACTGTCCTGCCGGCGTCACTTGATCGCGGCGACTTCCGTCTGCCACTGGGCCCAGGAGGCGGCCTTGTCCTGCGTCTTCTCCTCGACGCGGGTCAGTGCCTTCTGCATCGCGTCGTTGATCTGGAAGTAGAACTTGCCCTTGAACGGCGAGACCGTGACCGCGTTGGCGCGCTCGGTGAGGATCTTGCCGACGGGTGCGTTGTTGAAGAACGCGTTGGTCGAGCTGAGCAGCTCGTCGGACTTCATCGCGTCGACCTGGCTCGGGAACGTGCCCGCCGCGGCGAAGGCCTTCATCTGGGTCTCGGGGCTGCTCAGCCAGTCGGCGAGCTGCTGCGCGGCGGCGACGTGCGCGCCGTTCGCGGGGACGGTCAGGTACGAGCCGCCCCAGTTTCCACCACCACCGGGGAAGACGTTGGCGATGTCCCAGGTCTTGACGTCCTTCGCGTTGCCGGAGACCACGCCGAGCATCCAGCCGGGGCAGAGCATCGTCGCGAACGAGCCGTTGGCCAGGCCCGCCATCCAGTCGTCCGACCACTGGCTGAGGTGCGCGGACTGCGTCGAGGCGGCGTCGAGGACCTGGTTGTAGGTCTGCTCGACCTGGGGGGCGATGTCGATCTTGCCGGACGAGGGGTCCTCGTATGCGTTCTCGATCTGGTTGACCATGCCCTGGTAGGTGCCGCCGGCCGAGTCGAAGAAGGCCTTGCCGGTCGCCTTGGTGTACTGGTCGCCGACGGAGAAGTACTTCGCCCAGTCGCCCTGGAGGAGCTTGGCGACCTCGTCGCGGTCCGTCGGCAGGCCGGCGGCGGCGAACAGGTCGGAGCGGTAGCAGACGCCCTCGGGGCCGATGTCGGTGCCGTACCCGATCAGGTTGCCCTTGGGGTCGGTCGCGGCCTTGACCTTCCAGTCCAGCCAGCGGCTGCTGAGGTCGGCGGGGACGGGCGCGAGCAGGTCGGAGTACTTCATGACCTCGGGCAGCCAGTCGACCTCGATGGCCTCGATGTCGGCGAGACCGGTCTTGCCGAGCTTCTGGAAGTAGTTGGCGCGCGCGTCGTTGCTGGTCGCGGCCTTGTTGTGCACGATCGTGACGTTGGGGTGCTCCTTCGTGTACTCGGCGAACAGGGCGTCCGAGTAGCCGAAGTCGTTGAAGGTGGCGACCGTCAGGGTCACCTTCTCGTTGGGGTCGGCCGTGGCCGCGCCGCCGCCACCGCCGGCGCAGCCGGCGAGGACGAGAGCGGAGGTGGTCGCGACGCCGGCGACGAGGCCGACGCGGCGCAGTGCGCGTGTGTTCACGTGTCACTCCTTTGTGGTGTGGGTGCGAAGGTCTTCTTCTGCCCGACGGGTGAGCACTCGAGCCCGGAGGCAATCCGTGGGAGCGCTCCCACGGTTTCGATCACACTTCGGTAACGGCCCCGGGGCCGTAGACTGTGCGGGCACCCCTTCCCGCGATTTCCACGGAGACTCGAATGCCCACCATCGTCGTCGACGTCATGCCCAAGGCCGAGCTGCTGGACCCGCAGGGCAAGGCGGTCGCCGGAGCGCTCGCCCGTCTCGGTCACGAGGGCTTCGAGGGCGTCCGCATCGGCAAGCGGTTCGAGCTCACGGTGGCGGATGCCTCCGAAGAGACCCTCGCCGCGGTCAAGGTCATCGCGGACGAGATCCTCTCCAATGCCGTGATCGAGGACGTCGTCGGCATCGAGGTCGCCCCGTGACGACCCGCATCGGCGTCATCACGTTCCCGGGGTCGCTGGACGACGGCGACGCCCGCCGCGCGATCCGTCTCGCCGGCGCCGAACCCGTCGCGCTCTGGCACGGCTCGCACGATCTCGAGGGCGTCGACGCCCTGGTCCTGCCCGGCGGATTCAGCTACGGCGACTACCTGCGCGCCGGGGCGATCGCCGCTCTCGCGCCGATCATGGCTGAGGTGAAGGACGCCGCTGCGAAGGGGATGCCCGTGCTCGGCATCTGCAACGGATTCCAGATGCTCGTCGAGGCGCACCTGCTGCCGGGCGGGCTCATCCGCAACGCCCACCAGCAGTTCATCCGTCGCGATCAGCGACTGCGGGTCGAGAACGCCACCACCGCGTGGACGTCGGAGTTCACTGCGGGCCAGGAGATCACGATCCCGCTGAAGAACGCCGACGGCGGCTACATCTGCTCGTCCGAGACGCTGAAGCAGATCGAGGGCGACGGTCTCGTCGCGTTCCGCTACGTCGGGGTGAACCCGAACGGATCGCTCGACGACATCGCCGGGCTCACCAACGAGCGCGGCAACGTCGTCGGCCTGATGCCGCACCCCGAGCACGCCGTCGAGCCGGGCTTCGGCCCGAGCACGCCGGCCGCGATGCGGTCGGGCATCGACGGGCTGGCGTTCTTCACGTCGGCCGTCGCGGCGCTGGCCTCCTCCGCCGCCTGATCGGGAGCGCAGCGCGCACGACGGATGCCCCGGCATCCGGGCGTAGCCTCGCCGAAACATCCCGGCGGTAGCGTCACGAGCATGACCGCACTCGCCACCTCGTACACGGCGTCGCTGCCCTCGTGGCTCATCGCCGACCTCGACTCGCTGCCCGCCGTTCTGCCGACGGCCCAGGAGCAGATGCTGCTCGTGAACGAGCTGGCCGACCGCAACTGGCGGGCCGGCAACGGGGGTCCGTTCGCCGCGATCGTGGTCGACGAGGCATCCGGAGCGCTCATCTCGGTGGGCGTGAACGTCGTCCTCGAGTCGGGCGTGACCTCCGCGCACGCCGAGGTCATGGCACTCGCCCTCGCCCAGCGCGCCGTCGGACGCTGGGACCTCGGTGCGGGCGGCGAACGCCTGACGCTCGTGGTCAACTGGCGTCCGTGCGTGCAGTGCTACGGCGCGACGATGTGGAGCGGCGTTCGCTCGCTCGTCGTCGCCGGAGAGGGCGACCTGCTCGAGGAGCTCACCGGATTCGACGAGGGCCCCATGGTCGACGACTGGGCGGAGCAGTTCGAGCGCCGCGGCATCCGCGTCACCTCCGGCATCGGATACGACGAGGCCGTCGCCGTGTACCGCGCGTACGGCGCGAGCGACGCGGTCGTCTACAACGCGCGCGGCGCGGTCGAGGCGGTCTGAGCGACCGCCTCGACGCGAGACTCAGCGCGAGAGGCTCACTCCGTGCTCCGCGGCGTAGTCGCGGACGGCGGAAACGTACGCGTCGCGGCGGGCGGGGGTGAGCCAGGACGCCTCGAAGGAGTTGATCGCCAGCTGCGCCAGATCGGCCTCGTCGAGGCCCGCCTGCGCGGCGAGGGCGACGTAGTTCTCCGCGACGTAGGCGCCGAAGTAGGCCGGGTCGTCGGAGTTCACCGTCACCCGCACGCCCTCGCGCAGCAGCGTCACGATCTCGTCGGCCTTCATCTGCTCGGTCACGAACGAGTTCGACACCGGGCAGCAGGTGAAGCCGAGCCCGCGCTCCTTCGCGAGCGCGACGAGCGCGGGGTCCTCGACGATGTTCGTGCCGTGGTCGATGCGGTCGACGCGGATGTCGCGCAGCACCTCGCCGATGTTGTCGATGGAGCCCACCTGATCGATGTCGCAGTGCATCGTGAGGAAGAATCCCTCGGACTTGGCGCGGGCGAACACGGCGGCGAACTTGGACGGCGGGTTGTCGCGCTCGTCGGAGTCGAGCCCGACGCCCACGATCCACTGCTTGTACTCGAGCGCCTCCATGAGCGTCGCCATGGCGAACTCGGCGGAGAAGTCGCGCAGGAAGCAGAGGATGAGCTCCGCCGAGATCCCCAGCTCGTCCTGCGCCCGCACGGCGGCGCGGCGGTACCCGCCGATGACGGCGGAGAAGGGCACGACCCGGCTCGTGTGGGCCTGCGGGTCGAAGAACATCTCGGCGTGGACGACGCCCTGCTCCTTCGCGCGCAGCAGGTAGGCCCACGCCAGGTCGTGGAAGTCGTCGGCGGTCTGCAGCACCTCCATGGCCGGGTAGTACACCGCGAGGAAGCTCGTCAGATCCGTGAAGTCGTACGTCGCGCGCACCTCTTCGACGCTCGTCTGCGCGAGCTGGATGCCGTTGCGTGCGGCGAGCTCGAACTTCAGCTCGGGCTCGAGCGTGCCCTCGAGGTGCAGGTGGAGCTCTGCCTTGGGCAGGCCGAAGGCGAAGGCGGCGAGGTCGGACATGGGGGCCTTTCGGGGGTGGGGCATCAGACGCGGTCGGACATGCCCATACGGGCGAGCAGGACCGCTTCCAGGATATGGACCAGGTTGTAGAGGATCAGCGCCGCGACCGTGATCACCGCGACCGAGGACCACAGCGCGGAGAACTGCGCGGCGGCGATGTAGCCGCCGAACGCGCCGCCGATCCCGCCGCCGACGGCGAGCCATTCGGCCAGGAGTGCACCGGTGATGGCGCCGGGCACCGAGATGCGGACGGCGGCCAGGAGCGAGGGCAGGGCGCTCGGCAGGGCGACCTTGCGCAGCACGGTCCACGACGAGCCGCCGTACACCGAGACGAGGTCGCTCATGTGGGCGGGCGCCGACTTCAACCCGAAGGCGATCGTGACGAGGGCGGGGAAGAGGACGACGATCCCGCCGAGCACCGCGATCGTGGCGAAGTCGCGCGCGAAGATCAGGATGATGACCGGGGCCATCGCGATCAGCGGCACGGATCGCAGCAGCATCGCGAGCGGCATGAGCGCGTGCTCGACCCCCGCGCTGAGCTGGAAGAGCGCCGCGACCAGCACGGCGACGACGAGCCCCGCGACGAAGCCGACCGCGGCGTGCCCGAGCGACACCCACAGCTGGCCGAACACGGCGGCACGGTTGGCTTCGGCCGCGGGCACCGTGAACAGGTAGTTCCAGACGTCGAGCGGGCCCTTGCCCACATACGGATTGACGCGGAAGATCCACAGCGAGCCGGCCCAGAGCACGAGGACGGCGGCGAGGGTCAGCACGAAGGTCATGAGGCCCGATCCGACGGCGCGCAGACCCGCGGAGCGTGTGCGGCGTCGAGCGGTCGCGGACGCCGACACGATCGACGTCGCCGAGACCGCGGCGCTCATCGTCGCGCTCCCTTCGACCACGGCGCGACCGACCGCGCGATGATCCCGAGCAGGGCGTACCCGATCAGCGCGACCGCACCCGACACCAGGGCGAGACCCCAGACGCGCGGCGCGTCGAGCGCCTGCTGCGCCGCGATCATCGCGGGACCGACGCCCAGCTCGACCTTGCCGAAGAACTCTCCCAGGACAGCGCCGAGGAACGCCGCCGGCACGGCGATCTGCAGTGCGTTCAGGATCGACGGCAGCGCGGCGATCAGTCGGATCTTGCGCAGTTGCGTGAAGCGGGAGCCGCCGTAGACGGCGACGACGTCGAGGCTCGCCCGATCCGCCGCCTTGAGGCCCAGGAGTGCGCCGACGACGGTCGTGAAGAAGACCGCGAGCGCGGCGAGGAAGGATGCCGTGCCCGAGGGCTCGCCCGGCTTGGGCACCGGGATGATGACGACCAGCAGCATCCCGATCGCGACGATGGGGATGCAGTAGGTGATGATCGCCAGCTGCATGACCACGCCCTCCAGACTCGGCACGACGAGCACGAGCCCCGCGAGCACGAGCGCGAGACCGTTCCCCCAGAGGTATCCCGTGCCCGCCTCGGTGATGGTGACGGAGAAGTTGCGGGCGTAGTAGGCCCACCCGGTCTGCACGAACTCCTCGACGACCTGGGGCGGGGTGGGGATGGCCTGGACGCCGCCCGGTCCGACGTTCGAGAACACGGTCGCCGCGAGCACCCACCACACGAGGACGATCCCGATCGCGCCCAGGATCCCGGTCGCCCACGCCGGAAGACGCATGGCGCGCAGGGCGCCGCCGCGCCCCATCGCCTGGTCAGTGGTCATCGGCTGCGGCACCTCCCACGCCGAACAGCAGCTCGGAGGCCCGGTCGACGTAGGCGTGGAACTCGGGTGTGCGCATCATCTCCGGCAGCCGCGGACGCGGCAGGTCGATCTGCATGACCTCCTTGATGCGGCCGGGGCGCGGGCTCATGACAGCGACCTGGTCGGAGAGGAAGATCGCCTCGGAAATGCCGTGCGTGACCAGCAGGGTCGTCGCCGGCTTCTCGGTCCAGATGCGCAGGAGCTCGAGGTTGAGCTTCTGCCGCGTCATGTCGTCGAGCGCGCCGAACGGCTCGTCGAACAGCAGCACCGACGGCTTCATGATGAGCGATCGTGCGATCGACACGCGCTGGCGCATGCCGCCGGACAGCTGCGCGGGCTTCGCCTTCTCGAACCCCTTGAGACCGACGAGCTCGATCATCTCGCTCACGTACTCGCGATCCACGGGGCGTCCGGCGACCTCGAACGGTAGCTGGATGTTGGACTGCACGCTGCGCCACGGCAGCAGAGCCGAGTCCTGGAAGGCGATCCCGAGCTCTCCCGCCCGCCGCAGCTCCTTCGGGCTCTTGCCATCCACGCGGGTCGTGCCGCTGGTCGGGTCTTCGAGTCCCGCGAGGATGCGCAGGATGGTCGACTTGCCGCAGCCGGAAGGCCCGAGCAGGGACAGGAAGGATCCCTGGTCGGTGTGCAGGTCGGCATCCTGCAGCGCCACCACTTGCTTTCGCCCGACGGTGAAGATCTTGTTGAGGGCGGTGATCTGCAGACCGGTGCCCAGGCTCGTCGCCTGGGCACCGGTCTGGATGGCCGTGTCGGTCACGAAGGCTCCGTCATCCGTTGCGGGTCTCAGTGCGCGTACGCGACGAGGCCCGGGTTCTCGGCGTACACCTCGGACAGGAGGCTGAGGTCGAAGAGGTCGGATGCCTTGAGGGTGATGCCGGCGCCGGCGAGGCTCGCGATCGTCATCTTCTGCAGGTCGTCCGAGATCGTGAACAGGCCGTTCTTGGTCGTCTCGTCGGAGACGACGAGAGCGTTCTGCGCCTTCGAGCCGGCGAGGGTCTTGGCGGGGTCGAGGCCGAGGTCGGCGCCGTAGGTCTTCAGCGCCAGGTCGGCGCCGGCCTGCGGGTCGGCGAGGGCGTCGGTCCAGCCGCGGATCTCGGCCTTGAGGAAGTCCTTGAGCATGCCGCGCTTGTTCGCGATGGTGTCATCGGTGGCCGCGACCGTCTCGGCGACGAAGGGCAGGCCGTTCTCCGCGAAGGGCAGGTTGGTGGTCGACAGCCCCTGCATCTCGAGCGTGATCGCCTCGTTCGTGATGTAGGCGACGAAACCGTCGACCTCGCCGTTGACCAGCGGCGCCGGGTCGTACTGGACGGGGACGATCGTGAGCTCCGACGGGTTGATCCCGTTGGCGGCCAGCAGCGCCTTGAAGAGCGAGGCGTTGGAGTCCTGGACGCCGATCTTCTTGCCCTTGAGGTCGGCGGGCGTGGCGATGTTGCCGCCGTTCTTCAACGAGAGGATCGTGAACGGGTTCTTCTGGAAGGTCGCCCCGATGATCTTCACCGGTGCCCCTTCGTTCGCGACGGCGGCACCGACCGACACCGAGTCGCTGAGGGCGACCGTGGCTGTGCCGCTGGCGAGCTCGGCGACGCCGGTCGACGGGCCGGGAACGAGGTTGACCGAGGAGAACCCGGCCTCGGAGTAGTAGCCCTTGCTGTCGGCGAGATACTCACCGGCGAACTCCTCGTTCTTGATCCAGCTGAGCTGGACGGTGAGGTCTCCGTGCGATGCCGAGGCGGACGACGCGGAGTCGGCAGGCGTCGTGGAGGAGGAGCAGCCGGCGAGGGCGGCGGCGGCGAGGGCGGTGCCCAGGAGGGCGGCGACGGCGCGCCGTGCGCGCCGCGAGGAAAGGATGCTCATGTGCTGTGATCTCCGAGTTCTTGGCGGTTCGCTTCGGGCGACGAGCTCGTGCACCGCCCGGCACGACTGCAAGCGACGCTAGAAGACGTAGATTTCGCGCACATCGGGGGTCTGTTTCGGGGCGGTTACGCCGGTGCCGCGCGGTGGTCGACATCCTGTCCGTGCCAGAGATCGGCGCATTCCACGGCATCCGCGACGTGATCGCGCAGATACGCACCGGCCCCTCGATCACCGGTGAGCTCGGCCGCCACGCGGTACCAGTGGTCACGGCCGATGAGCACCGGATGCCCCGGCGCCCCCTCGTAGCGGGCTCGGCGGAGCGAGGCCCGCCCCGCCCCCGCCATGACCCGTCGACACGCGGATGCCGTGAGGTCGGGCACGTCGACCGGCACGATCAGCGCGGCTTCCGCCGGTGTCTCGGCCGCCGCCGACAGGCCCGCGCGGACGGATGCGGACAGCCCGTCGGACCAGTCCTCCGCCGGCGCGACGACGGCCCCGGCCGGGACGAGCGCGGCGACGGCGTCGGCCGCCGCCCCGACCACGACGATCACGGGGTCGCAGCCCGCGTCGCGAAGCGTGCGGACGACCGTGGCCACCCAGGGGGTGCCGTCGCCGGCCCGCGCGAGGCCTTTGGGCCCACCGAACCTCGTGCCCGCACCGGCGGCGAGCACGATGCCGCACGTGGTCATGGGCGGGCGGACGAGAACGGCCCCGGCGCGCACACCACGGGCACGACCGCACCGGCGGGAGCATCCGTCGCGCGCCGCACCGCCTCGTGCGCCGCGCCGGGAATCTGCTCACGGGCGGCGCCCTCCGCGGCACGGGCGGCGCCGCCGTGGATCGGTCCCGCGAGCGCCGAGAGCCGGGTCCCGGATCCCCCGTGCCGGTCGGCGACGATCTCCGCAAGGATCGACAGCGCGGTCTCGGCGGCCGACGAAGCTCCGAGATCGAGCCCGATCGGCGAACGCAGCCGTGCGAGGTCACCGGCCGACACGCCGGCCTCGGCGAGTCGTCGCAGGCGGTCGTCGTGCGTGCGCCGGCTGCCCATGGCGCCGACGTAGCCCGCCGGAGAGCGCAGCGCCAGCGTCAGCGCGGGCACGTCCAGGCGCGGGTCGTGGCTCAGCACGCAGACCGCGGTGCGGTCGTCGAGGGTCTGGGTCGCGAGGTAGCGGTCGGGCCAGTCGACGACGACCTCGGCCCCCGGGAACCTCTCCGCGGTCGCGAAGACCTCGCGCGGATCGACGACGCTCACCCGCAGGCCGAGCGCCGATCCCAGCTGCGCGAGGGCGACCGCGAACTCCACCGCACCGACGACGATGAGCCGCGGAGCCGTCCCGACCTCGATGAGGACCGACCACTCCGCACCGGAAGCGTCCGCCGCGGCATCAGCCGCCCGGTCATCGAACAGCCCCGTCCCGCATCGCGGCCCCGACACGACCAGCCGGAATCGGGTCGGCACGGCCGCGGCATCCCTCTCGGCGAGCAGGGCGATCGCCGCCGCGGCGTCGCTGTGCGGCGCGACCGGGCGCACGAGGACGTCGACCGATCCCCCGCAGGTGAGCCCGACGGCGAGTCCGTCGCCGTCGCTGTAGCCGAAGCTCTCGACCGACGCCGCTCCGGTGGCGATCGCGTCGAGGCATCGCTCGTACACGGCGCCCTCGACACAGCCCCCCGACACGTTGCCGAACACACCGGCATCCGAGACGATCATGCTCGCTCCCACCGGCCGCGGCGCGCTGCCGGCGACGCCGATGACCGTCGCGATCGCGAACGGACGCCCGGTGCGGACCCATTCGGCCGCCGGTGTGAGGATCTCGCGCATGGCCGCCACGCTAACCACCGCGCGTTGCGGGCCTGTTGCGGGCGCGTGAAACACGGGCGAAACGGCGCTCTGTTTCACTCGGTCTCGAGCCGGGTGACCTGCAGCCCCGCCGATCGAGGAGACCACCGCCATGGACATCACCACCGTGCGCTCCTACCGTGTCGCCCGTACGCGCGGCGATCTGACGCTCGCCCCCGGCGAGGTCGTGCTCGCAGGCGGCACCTGGCTCATGAGCGAGCCGCAGCCGGGGACCACCGGTTTCGTCGACCTCGCGGGCATGGACTGGACACCCCTCGAGATCGAGGCGAGGGGCCTGCGGATCGCGGCCACCTGCACGATCGCGCGGCTCGTGGCGTTCGCCCGCGACGCCCCGGCCGAGTGGACGGCCGCCACGATCATCCCGGACGCCGCGAACGCCCTGCTCGCCTCGTTCAAGATCTGGAACACCGCCACCGTCGGCGGCAACGTGTGCCGCGCGTTCGCCGCGGGCGCGATGGTGTCGCTGTGCGTCGCCCTCGACGGCGTCGCCGAGATCTGGGGACCCACGGGTGACCGGCAGCTGCCCGTCGCCGAGCTCGTGACGGGCAACGGAACCACCTCGCTCGGTGCCGGCGAGGTGCTGCGCGGCATGCGCCTGCCCGCTCATGCGCTGCGCTCGCGCGCCGCGCTGCGCAAGATCGCCCTCGCGGAGCACGGACGGTCCGGAGCCGTCGTCACGGGCCGGATCGATGCGGACGGCACGAGCGTCTTCACGATCACGGCCGCCACGTGGCGGCCGACCGTCCTCCGCTTCGACGAGGTGCCGGATGCGGCGACGCTCGCCGCCGCCGTGGCGGAGGCCCCGGGGTACTACACCGACCCGCTCGGCGAGGCGGACTGGCGCCGCGGGGTCAGCGGCACGCTGGCGGAGGACATCCGGAGGGAACTCGCATGAGATGGATCGTCGACGGCACCGAGGCCGAGGCCGAGCCGCGCCCCGGACAGTGCCTGCGGACGCTTCTGCGCGAGACGGGGCACACCGAGGTCAAGAAGGGCTGCGACGCCGGTGACTGCGGCGCCTGCAGCGTGCTGCTCGACGGCGAGCCCGTGCACTCGTGCCTCATTCCCGCCGCGCGCGTCGAGGGGCGCACCGTCACGACGGCGGCGGGCCTCGCGCCCGGCGACGACCTGCATCCGGTGCAGCGAGCGATCGCCGAGGGCTTCGGCTTCCAGTGCGGGTTCTGCACGCCGGGGATGAGCGTGACGGCATCCACCCTCTGCGCCGACGACCTCGACGACCTCGACCGGCGGATGAAGGGGAACCTCTGCCGCTGCACGGGGTATCGCCCCATCCGTGAAGCGATCCTGACGGCCGTGCGTGAGACCGGGCCGCGGCGCCCCGCGGAGATCCCGCCCGCACCCGCCCCGGACGCGCACACCGTGGGCCGATCGGTTCCGCCATCGGCCGGCCCGCGCCTGACGCAGGGGCGCGAGCCGTTCACGTTCGACCTCGAACCGGGGCACCCCGCGGCCGGCGCGCTGGTGCTGCGGCTCGTGACGAGCCCGCACGCGCACGCGCGCATCACCGCGATCGACACGGATGCCGCGCGCGCGGTGCCCGGCGTCGTCGCCGTGTTCACGCACGCGGATGCTCCGGACGTGCGCTACTCGACCGGTCGGCACGAGCACCGCACCGACGACCCCGACGACACCCGTCTGCTCGACGACGTGGTGCGCCACATCGGCCAGCGCGTCGCGGCGGTCGTCGCCGACACCGCCGAGGCGGCGGATGAGGCGTGCCGGCTCGTGCGGGTGAGCTACGAACCCCTCGACGCGGTGTTCGACCCCGACGAGGCCCGGCGCCCGGGCGCTCCGTTGCTGCACCCCGACCGCACCCCCGACGACCGGGTCGACGAGGCCGCGCGGAACGTCATCGCGAGCGTGCACACGGGGCCCGACGTCACCGCGGCGCTCGCCGCGAGCGCCGCGACGGTCACCGGCACGTGGCAGACGTCGCGGGTGAGTCACGCCCAGCTCGAGACCCACGGATCGATCGGCTGGCTCGACGAGGACGGACGCCTCGTCATCCGTTCGTCGACGCAGGTGCCGTTCCTCGCGCGCGACGAGCTCGCGCACATCTTCGGCCTCGACCGCGATCAGGTGCGCGTGCACACGGCCCGGCTCGGCGGAGGCTTCGGCGGCAAGCAGGAGCTGTTCACGGAAGACCTCGTCGCCCTCGCGGTGCTGCGGACCGGGCATCCGGTCGCGTTCGAGTTCACCCGCGCCGACGAGTTCGCCCGCGCCGCCGTGCGGCATCCGATGCGGGTGAGCGTGACGCTCGGCGCCGATGCCGACGGACGTCTCACCGCGATGGCGATCGACTCGCTGAGCGACACGGGAGCGTACGGCAACCATTCCCGCGGCGTCATGTTCCACTCGCTGGCCGAGTCGACGACGATCTACCGGGTGCCGTTGAAACGGATCGACGCGGAGGTCGTCTACACGAACAACCCGCCGTCGGGCGCGTTCCGCGGGTACGGGCTCGGACAGGTCGTGCTCGCCGTCGAATCGGCGATGGACATGCTCGCCGAGCGCCTCGACATCGATCCGTTCGAGCTGCGACGACGCAACGCCGTGACGGTGCACGACGATCCGGGTCACGACGACCTCGTCTGGGGCAGCTACGGGTTCGACCAGTGCCTCGACCTCGCCGAGAGCGCGCTGCGCCGCGGCAACGGCGTGGAGGCACCGGAGGGCTGGCTCGTCGGCGAGGGCATGGCGGCCGCGATGATCGCCACGATGGCCCCGTTCGGTCACATCGCCCACACGCGGGCGACGCTCCGCCCCGACGGCACGTACCTGCTGCGTGCCGGCACCGCCGAGTTCGGCAACGGCACGACGACCGTGATGCGGCAGATCGCCGTCACCGACCTCGCGGCCGACCCGTCGCGCATCGAGCTGTGGCACGCCGACACCGATGCGGTCGCGCACGACACGGGGGCGTTCGCCTCGGCGGGGATCACGGTCGCCGGCAAGGCCCTGCATGCCGCCTGCCTCGCCCTGGCCGCCCGTCTGTGCGAGCGTGCCGCGGAGCTCACCGGCACGGATGCCGCCGACGCCGAACTCATGCCCGACGGCGTATACACGTCGGCGGGGGTCATCTCGCTGGAGGCGCTGACCGCCGACGGCGAGATCTCGGCAGACGGCAGCGAGCTCGGCGAGCAGCGTTCGCTGGCGTTCAACGTCCACGCGGTGCGCGTCGCGGTGAACCCTCGGACGGGCGCCGTCCGCATCCTGCAGTCGATCCAGGCGGCGGATGCCGGATTCGTGATGAACCCCGCGCAGTGCCGCGGACAGATCGAGGGCGGCGTCGCGCAGGGCATCGGCAGCTCGCTCTACGAAGAGGTGATGGTCGAGGACGGTAGGGTCACCACTCCGGTGTTCCGGCTGTACCGCGTGCCCCAGTTCGCCGACGTGCCCGACACGGAGGTCTACTTCGCCGACACGGCCGACGACCTCGGACCGTTCGGAGCGAAGTCGATGAGCGAGTCGCCGTACAACCCGGTGGCCCCGGCGATCGGCAACGCGATCGCCCGAGCCCTGGGCTCTCGGCCGTTCGTCCAGCCGTTCCGTCGCGACCGGGTCTGGCAGCTCGCGGCATCCCACCGCGACGTCTCCCCCGGCGCCTGACGGGTCATCGCCCGCGCGCACGCCCGGGCGGGGCCGCGGTTTCCGGCGCCCGGGGTGCCCGGGATCGCCGGACACCCGGCCCCGGTCAGTGCGGGTGGCCGCGCAACGGCACGAGCGCGGCGGGCAGCTCATGCAGCTTCGCCGACGCCTCGGCGGCCAGGGGGTTCGTCGATACCCCGTCCGCGTTCACGAGGCGACCGCCGACGTAGACGGCCTTCAGGTTCCGCGGGCTCATCGCGAGCACGTACGAGCGCACCGGATGCCACAGCGGCCCGACGTCGGGCCGGCGCGGGTCGACGACGACGAAGTCGGCGAACTTGCCGACTTCGAGCGAGCCGACCCTGTCGGCGACGCCCATGATCTCCGCCCCGCCCAGGGTGTGCAGGCGCAGCATCCGCTCCGGCATCATCGACAGCGGGTCCTTCGTGCGGGCGCGCTGCATGTAGATGCCCATCCGCATGTTCTGCCACGGATCGCTGACGTCGGTGCAGGCCTGGTCGTCGAGCCCGACGCCCACCCGCATGCCCATCTCGAGCATCTCGGGAACGAGCGCGACACCCGAGGCGAGGCGCCCGTTGGATGCCGGCTGCCACGACATCGCTGCACCGCCCGCCACCGAGCGCTCGATGATGTCGGGCGTCGTCTGGATGAAGTGTCCGAAAACGAGGCCGAGCTCGAGCGCACCGGCATCCCGGTACAGCGCGAACTTCGACTGCTGGTGCTCGACCGCCTCGGGCGACTCGAGGAAGTGCGCCTGGTTGGTGACGCCGAACCGGCGCATCGCCTCGACCTCGAACTCGGCCGCCTCGGGGTGCGGCGACCACTGCACCTGCCCCATGATCGAGCTGCCGAGGGCGAAATCCGGGTCGAACGTGCGGGTGTGTGCGACCTCGGCGGCGAAGCGCTCGAACACCTCGTCGGGGGTTCCGGCCGTGACGTCCATGCCCGCGGCATCCACGAAGCGGATGCCGGCGTCGCGCGTGCCCTCCGCCTGACGCCAGTGGTACTCCAGTCCGCGCAGGCCCGCCGTGCCGGTGCGCTTGCCGTCGACCATCGACTCCCACGCCTGCAGCGGGTCGGTGAAGTTGTACGCGGTCGTCACACCGTTCGAGAGGAAGTCGAGCGAGCCGTGCAGGGTCGACCAGTACAGCTGGTCGGCACTCATGTGCGCGGTCGAGCCGAGCATCGAGTCGCACCAGCCGTACAGGGTGTCGGCCACACCGAGGCCGCGCAGGCCGCTCGTGAACAGGTGCGAGTGGCTCGAGACGAAGCCGGGAGCGACGAACGCGCCGTCCACGTCGAGGGTCTCGTCGGCGACCGTGCCGACCGGCGGCGTGCCCGCCCCGAGCGCGGCGATGCGGCCGTCATCGCCCACCAGCATCCAGCCGTCGTCGATGTACCCCGGGTCGTCGGTTCCGGCGGGAACGGTGATGAGACGCGCGTGGAGGACGAGGAAGGACATGCCCAGCACGCTAACGAGTCGATGTTTCCGACCTGTCACGGCCAGGAAACACGCGCGGATTAGCGTCGGTGCATGTCGCGCTTCACGGTCACGGTCTTCTGCGGATCCTCGTCGGGCTTCGACCCGGTCTACGTCGACGCGGCCCGCGCCGTCGGCACGGCGATCGGCCGCGCCGGCATGGCGCTCGTGTACGGCGGCGGCCACGTGGGGCTCATGGGAACGGTCGCCGATGCCGCCCTCGCGGCCGGCGCCGAGGTGACGGGGGTGATCCCCCGCGCCCTGCAGGCGCGCGAGGCCGTGAACGAAGACCTCACCGAGCTGATCCTCGTCGACACGATGCACGAGCGGAAGATGCTCATGGCCGACCGCGCGGATGCCTTCCTCGCCCTCCCCGGCGGACCGGGCACCCTCGAAGAGCTCACCGAGCAGTGGACGTGGGCGCAACTGGGCATCCACGAGAAGCCGGTCGGGCTGCTGAACGTCGACGGCTACTTCGACCCGCTGCTCGCCTTCGTCGCGAACATGCGCGATCGGGGCTTCACCCACCCGCGCTACACCGACATGCTGGTGGTCGCCACCGAGGCATCCGAGGCCCTCGCGCGCCTGCGCGACTACGTCCCCCCGACGCGATCCGAGGCCTCGCCCGGCGCCGAGATGACCGGCGCGCTGTCTCTGCCCGTCCGCCCCTGACCTCGCGCCCGCCCTGCCCCGGCGTGCTCGGTCTCGGGGCCTACCCCCGCTTCGGAGGCGCCGATCTGCGGGTCTCCCCCGCCCAGACCCACACAACGACACCCCCGAACGCAGCGAGACCAGGCTGGGGATGCCAGGGCCCCCGCCCGCGCGGCGTCCCTCACCTCAGGGCGCACCCGGTCTCGGGGGCATACCCCGGGCTTCGGAGGCGCCGACCTGCGGGTCTCCCCCGCCCAGACCCACACAACGACGCCCCCGAACGCAGCGCGACCAGGCTGGGGATGCCAGGGCCCCGCTCACGCGGCATCCCCCCACCTCAGGGCTTGCCCGGTCTCGGGGGCACACCCCAGGCTTCGGAGGCGCCGACCTGCGGGTCTCCCCCGCCCAGACCCGCACAACGACGCCCCCGAACGCCAGGACGGGAGGGCGCGAAGCCGGGTCAGGCGGGCTCGGCGCCGCGCAGCAGCACGGCCTCGGCGAGGGCACGGATGCCGTGGGCCACGTCTCCGGCCGAGACCGCCTCGTCGGGGTGATGGCTGATGCCGTCGGGGTTCCGGAGGAACAGCATGCCGACCTCGGCGATCGCGCCGAGCGCCATGCCGTCGTGCCCGGCGCGGCTGAAGATCACGGGCGGCGCATCGGCGCGTGCGGGCAGCGTCGCACGGATGCCCGCACCCACGACCTCCTGCAGGAGCGGCGCACAGAACACGGCGGGTGCGCTGTGCACTTCGCGCGACCGCCAACGCAGCCCCCGGCGGCCCATGATGCGGTCGAGCTCGATCGACAGGGCATCCCACACGTGGTCGCGCGAGTCGTCGAACTCGCCGCGCAGGTCGAGCGAGAACCGCACCTCGCCGGGGATGACGTTGACGGCCCCGGGGAACGCCTCGAAGCGCCCGACCGTGCCCACGATGTGGTGCTCGGCGGCGCAGATGCGCTCGACGGCGAGCGCCGCCTCGCTCGCCCCGAGCAGCGCGTCGTGGCGCATGTCGTATGGCGTGCCGCCGGCGTGGCGGGCCTCGCCCTCGACGACGAGCTGGAAGCGCCGGGCCGACGCGATCGACGACACGACGGCGAGGGGCTCGCCCGCGCGGTCGAGCTCGGGGCCCTGCTCGATGTGCGCCTCGAGGTAGCCGACCAGCTCGTCGGGGCGGCGCGCGGCCTCGCCGACGCGGCCGGGGTCGAGACCGAACTCGAGGAACGCCTGGCGCAGGCTCACGCCGTCGGCATCCGTCAGCGCCCACCACGACGCGTCCCAGGTGCCGGCGACCGCCGACGAGCCGAGCAGCGCCTTGCCGAACCGGGTGCCCTCCTCGTCGGAGAAGGCGATCACCTCGAGGGCGAACGGCAGCGGCACGGTCCAGCCGTCCCCCGCCGGCACGCGCAGCAGCCGCACGACCTCGAGGGCGATCAGCACGCCCGCGATGCCGTCGTAGCGACCCGCGTCGATCACGGTGTCGAGGTGAGAGCCCATGAGCAGTGCCGGCGCCGAGGGGTCGCCGATGCGCCCGACCTGGTTGCCCGCGGCATCCTGCCAGGTCTGCATGCCGAGCTCGCGCATCCACTCCGCCGCGAGGCGGTTGACCCGCGCATGCTCGGGCGAGAGGTACACGCGCTCGATCGAGCCGCTCTCGGAGCTCACGCGCGCCAGCTCGTCGCAGCGCGCCATCACCCGGCGCGCCGCCGCGGCGATCGCATCGGGTGCGGCGTGCAGCAGCGCGGTGGTACTCACAGCGCTCCCGCGGGATCGGAGGCGGCGGGGGATGCCGCGGCCGCCCGGAACACGTCGGCGGCGGCCTCCACGCCCCCGCCCGCCGGCACCGACGCACCGAAGCGGCGGAGCACCGACTCGAGGGCGGCGAGGGTCGTGAGCACGGCGTCCTTGCGGGCGTTGTAGCCCATGGTCCCGATGCGCCAGACGCGACCGTGCAGCGGCCCGAACGACGTGCCGATCTCGATGCCGAAGTCCTCGAGCAGGGCGGTGCGCGCGGCATCCCCCGGCACGCCTTCGGGGATCTCCACGGCGACGACGTTCGTCATCTTGTGTGCGACGTCGCCGAAGACGCCGAGCCCCAGCGCCTGCACGCCCGCGAGCATCGCGGCGCCCGCGACGGCGTGGCGCTCGAGCACGGCGTCGCGCCCCTCGAGCAGCATCACCCGGGCGCACTCGCGTGCCGCGTAGAGCATGCTCGTCGCCTCGGTGTGGTGGTTGAGCCGGCGCGGACCCCAGTAGTCGAGGATCTGCCCCAGGTCGAAATAGTTCGATCGCACGAAGTCGGCGGCCGAGGCATCCCCGGCTTCGCGAATACCCGCCTCGACCTTCTTGCGCGACTGGATCACCTCGACCGCACGCGGGCTCAGCGTGATCGGCGACGAACCGCTCGGTCCACCCAGGCACTTCTGCAGGCCGGCGGTCGCCGCGTCGAGACCCCAGGCATCCGCGTCGAACGCGTTGCCGCCCAGCGACGCCGTCGCGTCGGTGTAGAACAGCACCCCGTGGCGGCGGCAGATCTCGCCGATGTCCTCGAGCGGCTGGTTCATCGTGGTCGACGTGTCGCCCTGCACGAGGGCGAGCAGGGTCGGCTTCACCCGCACGATCGCCTCTTCGATGACGGATGCCGGGAACACCTGCCCCCAGTCGGTCTCGATCGTGTGCACCTCGGCGAGGGCGCGCTCGGCGATCTCGGCGAGCAGGTGCCCGAACCGGCCGAACACCGGCACGAGCACGCGATCGCCGGGGCGCACGAGCGAGAGGATCGCCGCCTCGATGCCCCCCCGGCTCGTGCCGTCGACGAGGAGCGTCGCCTCGTTCCGGGTGTTCCAGACGCCGCGGTACAGTTCCTGCGTCTCGGCCATCGCCGCGGTCATGAACGGGTCGTACTGGCCGACGAGGGGCGCCGACATCGCACGCAGCACGCTCGGGTAGGCCGAGATCGGACCCGGACCCATGAGCAGGCGGGCGGGGGGATCGATGGGACCGGGGATCATGGAGCTTCCGTTTCTTCGATCAGCGCGGACAGGCGCCGCGCAAGGCGCACGAGGGCGATGTCGGTGCCGCTGCGCGAGATGAGGCACACGCCCACGGGCGCGGGCCCGAGCGCAGTCGGCACCGTGAGGAGCGGAATCGACACGGCGGGGAGGCCGGCGACCGCGGCGGGGGTCGTGAGGCGCAGCGTGGCGGTGCGCACGGCATCCACCTGCGCAGGGTCCGCCGATCCCGTGCGCGCGGGTGCGGGCCCGGGGACGGTCGGCAGGATCAGCACGGCGTCGCGCACGAGGGCGTTCAGGCGCTCGCGCAGCGGGGTGAGCGCCGCGCGGGCGGCGGACTCCTCAGCCGGCGTGATCGAGGCCGCCGCGTGGAAGCGGTCGGCGACCGCGGGCCCCGTGGCACCCGGGTGATCGCTCAGCCACTCGCCGTTGTTGCGCCAGGCCTCGGCGCCCTGCACGGTGCGGAACGGCTCGTGGTACTCCGCCAGATCGCCGATGCTCGCGCGCGAGAGCAGGGCCGGGTCATCGGATGCCTCGAGCCGCGCCAGCAGGCGATCGAACGCCCGCCGAGTGTCGGGCTGGATGGCGTCGAGCGCCTCGTGCGGCACGGTGAACCGCCACGGCAGATCGGCCCCGGACTCGCCGAAGACCGACTCGGTCGAATCCGACCCGTCGTAGCTCAGGCACCAGTCGACGACGCGCTGGAGCGTCGCGCCGTCGCGCGCGAGCCACCCGACCGTGTCGAAGCTCTGCGCGAGCGGCAGCAGCCCCTGGCGCGGCACGAGCCCGTGCGACGTGCGCAGGCCCCACAGGCCCTGGTACGACGCCGGCACCCGGATGGACCCGGCCGTGTCGGTCGCGAGGGCGATGTCGGCCTGGCCGGTGGCGACGGCCGAGGCCGGACCGCTCGACGAGCCGCCGGGCAGCGCGCCGGGCACGGCACCGTTGGGCGGCGTGCCGTAGTGCGCGTTGTCGCCCGCGATCGAATAGGCGAACTCGTCGGTGCGGGCGATGCCCCGCAGCGACGCGCCGCCCCGTAGCAGATCCGAGACGGCGGGGGCCGTCGTCGTCTCGGCGCGGGCCGAGTCGAGGAACGCCGGGTTCCCCGCCCCGATGCGGTACCCCTTGATCGCGAACAGGTCCTTCACCGCGACGGTGAGGCCCTTCAACGGCCCCTCCCATGCCCCCTGGAAGAGCGGGTCGCCGACCGTTCGCCAGATGGAGCGGTCGAGCGCCTGCGCGCGGGGGGTCACGTGCGCGGCCGAGATGCGCCACACACCGGCATCCCGCTGCCAGATCTGGGTCTGCAGGCCCGTTCCGCCCCCCGCGTAGCGCGAGACCGAGACGATGAGGGCCGTGTCGTCGGCGAGGGAGCGGTACTCGATGCGTTCGATCGTGCGGGGCGACACCCCGCCGCGCAGGCCCCGGAACGCGCTGATCGCGTCGTGCCCGACGAGCAGGCCGGCCGCGTCGCCGCGGAGCGTGTCGGCGCCGGGCGCGAACGCGGCATCCAGCGCGTCGAGGTCGTTGGCCATGATCGCCCGCTCGTACGCGTCGAACGCAGCGCGCAGGTCCACCGGCAGCCCTTCGCCCCGGTCGGCGCTCGTCTCGGACAAGTCATCGAGATCCGTGGTCACCGTCGTCCCCCCTCGTTCGCCAGGCTGCCGCGCCTCGGCGCGGCGTCCCCATGTTCACAGCTCCGGAGATTCGGCCGGCGAAGGCCGCGAGAGCCGCGCAGACGCCGCGAAACGGCCAGGGTTCCGGAGTTGTGAACCGGCATCGCGCGGGCCGGGGTGGTCTCGGCGGCGGTCATCGGCCGACTCCCCTCGGGGTCGGTGTCCCCAACTCCTCCACGGCGGCGTGCCGCGGGGCCCCCGAGCGGGCGTGGGGCCGATTCCGGCCTCCGATGGAGGAGTTCGGGACGCGCGCCGCCGCCAACGGCCCGACGCCGCGATTCACGCCGCGTCCCCGGCGGGGCGAACGGCGTCGAAGTCGGCCTCGCGGATACGGGCGTGCACGCCGCACACGATGTCGACGACCTGCGAGATGTCGAAGTCCGTCGCCGCCGACAGATAGGCATAGGCGAGGTGCTCGTCCATGCCGTACCGCGCCTGCAGCAGGTCGAGGGCGGCACGCACGGCCTTGCGCATCGCCTCGTTCAGGTCGGGGTCGAGGCCCGTGGGCACGAGATACTCGGCCGTGCGCACGAGCGGGCCGGTCACCTCGCCGAAGGCGGCGAGCGCCTCGGCGCGCGGCACGACGTCGAAGCGGACGGTCGCACGCAGGGATGCCTCGAGGGCGGTGAGGGCGACCTCGCCGTCGCCCTGGGCGAAGTGCGGGTCGCCGACGTAGGCGAGGGCGCCGGGAACCTGCACCGGCAGGTACAGCACCGCGCCTTCGACGAGCAGGTTGATGTCGATGTTGCCGCCGTGCGCGCCGGGCGGCACGGAGTGGGGGCGTTCGTCACCGGCGACGGCGACCCCCATCGTGCCGAGGAAGGGCGCCAGCGGAAACCGCACCACCCGGTCGCCGCCCTCGACGAGCGGCAGCGCACCGGCCCCGTCCTCGACGGGGGTGAAGACACTCACGTTCTCGGGCCCGCGCGGGAGGACGCCGACGAGGGCGCCCTTGCCGTGCCGGTTCGAGATGACGCCGTACGGCACGCGGGGTCGAAGGTCGACGACGGTGATCTTGAGCAGGTCGCCGGGCTCGGCGCCCGTGACGAACACCGGCCCCGTGACGACGTGCGGACCGTCGGCGGCGGCGTCGCGCGCGACGGTCGCCGCGACCTCGATCGCGTCGCTCAGCACCTGGTCGGCCGGCACGCCGTGGCCCGTGAAGTAGGCGAGCGGATCCTGCCCCTGATCGGGCAGGATGCCTTCGTGGCTGATCGTGTCGAAGGTCACGGTGGCTCCGGGCTCGACCTCGAGCACGGGCGCATCGGCGGCGCAGGGCAGGCGCCCCCACAGGACGGTGCCCGGCGTCGCCGCCACATAGTGGTCGCCGGTGATCTCACCGACGCCCGGCTGCAGGATCGTCATACCGTCCCCCTCGTCAGAAGCCGACCGCTCGGCGGGCGGCGAAACCACGGCGCCTCGCCGGCGCCCCCTTCACTGGCGTCGAAGACGCTCTGTCCGTGCAGCCAGGTGCGGCGGATCTTGCCGGTGAGCACCTTGCCGTCATAGGCCGAGATGGGGTTGCGGTGCTGCAGCGCGCGCGCGTCGATGCGCAGCGCGTCGTCGACGCCGAACACCGTCAGGTGCGCGGGGGCGCCGACCTCGATGCGGCCGACGTGCGGCAGCCCCGCGACGCGGGCGGGGCCGGTCGTGAACAGCGGCAGCAGGGTCTCGAGCGGGATGCCACGGCGGCGCGCCTCGGTCCACACGGCCGACAGGCCCACCTGCAGACCCGAGATGCCGCCCCACGCGAGGCCGAAGTCGCCCGACCCGGCCCGCTTGCGCTCGACGGTGGAGGGCGAGTGGTCGCTGACGATCGCGTCGATCGTGCCGTCGACGATGCCCTGCCAGAGGAGGTCCTGATTGCCGGCCTCGCGGATCGGGGGGCAGCACTTGAACTCGCTCGCCCCGTCGGGGATCTCTTCTGCGGTGATGGTCAGGTAGTGCGGGCAGGTCTCGACCGTGAGGTCGACACCCTCGGCTTTGGCCGCGCGGATCGCGGGCAGGGCCGCCGCGTCGCTCAGGTGCAGGATGTGGGCGCGTCCGCCCGAGCGGCGCGCGGCGGCGATGACGGCGTCGATCGCGGCCTCTTCGCTCGCGGGCGGGCGGGATGCCAGGAACGCGGCGTACCCGCGCCCGAGCGCCCCGCCGTCGCCGAGCAGGTCGGGGTCTTCCGCGTGGACGATCAGGCGCGACCCGATGCGGGCGATCTCGTCCATCGCGGCATCCAGTTGTGCGCGATCGAGGTGCCCGAACTCGTCCACGCCGCTGGGGGCGAGGAAGCTCTTGAACCCGAAGACGCCGGCCTCGTGCACGGGACCGAGCTCGCCGAGGTTCTCGGGCACCGCTCCGCCCCAGAATCCGATGTCGACGTGCGCCGCGGCCGCGGCGGCGGCGCGCTTGATCTGTAGGGCCGCGACGGTCGTGGTGGGCGGAATGGAGTTCAGCGGCATGTCGACGATCGTCGTCACGCCACCCGCGGCGGCGGCGAGAGTCGCGGAGCGGAACCCCTCCCACTCGGTGCGGCCCGGCTCGTTGACGTGCACGTGCGAGTCGACGAGACCGGGCAGCAGCACCGCGTCGTCGGGGATCTGCACGGCGCCCCGCGGCGCGCCGACGGGCTCGGAGATCTCGCTGATCACACCGTTCGTCACGCGCACCTGCACCGGACGGAAGTCCCCGTCGATCCACGCGCGCTCGGCTCGGATCACCGTGTCGTCTGCCATGGGGCCGCCTCTCCTCGGGAACTCTCCGACGTTACCGGCGCAGGGTTTCGCTCGTGTTTCCGCGCTCCCGCGGGCGCCGCGTACTCGCCGCGCTGAGAGGTGCGGATGCCCATGCGCACCATGCCGGCGGCGAGGCCGACCGCGGCGGCGACCCCGTCGACGACGGGCACGCCCAGGCGCGGGGTGAGCACGTCGCACAAGTCGGCCATGCCCGCACAGCCCAGCACGATGGCATCCACCGCCTCGCCGCTGGGAGCGGCGACGGCCACCGAGCACTCCTGCTCGATGGCGGCGAGGGTCGCCGCGCTCGTCTCCTCGAGTTCGAGCACGGGGATCTCGATGGCAGCGTACGAGCCGCACGCGCTCTCCATGCCGTAGCGGGCGACGAGGTCGCGGGCGCGTCCCAGGGTGCGCCCGAGGGTCGTGACGATGCCGAAGCGGCGCCCCGCCATCGCCGCGACGTGCATCGCGGCCTCGGCGATGCCGAGAACGGGCACATCGACGAGCACGCGGGCGGCGTCGAGGCCCGGGTCGCCGAAGCAGGCGATGACGTAGGCGTCGCTGCCGCCGGTCGCGAGGTCGGCCTCGATGAGCTCGACCACGGCGAGCGCCGCCCGCACCTCGTCGAGGTGCGTCTCGACGGCGGCGGGTCCGACCTCGGGGCACACGGCGTCGATCTCGACGCCGGGCCCCGCGACCTCCCGGGCGGCGGCCGCGATCTTCGCGGTCATCGCCCGGGAGGTGTTGGGGTTCAGGAGCAAGATCCTCACGACGAGGCTGCTCCGCTCGCCGGTGCGGCCACCGGGATCTCGGCCGAGATCGCGGGGACGGTGGAGTCGATCGTGTCGGCGCCGCCGTCGATCGTGCCGTCCGAGACTCCGGCGCTCTCGCCGTCGAAGGTCGGCACCTGCGGGTCGAACCGCTCGAACAGGACGAACGAGGCGTAGCCGAGGCCGCAGCCGATGAACCAGCTGTAGTCGCTGATCCACGAGATGTCGAACAGCCCCATGTCGGCGAACAGCTTGGGGAAGACCCCGAGGAAGACGGCGGGGATGCCCGCGACCAGCAGCGCCTTCATCGCGTTGGGGTTGAAGCCCTTGCGGTACCAGTAGGGCCCCTTCGCATCCATCGTGAACATGGCATCCGTCTTGATGCGCTGGCGGGCGGCCACGTAGTAGCCGGCGATCAGGATGCCGAAGAGCGGTCCGATGAGCGCGCCGAGAAGGCCCAGCGTGTAGTGGATCGCGTCGTCGTTGGAGTACCAGTTCCACGGCGTCAGGAACACCGAGCCGACCGCGGCGATCATGCCGCCCGCACGCCACGAGATCTTCTTCGGGGCGACGTTGGAGAAGTCGAACGCTGGCGAGATGAAGTTCGCGACGATGTTGATGCCGACGGTCGCCGTGACGAAGGTCAGGCCGCCGAGCAGGATCGCGAACCAGCCGTCGATCGCCTCGACCGTCTTGATCGGGTCGGTGATGAGCTGGCCGAAGACCGGGACCGTGGCGGAGGCGGTGATGACCGTCAGCAGCGAGAAGAACAGGAAGTTGATCGGCAGGCCCCAGAAGTTGCCCTTCTTGACCGCCTCGAAGCTCTTTCCGTACCGGGCGAAGTCACCGAAGTTCAGCATCGGGCCGGAGAAGTACGACACGACGAGCGCGATCGCGGCGAACATGACGGGGATCGAGTCCCAGAAGCCGAGTTGTTTGGTCGACAGGTTGAACGAGATGTTCTGGATGCCCGCCTGCGAGACGAGGTAGATCGCGAGGAGGATCATGACGACGTAGACGGCGGGACCGGCGAAGTCGATGAAGCGGCGGATGACCTCCATGCCGTTCCAGAAGAGCAGGAACTGCGCGACCCAGAGGATGCCGTAGGAGATCCAGCCGAGGGCGGACAGGCCCAGGAACGACACGTCCAGGAGCGACGCCGAGCCGGGCACGAACTTCAGGAAGACGATGTTCAGCGACTCGGCCGCGAGGAAGGTCTGCACGCCGTACCAGGCGATGGCGATGAGACCGCGGATGATGGCGGGGATGTTCGCGCCGCGGATGCCGAAGATCGCCCGGTTGACCACGGGGTAGGGCACGCCGGTCTTCTGGCTGGGCTTGGCGACGAGGTTCGCGAAGTACTGCACGATGACGATGCCGACCAGCAGCGCGACGAGCACCTGCCAGCTCTGCAGGCCGAGGGCGAACAGCGAGCCTGCGGTGACGTAGCCGCCGACCGAGTGCACGTCGCTCATCCAGAACGCGAAGATGTTGTACGACGACCACTTCTGCTTGCGCAGCGGCGCGAGGTCTTCGTTCGCGAGCCGCTCGTCGTACTCGGGCTTCATGTTGCCGGAGCCGGCCGGCATGCCGGCGGCTTCGACGATGTCGTAGGGGCCCGTCACTGCGGGCGTGGGTGTCGAGGGCATGGGTACCTTCCAGGAATGTCCGATGGATGCCGCGGTCGCGGCGTGGAGGTGGAGCGGACCGCGACGTGGAGTCCGTGGCCTGGTGGTGCTGATGTGAAGTTATTGCTTCACGTTCCCCCGCCGGTTTCGCCGATGTAACAGCGTTGTGAAGTTGCCCCTTCACACGTTTCGGACAGATGTCGGTTCGCCAGGACGGCCACCCACCGGTCGGACGAGCCGGTTAGCATTCCGGACATGACCCCCACCCCGGCGAGCCCTGTCGACACCGCCGTCGCCGATGCCTCCGCCGGCGACGTCGCCGGCACCGTCGGCGAGCGCCTGCGCGCCCTGCGACTGCGTCAGGGGATATCGGCGCGCGACCTCGCCGCACGCCTCGGGATCTCGCCGAGCGCGGTCTCGCAGATCGAGCGCGGTGTCATGCAGCCGAGCGTGTCGCGGCTGATCGCGATCAGCGACGCGCTCGATGTGCCGCTGACCTCGGTGTTCGACGCTCCGGACGTCGACGACGTGCCCGCCACGAGGCCCGTCGACACCGGTTTCGGATTGCGCCGGGCCTCGCAGGATTCCGCCATCGAACTCGGCAGCGGCGTGACGTTCCGTCGGATCTCGCCCGTGGCGACGCCCGGCGTCGACTACTTCGAGTCGGAGTACCCGGCGGGCTCCAGCGCCCACGGCGGCGAATCGCTCTTCCGGCACGAGGGATACGAAGTGGGCACGGTCGTCTCGGGCGAGCTCACGATCGACTTCGACGACGAACGGGTGGTGCTGCGCGCGGGCGATGCGATCAGCTACCCCTGCTCGCGGCCCCACCGCCTGCACAACGCCGGCGCCGAACCCGCCGTGGCCCGCTGGCTCATCGTGCACGGAGGCCACTGACATGCCGCACCCCCCACTCACCCCGGCCGCTTTCGACGCTCTGGACGACACCGAGGCGGCATCCGTCGTCGGCGTGTGGGCCGCGATCACGCACTGGGTCGACGCGGTCGTCGCGGGACGCCCGTACGGTTCGGCCGACGCCCTCGCCGCGCGCGCCGACGCGCTCGCCCGGCTGTGGACGCCCGCCGATCTCGACACCGCGCTCGCACACCACCCGCGCATCGGCGAGAGACCGCGCGGCGAGGGGGCCGAAGCCGACGCGTCCCGCGCGGAACAGTCCGCGATGCGCACTGCGGCGGATGACACGACGGCGGCGATCGCCGCCGGCAACGCCGCCTACGAGCGGCGCTTCGGGCGCGTGTTCCTCATCCGTGCGGCGGGGCGCACCCCCGACGAGATGCTCGGCGAGCTCACCCGACGCCTCGCCCTCGACGACGAGGCGGAACGCACCGAGGCCCTCGACCAGCTCCGTCAGATCGCCCTGCTGCGCCTGCGCAGCGCCGTCGCGGATGCCCCGGCATCCGCCCTCTGATCCCGCGCCGACCCGAGGAGTCCCATGAGCCACCTGACCACGCACATCCTCGACGCGACCGCGGGCACACCCGCCACGGGCGTGCCCGTCGTGCTCGCGGACTCGTCCGGCACCGAAGTCGCGCGCGGTCGCACCGACGACGACGGGCGGCTCTCGATCGGTCCCGATGCGCTGCCCCCCGGCGACTACACGCTGACCTTCGCGACCGGCCTCTACTTCGCCGGTCGCGGGGTCGAGACCTTCTACCCGTCGGTGACGGTCGAGTTCACCGTGGGCGACCGCACGCACTACCACGTGCCCCTGCTGCTCAGTCCCTTCTCGTACTCCACGTACCGCGGCAGCTGAACGCGCCGCGGTGTAACGGCGTGGCATCCGCGCAGTAACACGCAGGTGACACGGCCGCCCTAGCCTCCGAGCATGAAGGTCATCATCGTGGGCGCCGGCATCGGCGGGACGAGCGCGGGGATCGCGCTGCAGAAGCTCGGACACGAGGTCGTCGTCTACGACCAGATGCGCGAGAACAAGCCGGTCGGTGCCGCACTGTCGCTGTGGTCGAACGGGGTGAAGGTGCTCAACTGGCTCGGCCTCGCCGACGAGGTCGCCGCCCTCGGCGGCGACATGGCCGACATGGTCTACCTCGACGGGCGCACCGGCCAGACGATGTGCGACTTCTCCCTCGCCCCCGTGACGGCACAGACCGGGCAGAAGCCCTACCCGGTGGCGCGCGCCGATCTGCAGGCGCTGCTCATGCAGAGAGTGGGGCTCGACAACGTCCACCTCGGCATGAAGATGACGCGGATCACCGACGACGGCGCACAGGTGACCGTCACGTTCGCCGACGGCTCGACCGACACCGGCGACGTGCTGATCGGCGCCGATGGCGCACGCTCGATCACGCGTGCGTACGTGCAGCCCGACGGCGCCGACGAGATCGTGCGCGAGTACTCCGGGTACACCAACTTCAACGGTCTCATCCCCGTCGACGCAGGCGTCGGGCGCGCCGACGCCTGGACGACGTATGTCGCCGACGGCAAGCGCGCCGCGGTCATGCCGGTCGCGGGAGACCGCTTCTACTTCTGGTTCGACGTGCCGCAGCCCGCGGGTCTGCCGTACGACCGTGCCGACGGCGTCGCACCCCTGCGCGAGGCCTTCGCCGGCTGGGCACCGGGCGTGACGTCGCTGATCGACGCGATCGATCCCGCGGCCTCGCTCAACCGCGTCGAGATCTGGGACATCACCCCGTTCGCCACGTGGGCGAAGGGTCGCGTCGCGATCCTCGGCGACGCGGCGCACAACACGGCGCCCGACATCGGCCAGGGGGCCTGCTCCGCGCTCGAGGACGCCTTCGCCCTCGGCATCGCGTTCGCGACCAACACCGTGAGCGTCGCCGACACCCTGCACCGCTACGAGAGAGTCCGGGCCGAACGCGCGGGCGAGCTCGTCCTGCGCGCGCGGCGACGCGGGTGGGAGACGCACGCGTTCGACGCCGCCGTGACCGACGCCTGGTACGACAGCCTGCGCGGGGCCGACGGCGCCGGCATCATCCGGGGTATCGTCGGCAACATCGTCGACAGCCCCGTCAACCTCGGCGGCGGTCTGCGACTGGAGTGACCGGGGAGGATGCCACGTCGGAGCCCGCGGGTCGGTTCGCGCGGTCGCCGCGTGCGGGCCTCATGCGCACGCGTCTCGGGGCGCATCTGGCCGGTCTGATCGCGGCGGCCGGCTTCGCACTGTCCACCGACGACCTCGCTCGGCTGGTGGGCCGCTCGCACGCCGCCGTCACCGCGCTGCTGCCGACCGCCGACACGACGGAGCTGCGGGTCGACGGCGATGGCGCGGGGCGCCGATGGTGGGTGCGGGACGAGGCATCCATCGGTCGGATCGTGCGCGCCCTGCACGTCGGTCCGCTCCCGGCCGGAGCCGAGGACGACGCCGGATTCCGAGCGCGCGCACTCGCGCCGTTCCGCACGGCGCTGCACGCCTCGGCGGCATCGGCGCATGACGACTGGGGCTGGGAGAACGCCCCGGACTTCACCCTCTCGGCGGCCTTCCCCCGCTCGATGCACGCGCGCCGCGACGAGCATCGACGCCTCATCGCGCTCGTCACCGACGCGCGCCGGGCCCAGGTGCTGACGGCGCGCGATCCGGATGCCGCGGCGCAGCAGGCCCGCGAGGCGGCGGCCGCGATCGCCGAGACAGCTCGCACCCCCGCCGACCTCGTCGCCCTCGCCACTGTGCTCGTCTCCGCAGCGGGGTGGGAACCCGCCGGGGGAACGGTGCCGCGGCGCCTCGCTCCCGTCTTCGCGCTGCTCGGCGACACCGAGCGGGCGGTCGCGCTGGGCGCCCGCGTGCGCACCGACGTCGCGATCGAGCAGGCGTACGTCGCGCGCGCGGCAGCACGGGCGGGCGACCCGGCGGCGCGAGGCATCCTGGACGATGCGCTGGCACGCCTCGGCGACGACGCCCCGCGCGGCGCGCTGCTGCGGACGGCCCAGGCCGTGGCCGGGACCGCCCTGCACCTGGGCGCCGACGGCGCCGGAACCGCGGTGGATGCCCGAGGGCTCATCGAGCGGGCGTTCACCGACCTCGACGCGGCGCCGAGCGTCGAGAACCTGCGCGGACGGCAGTTCCGGTCGTCACGGGACGAAGAGTGGGCGCTCGCCGCGCGCACGCTCGCGGTGGCCGCCGTCGCGCTGATGCAGGCAGGACGCGTCGACGCGGGCCGCCGCACGGCGGGCGAGGCGCGTGCCGTCGTCGACGAGATCGGCGACCGGGTGCGCCGGGCGGTCGCCGAGGCCGATGTGGCCGCACGACTGTCGGTGCGGACCGCTCTGGCGCTGAGCCCTGTCGCCGAGGCGGCGCTCGGGTCGGTGGCGACGGATGCCGCGGATGCCGCCCTCGCCTGCCCCGACGACATCTCGGGACTGGCCACCGTCGCCCAGCTGCTGGCGGCGCGCGAGCCCTCCGACGGCGACACCCCGGAACCCGCCGCTCCCGACCTGCCCCGTGCGCGCGCCGCCGCCGACCGTGCGCTCGCGCTCATCGAGCGCTCGGCGATGATTCCTCCGACGGGCGCCCTGCGCACGACCGTCGCCGTGACCGGCCCGACCGCCCCCGCGGTGCGCGCGGCGGAGGCGGTGGTCGCCGCCGTCGCGGAAGCGCGCCACGGCACCGCGCTGGAGCGCCGGACGCGGGCGCGTGGCGAGGCGACCGTACTGGCCGAGGCGGCCGTCGTGCTCGATGCGGCCGGACGGGTCGAACAGGCACGTGCCGCCGCGCACGCGGCGCTGGAGGCGGTCGGGCGCATCCCCGCCGCGACCCGGGCGCGCTGGTACGCCGAGGTCGCCGCCGTGCTGCTCGCGCAGGCGGACACGATCGACGACGACCTGTTCGCGGTGGCGGTGGCCGCCGCCGACGCCGAGCGCCGCGGCAGCGACGGGCCGTGGGATGCCGCAGCCCCCGCACGGCTCGTGGCCGCTCTTCTCGACAGCGAGGGCGCCGACCACGCGGCCGAGGCCCCGGGCGAGGCGCCGACCGAGTCCGCGTCGCCGGCCGAGTCCGAGGCGCCGGCCGAGTCCGCGTCGGGGCGGCCCGCGACGCGGCACCCGGGAACCGTCGAGGGCGAGGCATCCGGTGCTCGCCGCGCGAGCGTGGCCGGGATCCGTGCCACCGCCCTCGCCGCACTGCGACGCGGCGAGCACGCCCGCACGCTGACGCTGCTGGCCGATCGCGCCGTGCACGCGGGCGCCCTGCGTGCCGCGCGCGAGCTCGCCGCGCACGCCCTGCGCGCGGCCCACGTCGTCGATCCCGTGCGCATCGAGCGCGCGACCGCCGCAGTCGCCGAGCCGGCATCCTCCGACGCCGCTCCGCACGGCGGTGCCGGATCGACGGGCGACGCGCGCCTGGACGTGTCGGCCGTCGCCCAGCGGTGGCTCGCCGACGGCTATCCGATCGCGGCGCTGGGCACGCTCGCCGCCGCCGCGCCCGATGCCGCGGCACGCATCAGGGCTCTCATCCGCGCCGACCTCGACCGCTGAACGAACGCCCTCCGCGCGGCTCTCGTCCGCGCGGAGGGCGTGGCCGTCCGGGGGGATCAGGCCTTCGCGTCCTGTGCGGAGTCGGAGGCCTCGTCGAGCACGTGGGTCGGGATGAGCCCGGTGCCCTCCGCATCGGGGTGGGTCAGTGCTGCGGCGGCGGGACCGCGCACGGCGTCGTAGCCGCCGAGGGCGGGCTCGTCCTTCTGCGCCGCGCGCATCTGCTCGCTGTTGAGCAGCAGGTTCAGCAGGATCGCGACGATCGCACCGGCCGAGATGCCCGAGTCGAAGATCAGCTGGAACCAGTCCGGGAACTGGTCGTAGATCGTCGGGGCGACGGTCGGCAGCAGCGCGACACCCACCGAGAGGGCCACCACGAGCACGTTCTTGTTGTTGAACTTCACCTTCGTGAGGGTGCGGATGCCGCTGGCTGCGACCATTCCGAACAGCGCGATCCCGGCGCCGCCGAGGACGGCGCGCGGCACGCCTTCGACGAGGGCGGCGACCTTCGGGATGAGGCCGAGGACGACGAGGATGCCGCCGGCCATCGTGGCGACGTAGCGCGAGCGCACGCCGGTGAGCGACACGAGGCCGACGTTCTGCGCGAAGGCCGTGTACGGGAACGTGTTGAACACACCGCCCAGGAGCGTGCCGAGCCCGTCGGCGCGGAGGCCGTCCGCGAGCTGGCGACGACCGACCGGCTTGTCGACGATCTCGCCGACGGCGATCATGTCGCCGGTGGTCTCGGTCATGATGACGATGCCGACGATCAGCATCGACAGGATCGAGAAGATCTCGAACGTCGGCAGACCGAAGTGGAACGGGGTCACCACGGCGAACCACTGTGCCTCGCCGACACCCGACCAGTCGACCATCCCGGGCACGAACAGCGCCGCGATCGTTCCGATGACGAGGCCGAGCAGCACGGACACGCGCGCCAGCGCGGGCGGGGCGAACCGCTCGAGCAGCACGATGAACAGCAGCGTGCCGAAGGCGAAGGCGACGTTCACGGGCGGCGCGCCGGGGTGGTCGGCACTGGACCCCGTGACGATCCAGCCGGCGGCGACCTTCATCAGCGACAGACCGATGATGAGGATGACCGTGCCGGTCACGATCGGGGGGAAGAACCTGAGCAGCTGCGCGAAGAACGGCGCGACGAGGATCATGAACAGGCCCACGGCGATGACCGAGCCGAAGATCGTCGTGATGCCGTGCTGCTGCCCGATCGCGATCATCGGGCCGACCGCGGCGAACGTCACACCCTGCATGAGGGGAAGGCGCACGCCGAACCGCCAGAAGCCGACGGACTGCACGATCGTCGCGATGCCGGCGATGAACAGGTCGGCGCTGATGAGGAAGGCGAGGTCGGCCGAACTGTACCCGAGAGCGCCGCCGACGATGAGCGGCACGGCCACCGCTCCCGCGTAGAGGGCGAGCACGTGCTGCAGTCCCAGGGGGAACAGCCGCGCGAGCGGGGGGATCGTGTCGACGGTGTTGTCGGTACGGGTGCGGCGCGCTTTCTGCGGCGTGACGGCCGTCTCGGTCATGGGTCCTCCTCTTCGGCGGACCCGCGAGCAGAAGGCCACGCCTTCGTCGTTACCCGTGACCCTAGGGCGCTCGTGCGCGCCGGGCGGGCCGTTCGCGCACACTGACGCGGAGGATTTACGCGGCCGTCACACCGCGGAAAAACGGCCGGACGGGGCCGCTTCGGGGCCTACCGCTCAGAGGCGGGCGGCGATGGATGCCGCGACCGAGAGCCACGCGTCGCGCGTTTCGGGCGAGAGCGCATCGAAGTCGATCGGGCCGCCGTCGACGAGCGCCGCATCGAACGGCACGTGCACGACGTCGGCGGTGACCTGCGCGAAGTGCTTCTCGAGCCGTTCGGCGAGCTTGCGGTCGGGCTTGGCCGAGGGCGCGGCGAGGATCGTCACGGCCTCGTCGATCTTCTGGTCGAAGCCCTTCTCACGCAGGCCGTCGAGCAGCCACGCCGCGCTCGCGGCGGTGTCTTCACGCACGGTCGAGACGATGACGAGCTGGTCGGCGGCGGCGACCGCGGCCACCCAGTTCGAAGCGCGCATGTTGTTGCCGGTGTCGACGATGAGCAGGCGGTAGTAGCGCGAGAGCACGCCGTGCAGCCGGTCGAAGGCGGCCGCGTCGATCGTAGAGGAGGCAGCGGCGTCCTCGTCCGAGGCGAGCACGTCGAAGCGCGCATCCACCTGCGTCCGCACATAGGTGTCGAGAGCGGCGAGACTCGCCTGCGACGGCTCGGCGAACGAGTCGAGGTGCTCGAGCAGGTCGACCGCCGTGCGGTGGTGCGGGGCGTTCTGGGCGCGCCAGCCCAGGGTTCCCCGCGTCTCGTTGTTGTCCCAGGCGAGGGTGGCCCCACCGCGCTGCGTTCCGAACGTCGCGGCGAGCAGAAGCGTCGAGGTCGTCTTGTGCGCGCCGCCCTTCGGGTTGAGGATGACGATCGTCCGAGGTCCGTCGAGCCGGCGCTGCACGGCGCGCTCGCGGTCGAGGCGCGACTGCTCCGTCTTGCCGGGACGGGGCGAGATGAGACCGGCCGTCGCACGGCGGACCGCCCCCTGCCACCCCTGCATGGCACGGGGCTTCGCCCGGTCGGCGCGCGAGGCCAGCAGGTCGTCGACGGTCGGCGCCGTTCGCGCGGCGGACTCGCGACGCGGCGCCTCGCCGCGCTGCGCGGTGCCGCGGAGGGCCGGGGCCTCGGATGCCGGCGCCGCCGCCTCGGCACGCGCGGCCGATCGCGGCGCGGCGGGGGCCGCCGCCGGACGCGACGGGGCCGACGCGGGGGCGGCTGGGGCGGGGGTGACCGCGGCGGCCGCGGTGCTCTCGCGGGATGCGTCGTCCGCGGCATCCGGAGCGACGGCGGGGCGCGCGGCAGCGGGCGCATCACCCGCGCGCGCGGCGCGGGGCGACGCCGCGGGCTCGCCGTCCTCCGTCTCGGCGAGAGTCGTCGCCTCGATGAAGCTGCCGTCGGGGTGCACGATCAGGGGCCAGCGCACGGAGCCTTCGACGACGATCGCGGTGACCGGCTCGCCGGCCGACGCGGCGATGAGGCGGATCGACTCGACCACGCGGCCGCGCAGCCCCTCCGCCGTCGAGGCGTACACCTCGTCGACCTCACCGGCGTAGCGGATCTGCGCCGCCGTCGAGGAGGTGAAGTGCACGGTGGGTTCGGAGGTCGCGGTTCCCACGGGGGCCTTTCGGTCGGAGCGGCGGGGCGGGGGCCCTGCGCGCAGTCGCGGTGGAGTGCTCCGAGTATCCCATTCCCCGTGGCCCCGCCGCCTCCGCGCAGCTGAACCCCGCGTGCACCGGCGCGGGTCGACCGTGCGGACCACCGCGGCCAGAATGGGTCGTATGAGTGGCATCCGGATCGCCCGTCTCAGCCTGCGCGTCGACGCCGTCTACTGCGTCGCGCTCGGTCTTCTGATCGCCCTGTCCGCACCGCTGACGAGCGACTCCGTCGCTCTGCCGCCGCTGCTGCTCGCCGCTGTCGGCGTCGCGACGGCGCTCTGGGGCGGCTACGTGTGGACGGCGTCGTTCGCCCGCCCGCTCCGGTCGAGGACGCGCGCGGTCATGATCGCCAACATCGTGGCGAGCACGGGCCTGGCCACCACCGGGCTGTTCGCCGGCACGGTCGTGCTGTGCGTGGCCGCGCTCGTCCTCGCGATCGATGTCGCCGCGTTCGCGGTCAGCCAGGGCGTCGCCCTTCGACGCATGGCCACGCCGACGCTCTGAGCGCCGGCCTCCGCATCAAACGCGGAAGACCGAGTGCACCGGTCCGCAGACGTCCCGCCCGCCGAGACCGTCGAGCTCCATGATCACGGCGGTGCCGGCGCAGACGAGGCCCAGCTCCGCGAGCAGCTGCTGGCCCGCCCGCAGGGTGCCGCCGGTGGCGAGGATGTCGTCGACGAGCAGCACGCGGCAGCCGCGCGGCAGGTCGTCGCTCATCTCGATCGAGGCCGTGCCGTACTCGAGCGCGTAGTCGACGGATGCCGCCGGACGCGGCAGCTTGCCCGCCTTGCGGATCGGCGCCAT